>NZ_JBGCDQ010000075.1:0-24493 GCF_045105575.1 Winogradskyella sp. | reverse complement strand
TAAATCAAAAGCTAAAAATAGTTGCGTTTCAAGTTCAAACAATGAACCTCTTGAGATGTATAAAAAATGAATGGTTTCTTTGTTAGATTGTCGCCCTAATCCTTCTGCAATATTTGAAGGTATGGATATTGAACATCGTCTAACCTGATTCGTCAAGGCATACAATTCTTCTTTAGGAAATAAATTACTTAATAAATAAACGTTTTTAACTAATGCTCTTGATGTTTTCCAAACATCTAATTCTGTATAATTCATGTCTTTTAATTTTTAACCAACAACCAACAACTAAAAACTAACAACTAACTTTCTAGGTTCATAATTTTTAGCCACTTCAGCGATGGCTTTAATGTGTTCCGGACTTGTGCCACAACAACCACCAATAATATTTATAATACCGTCTTTTAGATAGGCTTCAATAAACTTTTGCATCTCTTTAGGTGATTGGTCGTATTCTCCAAAAGCATTCGGCAAACCCGCATTGGGATGAGCTGAGGTATAGAATTCAGTTTCATTAGAGAGTCGTTGTAAGTAAGGTTGAAGCTGTTCTGCACCAAGTGCGCAATTAAAACCAACACTCAATAAAGGAATGTGCGAAACGGAGGTCAGGAATGCTTCAACGGTTTGCCCAGAAAGTGTTCGTCCTGAGGCATCTGTAATGGTCCCGGAAACCATAATCGGAATGTCAATATTACGTTCTTCTTTAACTTCTTCAATAGCGAATAGTGCGGCTTTCGCGTTTAAGGTGTCGAAAATGGTTTCAACCAAAAGTAAATCTACACCACCATCAATTAAGGCTTCAACTTGCTCTTTATAGGAAACCCGTAAGTCGTTAAAGGTTATGGCTCTGTATTCTGGTCGGTTTACATCTGGCGATAAACTTGCCGTTTTATTCGTTGGGCCAATACTACCAGCAACGAATCTTGGTTTTTCAGGATTCTCTTTTGTGAATTGCTCCGCAACCTTTTTTGCAATTTTTGCGGACTCATAATTAAGCTCGTAAACTAAATGTTCCATGTTATAATCTGCCATAGCAATTGAAGTTCCGGAGAAGGTGTTCGTTTCAACGATATCTGCACCAGCTTCAAAATATTTTGTATGAATCTCTGCTATGGCTTTGGGTTGGGTTAAGGATAGTAGGTCATTGTTTCCCTTTAATGAGGTCGGATAGTCTTTAAAACGGTCTCTACGATAATCGTCTTCAGAGAAATTATATTGCTGTAACATGGTGCCCATGGCTCCGTCTAAAACGAGAATTCGTTTTTGGATTGCGGTATAAATGTCATTTTTAAGCATACTCATAGTTTTACTTTTTTAGTTAAACCAAAAGTCAAAACGCATCAATATAGAGACGTACTTAAACTAAAAAATGTTAAAAAGAAAGTGGAACTACAAATGGGTAATTACGTTGGGTTATCTATCTAAACTTTACGATAAATGAATCGAAAATTAAGTAGAATTTAGCACCTTCTTAGTAAGTCTAAGGGTTGCTAAGGTTTCAAAGGGTCTAATCCCTCCACCTTTCTTGATAACAACTCAATAAGTTATTTGAACTTTGTGAAATGTAAAATTGCAAAACAAAAGGGTATTATACAAATTATATTCACTTTATTTTAAGAGAAACATTTGGTATTTATCGTAACTTTGATTTCTCACAAAGGTGTTAATTATGCTAGAAAATTTTTGGTTCAACGTACAATATGGCATGAACCACGTACTAGATATCAACGGTTACGATCACGTCCTTTTTTTAATGGTATTGGCTGTTCCCTATCTTTTTAAAGATTGGAAACGGGTGCTGTTGCTCGTCACTACGTTTACACTTGGCCATACCTTATCCTTGGTTTTAGCGGCTTATGGTATTGTAAGTGTTAATGGAAAACTGGTAGAGTTTTTAATACCTGTAACAATTTTAATTGCTGCGCTTTACAATGTGTTTACGGCTGGAAAAAAATTTAAAAGCACTAAGGTCGGTCTGTTGTTTTTTACCACCTTATTTTTTGGATTGGTACATGGATTAGGCTTTGCGAGAGAGTTTAAAATGTTTTCTGGTCAGTCTGAAAATAAATTAGAACTTTTAATAGAATTTGCCTTAGGTATAGAATTAGCGCAAGTGATTATTGTATTTATCGTTTTATTTATAGGCTTTTTATGTCAAACTATATTTAGATTGTCGCGTCGCGATTGGGTAATGGTCATTTCTGCTGTGGTGGTTGGATTGGTAATTCCGATGATTATGGGAAGCGATCTGCTCAATTAACCGAGTAAAGTTTGGTAAAACTTTAACGGCAAGTAAATTGGTTATAAAATAGGATACATTTATCTTCGTTAACAATAGAATACGTTTAACAATATCATTCCTTTAATGTCAGAAAAAAAACAGTTGCGTTACGATAAAGCGTACTTACGTATCGCACAAGAATGGGGTAAACTATCGCATTGTAAGCGCAAACAAGTAGGTGCACTTATAGTAAAAGACCGTATGATCATTTCTGATGGTTACAATGGCACGCCAACCGGTTTTGAAAATTATTGCGAAGACGATGAAGGCTATACCAAGTGGTATGTGCTTCATGCTGAAGCTAATGCCATTCTTAAAGTAGCATCATCAACACAATCTTGTAAAGGTGCGACTTTATATATTACGCTGTCGCCTTGTAAAGACTGTAGTAAATTAATTCACCAAGCTGGTATTGTAAGAGTCGTTTATAGTAAAGGCTATAGAGATTGTTCAGGTATTGATTTCCTTGAAAAAGCAGGTATTGAAATTGAACTTATAGAAGATATAGATTAGCATTCCTGTTTTTTCAGGACATATTATGACAACAAAAAACAAATACATACCGCTAATTATTGGAATTGCAATTGCAGCAGGAGTGATGATTGGTGGAAAATTAAATTTTGCAGATACCTCAGATAATCTTTTTTCAACTAATAGCAAAAAAGATAAACTCAACCGACTTATAGATTATATTGATTACGAATATGTTGAGGAAGTCAATACAGATAGTATTGTAGATGTAACGGTCAATGGCATTTTAAATAACTTAGATCCACATTCTACTTACATTCCTAAGGAAGACTTAAAGCGCATCACCGAAAATATGAAAGGTGATTTTATTGGCATAGGTATTAATTTTTATCCTTACCGAGATTCTATTGCTGTAGTTAAGCCAACAGAGGGAGGGCCAAGTGAACGTGCTGGTATTATGAGTGGAGACCGCATTATTTTAGCTGATGGCGACACGTTGTATGGTGATCGTTTTGATAATGAGTTAATTGGCGAAAAGCTAAGAGGTGAAAAAAATACAAACGTAAAACTTACGGTTTTTAGAAAAGGAGAAGAAGGTTTGTTAGAATTTGATGTGAAGCGCAAAAACATTCCTATAAAAAGTGTGGATGCAGCATATATGCTTACGGACGAGTTAGGTTATATAAAAATGAATCGTTTTGCCGAATCTACCTTTGTGGAATTTAAGGATGCCTTAGACGAACTTAAGGATTTAGGAGCCACAAAATTAGCGTTAGATCTTAGAGATAATCCAGGTGGCTTTTTGGGTATAGCCGAACAAATTGCAGACGAATTTTTAGAAGACGATAAACTCATACTGTTTACAAGAGATAAAAAAGGCAATGAAGAAAGAACGTATGCTACAAAACGAGGAGATTTTGAAGATGGTGAAATTTATATTCTAATTAATGAAAATTCGGCATCGGCTAGTGAAGTAATTGCAGGAGCACTTCAAGATAATGATAAAGGCACTATTATAGGAAGACGATCTTACGGAAAAGGATTGGTACAGCGCGAAATGGCCTTAGGTGACGGTAGTGCTGTAAGATTAACGGTATCTAGATATTACACTCCAACAGGGCGCTCCATACAAAGACCTTATACCAATGGAGATAATAATAGTTATTATAGGGATTATTACAAGCGACTAAGAACTGGTGAGTTGGCAGATGAAGAAAGTATAGAAGTTGATGATTCTTTAAAATTTACAACACCAAAAGGCAAAGTGGTTTATGGAGGTGGAGGTATTATTCCAGATGTATTTGTACCTGTCGATCGTTTGTTCGATAATGAAACCATTAATTATTTAAGACGCAGAGGGCATTTTGGTTATTTCGTCTTTGAAGAATTAGATAAGGACCGAACCATCTATCAAGATATTTCTAAATACGATTTTATAAATAATTTTGAAGTGAGTGACGATATTGTGGTGCGTTTTCAAGAGTACGTGAATAAAAAGGAGCGTACCGATATTGTATTCGTAGCTTATAATGATGAAATAAGACGCATTATTAAAGCCACATTAGCAAGGCAATTATTTGATGATAATGCCTTCGAAGAAATCATTAATAAAGAAGATATTATGGTACAAGAAGTGATTCTTTTAAGTACCGAATACCCAAATGTGGAGCAACAGTAACGATTTAAATTTTATCATGAATCTTAGTGTGCTTACCACCATTCCAAAGCGTTAAAATATCCGTAGCCACATGTGCACCACTTCCAGATGCCATAGCAAACTGACTTCTCCAACCTGCTAACGTACCAGCAACGTACAAATCTTTTTCAATAAGATGGTCTGTGTTTTTTAGCCAGATTCTACTTTTTTCAATAGCAGCTCTAGGATGTGGTTCAATAAAATCATCTAGACCTTTAATGGTTATCAAATCAGTATAACCTACAGCAACGACGACTATTTTTGATTCGTAAGAACTTTTATTTGTAGTCACCTTAAAATGATCTTGTTGTCTTTCAATTTGTGTTACTTTTTCCTTTTCTATTTGAAGGATATGAGGGTAAAGCTCAGCCAATTGTTTTTTGCCATCTTTTAGAATATCAGTTCCTAAAGTGCCTGGCTGCAATCCTAATACATTATTAAATAAGGCGGTTTGAAGATGCGATGTTTTTTGATGTGTAATGATGGCTATGTTTTTACCTTTTGCAAATTCTTTTTCCCTTGCAGAGCCTAAAACTAGTGCACAAGATAAACCTGCTGCGCCTCCTCCGATAATTAATGTATCTAGCATATATTGTTGTTTTGAAAAGACAAAGTTAAATCTCTATTTTAATAATGAATTGATTTGGTTTAAATATCTTAAATTTAACTCAATTATCTGACCATCAATGAAACTTATCTATTCAATTCTAATTCTTCTAGCTTATTTTACACCAAGCACTGCTCAGAATTCATGGCAAGAGCAAACTAAAATTGCAGATTCTTTGCAGGCTAATTCTGAATTCAAAAAGGCTTTAGCTTATAGACAGAAGGCTATTGATATAGCAAAAAGTACTCAGGCAGATACCATTCCATTTTTAGAGTTATTAAGAGGCATTTCTAGAAATGAAGTTCATATTGAAGACAAGGATAAAAGAGCTGAGGCTTATAAGAATTTACAATTTCAAATCAAAGAATTAGAGACCTATAAGGTGGAACCAAAACGCATGTACCAAGCCTACAATCGCATGTATACATTTGCTAATAACTACGTGCGTAATATAAAAGATAGTGATGTTTATATTTCAAAGGCAATAGATTATCATTACAAGAGCCAAAATATTGATTCGTTAAGCTTGTTAAAAACATTACAGAAGGCTGTTTCAAGTTCTAGAGAAGTTGGTAAAATACAGGTTTCTATTAACAGGTTTAACGACGCAGAAGCACTTTATAACAGGTTACAGCTTGATAATCCTGAATTATTAGGAAAGCTATATTTAGATATAGCACAAGTTTATAGTGCGAGATTTTTGAACAGTTCTAAGACCTATATTGCATATTTAAAAAAAGCAGAAGCCTTATTTGAAAAAGCGGAAGGATTAGACATGTACTATCTTACTGATTTTTATACGAGTCTTTCATCTTATGAGACTGGTCAAGGTAATTTTTATGAAGCAATTAGTTATTTAAAAAAAAGTTTTCAGGTCTATGAAAAAAGTTTGAGTAAAACGGACACATTAGGATTATCTAAAAGAGATATTACAAAAGAAGTTGAACTCCATGCCTATCTTATTGAAGTCTATTGGTTAACAGGTAATGAAGAACAAATGCTTTATCATTTAGACGAAATTATAAAACAATCTAAAAGCCAAAAGTTCAATGACATACAAAAGGATTTAGCAAGCCTAAGTTTTTTGTTTGTAGCTAAGAATTACAGGTATGAGGATAGTGCGAAAGCTTTACAATATTTAGATAGAGGTTCAGCCTTTTTTCCTTCAATTGATTTAGGTTTTTTAGCAGAGGATTATGACATGGAAAAAGCTAAGATTTTTATTGGTCTAGGGCGTTACGACGAAGCACAAACTTTATTAAACCGTTTGTATCAAAAGAAGGATTTACCATGGTTTATGACAAAAAATAGTCTTGAGCAAAACATTCTACTTAACATTAAAATCAATAATTATGATAAAGCCTATGTGTTTATTAATGAGGTTTTACATAGTTTTTCAGATGAAAATAAAGATTTGGATATAAGAACCTTAACTTATGAGGATTTTGTGCCTAGCACAGTGCTTCGAGATGCAAATCATTTAATTTTCTTTGCAGAAGGGTTGCAAAATGCATCGAAACAGAATGAAGTAATTATTGAAAAGCTTTACTGGCTTGCACTGAAACAATTTCGAGCTAATTTTAATCAAGACGTTTTAAATGAAAAGGTTAATGGCATGTATACTAAAATATGCCATTATTTTTATTCCAAAGCATCTAAAGGAGAATTGAATAAAGAAGAACAAAATAGATTTTTGAGTTTCGCAGAAGCTATTGAATCCAAATTTTTGCTCAATTTGTTTTTAAATAATAGAATAGATGCTGAACAAACGGAGTTGGATCATTTAATTGCTGAAGAGCAATTTATAAGATCGAATATTACCTATTTAAAGAGAAAAAATTTAGCTCAAAAGTCGGATAGTATTAATCAACTCATTTTTGAAGAAAATCTAAAACTTGAAAAAATTGATGAGCAGCTTAAGGCGAATCCAAATAGAATAGCTCATCTCATTAATGCACAGAATCCTTTAGAAGGTTTACAGACCAAATATATCCTTAAATATAAAGTTATTGATAGCACATTATTTAGGCTCGTCTTTAACAAAGGCGGTGTCATAATTGATGAAATTGAAGATTACAAAACAATACGTACTAAAATTGAACAAACCTTAACACAATTAAAGGATTTAAGTATAGCCTCGGAAGCCATAAAGGAAAATACTAAATATTTATACGATAAATTAATACCTGATAGTGATGCAAAACGTGTATCAAATTCCATTTACATTATCTCAGATGGTATTCTGAATTATTTGCCTTTTGAGATTTTAGTTAATAAAAACGATTATCTTTTAGAGACAACAACCATCAGTTATGCCTCATCTTTAAGCTTTTTGGGTAATGTCTCTTTGCCTTTAAAACATAGGAGCAAAAACAATATTGCTTTATTTGCACCTTCTTACAGTTCATTTGCACCTTCAGATTTACAATTGGCAGTAAGAGGCGAACCCTACTATTTAGACGGTACTTTAAAAGAAGTTGAATCTATATCAAAAATGTTTGACAACTGTGATTTGTATACTAATGATAAAGCTTCAAAGGCTTCTTTTAAAACGCTGTCAAAAGACTATTCTATTTTGCATTTGTCTATGCATTCGTTTATAAACGACCAAGATGCAGAATTGAGTAGTTTGGTATTTTCAGATAATGATAAAGACTATGAGCTTTATATATCAGAATTATACGGTTTAAATTTAAATGCAGATATGGCAGTGTTAAGCGCTTGCAATACAGGTGTTGGCGAATTTAAAACAGGGCAAGGCATTGTATCTATGAACACCGCTTTTACTGCAGCAGGAGTGCCTTCTGTTTTGTCAAGCTTATGGAGCGCACCAGATGACGCGACTCAGAAAATAATGACCTCATTTTATAAGCACCTTAAAGCAGGAAATTCTAAAAGCGTGTCTTTAAAAAATGCCAAAATAGATTATCTAAAAACTACTGAAGATCCAAACTTAAAACACCCTTACTATTGGGCAGGTTTTGTGTTAACTGGAGATACGTCTGCTATTATTTCTCAAACCAATAATTGGTGGTATGTAGGTTTGGTGCTAATATTGGTTTTAATACTGAGCTGGTTTATAAAAAAACGCCTTAAAAATTAACTTAAGACGTTTAGTGTAATGCATTGAGATTTATTTACCAATTGGCAACTTCTTTTTTCCAGAATAACCCTTTAACTGTTTGTCCTTCTCGTGTGATTTCAAAAGTACCTACCATATCGTAAACTGTTCCGAGGTGTTCAACACTTCTTCTAATTTCTAAATCTCCAAAAAATTGTGGTCTATCTCCAGGACCTGCTGTATCTAAGTACATTTCTACAATAGGGCCATCTAAGTTTTGAGTGTCTTGAAGTTGCACTGTAAAACCATGTAAGCCGTGTGAGCCAACTGCAGTGTCAACAAAGTTTAAACCTTGCGGCACAGAAAACCATATGCCTATAGTTTCAAAATCGTCATGTAGTAATCGTAAAGTTGAATAATAATTTAAATTTAGAAGTTGGCCACCACTCCAGCCCAATACATTAGAACCGCTAAAGATTAATTCTTCATTGTTTTGGGTAACTATTATTCTACTCCCTTCTTCACCAGAAATATTACTTAAGCTTGCATAAGTATTTTCGGCTTGGTTTGTGGTATCATCGTCTTTATCACAACTTGTGCAGACGATTAATATGAGGCTTAAAATAAAGAGTACATTTTTCATAATTAATAGTGTTTTAATAGGTTGTTTTCTATTAATGACAACTTTATAAAAAAGTAAACGTATTTATCTTATTTTTTTAAGAAGAGCTTCTGCAGATTTGTATTTGTAAGACTTTTGGGTACTTATAGTCTGTAGTAACCTTTTAGCGTCTTTGGTATTATTTGTTTTTAAATGTGCCAATGCCAAATACCAAAGTGTTTGTTCAGATAATTTATCGCTGTAGTTTTGATGCGTTTTAAATAGCGCAATGGCGTTTTTGGTATTACCAAGCTGTAATTGGCAAATAGCTTTATAAAATAAATAATAGCTTTTTTGGGTTGAGGCATAGAGCGAATCAAACTTAATTAAAGCGGTTTTATAATCTTTTAAGTCATAATATCTAAAGGCTTCTGAGATTTTGTTTTCAGTTACGTCACCACGTGATGCAGGTGCAATAATATTAGTATAAGGCTTAAAATACTGGGCGAACAAAGCATCGTTAGAAACACTATTTGTAGGTTGTAGCAAACTAAAAATCCCTAAGGCTATCACTAATGATGCTGCAATAGCTACGAGCAGATATTTAGAAGTTTTTTTAGGTTGTTCTAATTGTTTTAGCTTTTGATGTAGTTCGTCTTTTTTTATAGAAATAATAGCGGTTTTTACCTGCTCTTCAAGCATTACTTGAGATTTAAACGCGCTATCGCTTTGTAACAACTGGTTAAAGCGTGTGCTTTGGTCTGCGTTGAGTTGACCTTCAAAATAAAGTGCTATTAATTCGTCGTTTTTCATATTATATCGTCACGAGTTGTTTTAATTTTTTCAGACATCTCGATTTCAAACTTTTTACCACGTCCGTATTTTCGTATTTTTTTTCGCCTTTAATATCGGCAAGTGTTTTCCCTTTTAGATAAAATAATTCTAAAATTTCTTGACAGGCTTTACCGAGTTTTTTAAAGTTAGTTTTAACGAGTTGTTCTTGTTCAGAAAGGACTTCATTTTCTAAACTGAGATCTTCAATAGTGATTTCAGCATTTATAGGTGTATCGATAATTTTTAATTTTGAATTTGCTCTCAGATATTCATAAATTTTAAACTTACCAATACTAAATAGATAGGTTTTTATGCTACTTGTAAATTCTGTAAGTTTTCCATTTAATAAATTTTCATAAAAACTTAAAAACGTGTCTTGATAGATGTCGATAATCTGGTCGTCTTTGAGCGAAAATTTTCTAGCAAACCCTATAAATTCATCTTTATAATTTTTATACAACACTTCAAAGCTATTGTTTTTGCTCTGCAATAAATCGGCTATTGAAGGTTCTTTATTCATTAATGTGTTTAAGGCTGAAAAGTAAACTCAAAGTTAGAAAAAGATTTAATACCATAAGAGTTTTAAAAATAATTAGAGTAAATGGTTTACTTCTTTTTAAAACTGTCATTAATAAGAAACAGTAATAACTTAAATTTTAAAAAATGAAAGTAGTAACAACAATTTTATTTATGACTTTGGCAATTTTATCGAGTTCTTGTAATGATGATGAAGAAATTCCAGCAAGTATGGCTGGAGCTAATTCTTTTTTTGCAAAAATTGACGGTGTAAATTACAACCCTCCATCTGTAACAGGATTTAGATATGAATCTATAAATACGATTCTATTAACAGGCGCAACTGGCACTAATGAAGAACAGATACAGTTTACAATACCAAAGGATATTGAGCCAGGTACATATACAGTTTTAAATGATCCTTTAGCGTCTACTTTTATTCAGGCGTTTTATGCTCCACCGACATCGCAAGAAGCAGGAGATGATGGTTTCGCTAATCAAGGAAATATGATGATTACACTTCATGATACCACATCTAAAACGATTGAAGGTAATTTTAGTTTTACCACAGATGTTGCAATGAACTCTGGTGATAGTTGGACCATTACGGAAGGCAGTTTTAAAATTACGTATTCCGATTTATAGTCATTTGTTTCCTAACCGAGATAAGCCTAAATAATCTTTTTGAGTTAGTCAGGATAATTTATTTGGGCTTTATCTCGTTTTAGATAACTTTTCAATTTTCTTAGAAATCCTAAGAATTTGTAATAATGTAATAGCACATAATGACGCTATAATAGTGATTAATGCGATTTGACTATCTCCTTCAAAAAGTGCATTAAAATCTAATAAAGTAGCGTTAAAGATGACCAACGCAATTGCTATAACCGATAGAATAATGGTGAATATCTTCATAATCTGTTTAATTTTTATGCCAATAAGGCCTTAATATTATGAGCAAATAGTTTTACGGCAATGGCTAATAAAATTACACCAAAAACTTTTCTTACAATCATAATACCATTAGCACCTATAATGCGTTCAATTTTTGCAGAGGTTTTTAAAACGATATAGATAACAATAACGTTACTAATTACAGCAACGATAATATTTTCTATAGCAAACTCTGCACGCAAAGATAATAAAGTTGTGAGTGTTCCTGGTCCTGCCATCAAAGGAAATGCTAAAGGAAATACAGAAGCTGTCATGGCATTATGTTCTTCGTCTTTATATAATGTAATACCCAAAACCATTTCTAGGGCAATAAAAAAGATAACAAAAGCACCAGCAACGGCAAAAGAGTTGACATCTACACCAATAAGGCTTAAGAGACTTTTTCCGACAAACAGAAAAACAATCATAATGCCACCAGCTATGATGGACGCTTTTCCACTCTGTATATGGCCAACTTTTTTTCTAAGGTCTATGATGATTGGAATATTTCCAACAATATCAATAACCGCAAAAAGGACCATAAAGGCCGTAAATATTTGTTTAAAATTTAGATTTATGTCCATAATATTATAATCTTGAATAATGGTAAAATACAGTTTAAATATTTGATAATTAGTGATTTGATCTACCAAAAATTCTTATTTATTTCAAATTTTTTGCAAAGGTGCGATAATATTAAAGATTTGCAATATAAATATGAATAAACTTCAAATAGAGGGTTTAAATAACAACTTAGTTTATCTATTTTTGTTTCGAATTAGAATGTTATGTTTCAACTAGGAAAAACCATAGTCTCAGAAGAGATTATAGAAAAAGATTTTCTTTGCAATCTCTCGGCTTGCAAAGGCGCTTGTTGTATTGCTGGCGATGCAGGTGCTCCCTTAGATAAAGAAGAAGCAAAAATCCTTGAAGATATTTATCCTAAAGTGAAACCATTTCTTCGTAAAGAAGGTATCGCTGTTATTGAAGCGCAAGGAACTTCTGTAGTCACCGCTTTTGGTGAGATAGAAACACCATTAATTAATGGAGCAGATTGTGCTTATGTTATTTTCGATGAGAAAAAAACAGCACTTTGTGGTATTGAAGAAGCTTACAATCAAGGTGAAATTAAATGGAAGAAACCAGTATCTTGTCATTTGTATCCTATTAGAGTGAGAGAATACACTGAGTTTTCGGGTGTCAATTATGATAAATGGGAAATTTGTGATCCGGCTTGTTCACTAGGTAAAGAATTACAAGTTCCTGTCTATAAATTCGTAAAAGAAGCACTCATAAGAAAATTTGGAGAAGATTGGTATGCCGAGTTAGAAAAGGTAGCAGAAAAGCATAATCGTTAAAAATTATGATTTACTTTATTGGTGGGAATCTCTAGCTTTATTTTGGTACCAATAGGTGTCTCATTATCATATAAATCTTCAATTTGTAAGCTATATGAGTTTGAAAATGATTCCGAAAAGTTAGCCAAACGTGCTTTAGTAATATCGATACCAACCGAATTCCGTTGTAGTTTTTTTTGATTATTTATTTTTCGTGCTGCAATGCGTCCAATACCATTGTCAATAATTTCAACGGTAATATAATTTGGTGATTTTTTACTCACGTTTAAATCAATTTTTTTGTTTTCAGATTTTGAAGACAAACCATGCCAAAGTGAATTTTCTAAAAAAGGTTGAAGCACCATCGATGGTATTTTGGTGACTTCCATATTTATTGTAGGATCAACTTTAATCGTAAAATCAATTTGGTTATCAAAACGAATATTTTCAATATTCATGTAAAGCTTCATAGTTTCTAGCTCGTCGTTAAGTGAAGTTTCTTTTTCTTTTGACGCCATTAAAATTTTTCGAATAAGTTTTGAGAATTTATTGAGATAATAGACCGCATTCGTTTTGTCGTTATTTATAATATAGAGCTTTATAGAATTTAACGAGTTGAATATGAAATGCGGATTCATTTGGCTTCGCAACATATCTTGCTCTAAAGTTAAAATATGTCGATCGCGTTTTAGGGCTTTTGTTCTGTTAAGTATAAAGAGTATAATGCCAATAACAAAAAGAAGTAGAGAGGTGTAAAGTAGAATTTTTTTGTTGCGTTCTAATCGAATTCGTACGGTTTCGTTTTCTAGAGCTAAGGCTTTTATCTGGTTGTTTTTGTTTTCGTTTTCATATTCAATAGCAATATCATTAACGTATTGCAGGTTTTTTTCTGTTAAAATGGTGTTTTCTATATCTACAGCATCTTGGTAGTATTGTAAGGCAGCTTTGTAATTATTCTTTTTTTGACTAATCTTAGATAATAATTTACTCGATGTCGCTATGGACGATTTAAGATTATAAGACGTGGCAATATTCAGTGCTTTCTTTAAATGCGTTTCTGCTAAGGGTATTTTATTTTGTTCAAGTTTAAGTTGTCCAAGATTGAGATAAGATGCGGTAATGTAATATTGATCGTCTAAATTCAGAGATTTACGCAAACCGTCTTTAATTATAGGTTCTGCTTTTTTGTAATTTTCTTGTTTTAGATAAATACCACCAATACTATTGTAGCAGATAACGCGTCCCATTTCTGAGTCAATAAGATTATTGTATTCTAAAGATTTTTCATAGTTAATCAAAGCAGTTTCTAAATTTCCTTTCGCTTCTTCTGCATAACCAATATTGTGATAATTGATGGCAAGGCCTAAGCTATTATTCGTTTTTTTCTCAATTTTTAGAGACTTGTTAAATTGTGTTATCGCAAGATCATATTGCTGCAAAGCCAAATATATATTTCCGATACTATTTTGAGATACTGCAATATTGTAGGTAATTGTTTTAGACGGATTAACAACAGAATACGCAATTTTTAAGGCTTCCGTGTGGAAGTCGAGAGCAGGCTTAACAACATCCATGCGTCGGTAAGCGACACCAATCATGTTAAGACTGATTACGTTAAACTCATCACTCTTAGCTTTTTGAGCGTAGGTTTTTGCTTTTTGGTGAAATGTAATTGATTGCTCGTAGTTAGAAACATTACGCTGTAAAACGCCTAATGCATTGAGCGCGTAGCTAGCACCTTCGAAATAAGAATTATTTTCAGAGACACTAAGTAAGCGCGCCATTTTAAGGCTATCGATTTCAAATGGTTTTAAAACGGAATCTAAGACCGTATGCTGTTTAGGCTTATTCGTTTCAATATAATTGAGTGTATTTTCAAAACTAGATTGCTGCGCAAAAAAAGATGAGGTGTAAAAAAAAAGAAAAATAAAAAGGCAGAAGACCTTTTGACGAGACAAACGTTTCATAAACTAAATTTTTTCTAAAAAATCTGATTTACGCTGACGAGCCACAGGTATTTTTTGATCACTATCCATAATCACATAGCCTTCATTTTTAATAAATGCCTTTATTTTATTAAGGTTGATGATATATGAGTTGTGAATTCTAAAAAAATAATGCTCAGGTAAAATAGCATCAACTTCTTTTAATTTTTTGGTAAGGACTATTTTTTTCTGATTTTGCAGATAGAGCGTACTGTAATTACCATCAGATTCTATATAGATAATATCATCAACATCTAAAAAAAGTAATTTGCCGTCTGTATTAATGGTAATCTTCTTTTTGTCGAATTGCGCATTAAACGTCGTAAGCATATGCTCAAATTTTAAAGCATTGACATTACGGTCACTGTATTTTTTTATTTTAGCAATGCATAGTTTTAAATCATCAGAATCAATAGGTTTTAGTAAATAATCTATAGCTTCATGTTTTAAAGCTTTTATGGCATACTCATCATAAGCGGTTGTAATGATTACCGCAAAGTCGATGTTTTTAAGTTTTTCTAAAAATTGAAAGCCACCAATGGTAGGCATTTGCACATCTAAAAATAAGCAATCTGGTGTATGTGTATCTAAATAGAGTAAAGCATCATCTGGGTTAGAAAAAGAAGCCATAACCTCAATGGATTCGCTAAAATTACTGAGTTCCCAAACAAGACTTTGGATGGCCTTAGGCTCATCATCTACAATTACTGCTCTTAACATGTTTATAAATTATTGAATATAAAGATATACATATAATAAATGTGTATGTCGTTAATATGTATATAATGCATGGTTTTGTGTGTAGAATGTCTAAAAGTATTATGGTAAAAAGTTCAAATGCCGTTTATACACTTTTTTTTACCAATTATACATTACAATATTGAAAATAAGATATTTATCTAGATATTTAAATCATGAAATGAAAGCAAATTAGGGGTTTGCTTTTTGATAAATGCTATTAATCAACAAAAGGAATAATTTTTTAAATTAAAACTTTTCATTTCAGTGTTAATTTACAATAAGCAACTCTTTTGAGTCTTACTGTTAATTTTAGTTAGTTATTAGGGAAAAAAGAGCGTTAAATAAACGCTCTTTTTTGTGCGCTTATTTTAATGATGCAAGGACTTAAAACTATCAATGAAACCCCTTGTTCACCTTTATTTTAATACGATAAATCTTACGAATTGTATTTTAACAAAATCAATTTAATTAATTGATTTTCAATATATTAATAATTTTTTTATCAATCTTTAGGTTTTACAGGCGTTACAGCCGTTGTTAAAAACTTGTTGACAACGTTTCTAAAATAACCTTTCTTTTTAAGCTACAAAAGTCAATCTTTGTTGAGAGCAAAATAAAATAGTGAACACTATCTTATAAGTTCACTTTTTTTACACCTATCAGGGAAAAAATTATAACACGTTTTGCGGATTAACTAACGAAACCTTGAATGACTAAAATCATTCTAATGACCAATTAGCCTTTAAATTGAAAATTATGGAAACCAAACAACTAGAGATTACCCAAATTATTAAAAGAGATTACGAAACGAGTCCGTTTGTTTTAAATAAAATTTCTAATGCTGTTGAAAAAGCGATGCTTTCTGTAGGAAATGGTACCAAAGAAGATGCAAAAGCGATTTCAGAAAATGTTTTAGAGGCCTTATTAGAACGTCAAGAAAGAGACGAAAAATATTTACCAACCGTAGAAGAGGTTCAAGATTTAGTTGAGCTTAAATTAATGAACAGTACGTTTCAGGATGTAGCTAAAGCCTACATCTTATATAGAGATGAACAAACGAGAAACAGAAAAACAAACGTTTTTGAAAAGCGTATCAACTTAAAACCTTACGAGTATCCTGCACTTAACGAATACGTCGATGCAATTAGACATTCGTATTGGATCCATTCAGAATTTAACTTTACTAGTGATATTCAAGATTTTAAAACGAGACTAACTATTGTAGAGCAAAATGCTATTAAAAACACAATGTTAGCGATTTCTCAAATCGAAGTAGCTGTGAAATCATTTTGGGGCGATATTTATGGTAAAATGCCGAAGCCAGAAATTGGTGCTGTTGGTGCAACATTTGCCGAAAGTGAAGTGCGTCACCACGATGCATACTCGCACTTACTTGAAATCTTAGGTCTTAATAACGAATTTAAAAGACTAAAGAAAAAACCCGTAATAATGAGACGTGTACATTATTTAGAAACGGCTTTAAAAAATGCGAAGAGTGACGATAATAAAGAGTATGCAGAGTCTATAATGTTATTCTCTTTATTTATAGAGCATGTGTCTTTATTCTCTCAATTTTTAATCATCATGGCATTCAATAAGCATAGAAATATGTTGAAAGGAATTTCTAATGTGGTGGAAGCAACGTCTAAAGAAGAGCAGATTCATGGAGACTTCGGAATAGATATTATTAACATCATCAAGAACGAGAATCCAACGTGGTTTGATGAAGAGCATAGCGTTTTAGTAAAATCATTATGTGAAGAAGCTTTTGAATCTGAAAGCAAAATTATCGATTGGATTTTTGAAGCTGGTGAATTAGAGTTCTTGCCAAAAGATGTTATTAAAGAATTTGTAAAAAATAGATTCAACAATTCATTAGAAAGCATCGGTATTGATAAAATATTTGAAACCGACAATAGCTTATTAGAACAAACCGAATGGTTTGATGATGAAATCATAGGGACAAAACATGGAGACTTCTTCGTAAAACGTTCTATCAATTATAGTAAAAGAACTAAAAGTATAACCAGCGACGACCTTTTTTAAACCATGAACGGCAACACTAACTTAGACCTCGAAAACAACGTGATTAAAACGCAACCCTCAGCACCAATAACATCTAGCAAAGACGAATTACTCAAAGCTAGAAAAGAAGCCATAAAAGACGCTAACGCAGCACCAGAAATTAAATGGTTAACAGAAAATAGTCGTAAATTCTTAGCCTCTGGTTATCTTACTGATGATACAACACCAGAACAGCGCATAAGAGAAATAGCACTTAATGCAGAGAAAATCTTGAAGATTGATGGTTTTGCAGATAAGTTCTATGGTTATATGGCAGAAGGTTACTACTCTTTAGCTTCACCAGTTTGGTCTAATTTTGGTAAAAAACGTGGTTTACCAATCAGTTGTTTTGGTTCACACATTTCTGACGATATGGGAGATATCCTTTACACGCAGTCAGAAGTTGGAATGATGTCTAAATTAGGAGGCGGAACTTCTGGTTACTTCGGTAAATTAAGACATAGAGGTGCACCAGTAAAAAATAATGGTGAATCTTCAGGAGCTGTTCACATTATGCAGTTGTTTGAGAAAATGGTAGATGTTGTAAGTCAAGGTTCGGTAAGACGTGGTCGTTTTTCACCGTATTTACCAATAGATCATCCAGACATAAATGAATTCTTAGAAATAGGAACAGAAGGAAATCCAATCCAAGAGTTAACGCATGGTGTTACTGTTGGTAACGAGTGGATGGAGCAAATGATTGAAGGCGACGCAGATAAAAGAGCGATTTGGGCAAAAGTATTACAAAGAAGAGGTGAGATAGGATACCCTTACATTTTCTTTAAGGACAATGCCAACAATGCAGCACCAGACGTATATCAAGATAAAAATCACGAAATCTACGCAAGTAACTTGTGTTCTGAAATCATGTTACCTACAAACGACAAATGGTCTTTTGTATGTGTATTATCATCTATAAACTTATTGCATTATGATAAGTGGAAAGATACAGACGCTGTAGAAACCATGGTCTATTTCTTAGATGCCGTTTTAGAAGAGTTTGTAACGAAGTTGGAAGAGTTTAGAGATTCACCAGATCGTGATGATAGACAAACCTTCATGTTTATGGAGAAAGCTTACAATTTCGCTAAAGACAATAGAGCTTTAGGCATGGGAGCTTTAGGATGGCATTCATTATTACAATCAAAAATGTTAGGTTTCGATTCTCAGGAAGCGTTTGATCTGAACAGTGAAATATTTAAAACTATTGGTGAAAAATCACGTAAAGCATCAGAAGAATTAGCGGTGTTATTTGGTGAGCCAGAGGTGTTAAAAGGTTATGGCAGACGTAATACAACATTAAATGCTGTAGCACCAACGACATCTTCAGCGTTTATTTTAGGACAAGTATCTCAAGGTATTGAGCCAATTTGGTCTAACAGTTATGTAAAAGATATTGCAAAAATAAAGACCACAATTAAAAACCCATTCTTAAAAGCACTTTTAGAAGAAAAGGGCATGGATACGGTGGAAGTTTGGAAAAGCATCAGAGATTATGATGGATCAGTACAACATTTAGAAGGACTTACAGATCATGAAAAAGATGTGTTTAAAACCTATTCTGAAATTGACCAAATGACGTTGATTTACCAAGCAGCAAACAGACAAAACCACATCGATCAAGGACAATCTTTAAACATTATGGTACATCCAGATATGCCAGTTAAAGAGATTAACAAGATTTATGTTACAGCTTGGAAGTTGGGTGTAAAATCATTGTATTACCAACACAGTATGAACGCAGCACAGAAATTCAAACAAAAGAAAGAATGTGCTAGTTGTGAAGGGTAAAATTCCTTTGAAAAAAGGAATCTCAAACATATTAAATTAAAAAAAGCATCTTTTTCATAATAGAAAAAGATGCTTTTTTGTGTTTACACAACAATAGAAAGATTAGAGATACTTAAAAATTAATCACAAAAACGAAGCAATCCGTTCAGCAATAGCTTCAAACTCATCTGGCGTCAAGGTTTGCTTGTTCATAAAACGTGCGTCTTCCATCGTATGCAGTGGAATGAGATGTACATGAGCGTGTGGTACTTCCAAACCAATAACAGTCATCCCAACGCGCTCACAAGGAATTGCTTTTTCTATCGCGATGGCTACGTTTCTTGAAAATTGCATTAAAGCCGTATAACTGGCTTCATCCAAATCAAAAATCTTATTCACTTCTTTTTTTGGAATGCAAAGGGTATGGCCTTTAGAGTTTGGATTAATATCTAAAAAGGCAAAGAAATTCTCGGTTTCTGCAACTTTATACGATGGTATGTCGCCTGAAATTATTTTGGTAAAGAGTGTTGCCATGATTCTTAGATCTAATAAGCGTTATGCATTCTAGTTTCAAAATAAATATAAAAAGATTCCTGTAATAAGGAATCTTTTTGACATATAACTTTAATATTTCTAATTTCAACTTTACGAAAGTGGAGTTGAATAGATATGCGGTATCTGTTATCTCGAAATCTCTAAAATATCAAACCGCATAGCACCACTTGGTACTTGTATTTCTGCCGTATCACCAACTGATTTACCTAATAAACCTTTACCAATAGGTGAGTTTACTGAGATTTTACCAGATGTGATGTCTGCTTCACTTTCTGCAACCAAGGTATAGGTCATTTCCATGCCATTCACTTGGTTTTTTATTTTAACGATAGATAAAGCTAAAACCTTAGAGGTATCTAACTGAGACTCGTCTATAACACGCGCACCAGACAAGGTTTCTTCCATTTTCGAAATTTTCATTTCTAACATCCCTTGTGCTTCTTTGGCTGCATCGTACTCTGCATTTTCACTTAAATCACCTTTATCTCTTGCTTCTCCGATAGCTTGCGACGCTTTAGGACGCTCTATGTCTTTAAGATAATTTAATTCTTCACGTAATTTTTTTAAACCTTCCGCTGTGTAATAAGATACTTTACTCATAATTCATTCGTTTTAATACATAAAAGATGCCGAACCACCTGAAATTGTTTCAGTACAAGTCTGTTCAGCATAAAAAAAATCTCGAGTCAACGAGATTGCATTACAAATATATAAAATATTTACGGTATAGTTGAAATAATCGTAATTTTGGCATTTAAAAAAAGCTATAAATGAGCAGGTTAAAAGCTGTTTTTGTGATGAGAAATCAATTACGAATCAGTTCAGAAAGACAAAAAATCACCAATGAAGAATAAGAACTTTTATTTGTGAAATTAGCATGCTAAAATTTTTGTCACTCAAGGGAATGATTAATAGAGAATACTCGCGATAGCTATTTGGATTCAAAAAAAATAATAGAAACACATGAAAAATATAGTACTCATATTAACCTTTCTGCTCGTTGCTTGTGATGGTGATGACAACATTAATCCCAACTGTAACTTTTTATTTGATGCAGGTGTTAACCTAACAGTCAATACTAATTTACCACAGTTTGGTCAACTCGCATTCTCAGGAAATGGGGTTTATGTACCAAATCAAGGTAATAATGGTATTTGGTTGTGGCGTTTAAATACAGCAACACTGTTGGCTTGGGATGCTGCGGATCCTACACATCCACCAGTAGCTTGCTCAACCTTAGAAGATTCTGGTACAGCAGATATTGTGGTCTGTAGTTGCGATGATGCTAATCAATTCAGTTTGGCTACAGGTCAAGGTTTTGGCGAAAACACACAACCCTGTACGTTACAGCCATACAGGGTTGAGGTTATCGGTAATAATACGTTTTTTGTCAGTAATTAAAAGTTCAACGTCACACCAACTAAAAAGTTTCTGGTGGCTTGTGGATAAAAACCAGCACCTTCTACTGTAGAAATAGTTCCTGGATTAGTAAAATCGTCATCAAAAGTGTAATAGAATCCATTAGTGATAAACTCTTCACTAAACATATTATTTATAAGCCCTGTAAATACAATAGATTTAAAAACTGATTTTGTTTTTAGGGTATACACAATATTTAAGTCGTTTGTAAAAAAGCTATCTAACTTAGACAATTCAGCTTCAGTATTACTCATAAATTGCGAACCCACAAACTTACTCAATACTGATAGTTGTAAATTTTCCATGGGTTGGTAAACAATAGCATTAGCTGCAATGAAATTTGGTGAAAATGCAATATCTGTAGCTCCAAGATTTTGTAATTCCCCATCAAAAGAAATGATGGTTTCTCGGTTTCTATTGGCACTAACTGTTGCGTTTGGTTGCAATGTTAATTCTGGTGTTACTGGTATTACAGCTTCAAGCTCTAAACCTAACCTATAACTTTCGCCACTGTTAGTTCGTATTGGTGCTCCAACATCATTAATTTGTCCAGAAAGCACCAACTGCTCGTTATAGAGCATAAAATAGCCATTGACATTAAAGGTAAAATTGTTTTTTTGGTGCCTCCAACCCAATTCAAAATCGTTAAGCTGTTCTGGTTGTACCTTGGCATCGTTTTCAAAATCATCTCTAGTGGGTTCTCTATTAGCGCGCGCATATGAAAAATAGAAATCATTATTGGCGTTATATTCAAAAGTAACACCAGCTTTCGGGTTAAAAAACGTGTAGTTTTCATCCACATTAAATAGGGTTAAGTTAGAGTTGATACCTGAGGTCTCGTAATTCACATTTCTAACTTGTAAGTCACCGTAGAGTTTAAGGCGGTCATTAAGTCTATAGTTTGCTTTTGAAAACACTGAGAAATCATTTTTTTTTCCATTACCTTCATAATAACGATCTCTAATATCACTCTGGCTTGCAAATTCTGCCCAAATGACTTCACCAAAATGGTCACCATCATAATGGCTAAACGAACCACCAAAAATCATATCTAAATTATTGTTCTTGTAATTGGCACTTGCATTAAACACGTAGTAATCATTATCTAACCAACGACGTCTTACCAAATCTGTAGTGTTTACGGTTTGTCCATCTACTGTTAATGGATTTAATCCATAGGTTTCAAAATTATCATCTTCTCTAAACTGTTCAAAAAATCCACGACCATATGTGTAGTTTAGACCAATATTTGTAGACCAGTTACTGCTATAACGTTCATTCCAATGCAGCTGAAAGTGATCTTGCTTGTAATCATCAACTTCTCGGTCGTAAAATCGCAAGACTCCATTGTCATCAAAATTAGCACCAGAAACGTTAAACTGTCTGTTCTCATCAATATTTGGATTTTCACCGAGAGCAGTAACAAATGCTGGATCAAATCCATTCCAAGCCTGGTAAGTCACTTCACTACCACCAAAAGTAATGGCTTTAATCAAAGTATTATCGTCTACGTAGGACCCTTGTAAAAAATAAGATTTTAAATCTGCCGAAGCCCTATCGATATAACCATCTGAAGAAATATTAGACAAACGCCCAGCAATTTCAAAATGCTCGTTCATGAGTCCTGTACTAAATTTCACGGTATGTTTTCTGGTATTAAAACTTCCGAAGGAATTAGAAATTTCGCCAGAAGCTTCTTTAGAAACCACATCAGTTAATACATTGATACTTGCACCAAATGCACCAGAACCGTTGGTAGATGTTCCAACACCACGTTGCAGCTGTAAACTTTCTACAGACGATGCAAAGTCGCCTAAGTTGACCCAAAATGTCCCTAAGGATTCCGCGTCATTATACGGAATACCATTAATAGTAACATTTGTAGATTGCGAACTAACACCACGTACTCTAATACCAGTGTAACCAACGCCTGCACCAGCATCTGATGTGGTAACAACCGAAGGCAAAAAGTTAAGTAACATCGGAATGTCTTGTCCTAAATTGCGTTTTGCCAGTTGTGCTTTAGTAACATTACTGTGCGTAATTGGTGATTTAGCGTCCACTCGGACGGCTTTTACCAGAACTTCGTCTAGTTTTTCAACCTTGGTTGAATCTTTTGGTTTGTCTTGTCCATAAGTGAAACAAAGACTTAATAAAAAAATGGAAAGTGTTAATCTCTGCCGATTGTTTTTTGAGAGATTGTCGAACAAATTTTTCATACGATTAAATAATTTAATCGAATAAAAAGAGGTCATTATTCTTGGTTAATAATTGATTTTTAGAGCGTCTAACTCATGCAATAGTGAAATACAATGTCGAATTTTTAATTTGAATCGTCATAAGTAGCCGTAAAGCATCATCAGATCCAAGAGTAAAAAACCAACATTGATAACTTTATCGCATTCGCCAAAAATGTCCACCGGACATTTTCTTTACGCTCGCTTCCTAAACAGCATTACCTGTTCTAGGTTCAATGGGTATGATCTCAGCCGAAATAGGCACCCCTTTTTTGAGAACGTTACAAATATATAACAGATTTCTGGTTTTCAAATTATGATTGTTCTTTTTTTTTATAATATAGATTTGAATTATTTATAATTGTAACACTACAATATTACAATGATGCGATTACTAATAAGAATTTCGATAATAGTATTTAATCTAAGTTTGGTGGTTTACGATTAGCTTTCTTCTCAGAATTTTTCTTTTTATTGGCTAGTCGCTTTTTTTTAACTGCCTTTGGTGTCTTTGTAGGAATTCGTTCTTTTTCTTCAATTAAATTTGTTTTAATCAATTCTAAAAAACGACTAATAATAATCGATTTATTTTTATGCTGACTTCGACTTTCTCCACATTGTAAAATTAAAACAAAGGCTTTTGTTAATCGTGTTCCTAAATTTATTTTGAGCCTCTCTTTCTGTACTGCAGATAAAACTTCGGAAGCCTCTAAGTTAAATGATAATTCAACTTTTGAAGATGTTTTATTAACGTGTTGCCCACCAGCCCCAGAGCTGCGAATCCCTTTAAATATTAATTCATGTAATATGGCTTGTTCATCGAGCATTTTATTTAATCTGATGAGGTGCTTTTAATAAATCGTTTACTATTTTTACAGGATTAAAAGTGATTAAAGGGACTTCAATAAATACAGTATTCCAATTTGCCATGCTACCATTCCACAATCCAGGAAGTTCAAGTGCCTTAAGGTCTTTACCCGTTTTAGTTTTCATAGAAATAAAAGCTGTTTTTAAATCAACAAAGTCTTTTAAATCAAACTTTTCTCCTTTATAATTTTTAGTCCCGCAAACTAAATCAACTGGATTAAAATGTGTAGCATTTTTCAAAATTTGTTTTTGATGCTTGCTCTTCTTATTTATCTGAGCAGATTCAACAATTTGAAGTGATACATTTCCACTTTCATCCTTGACCCAAAATGGGCCACCTCCAGGTTCTCCTTCGTTTTTAACCATACCACAAACACGAATAGGACGATTAAGTTTATCAGTTAAATATTCTATCTGATATTTAAGAGAGTATTTTTCAAACTCAGAACTTATCTTCACATTCATTTTATTGACAAGGAATTCTCCTATTTCTATTAGCTTATTTAATGAAACATCGCCTT
>NZ_JBGCDQ010000074.1:0-8013 GCF_045105575.1 Winogradskyella sp. | reverse complement strand
CCCATCATGCTTGCCCAACCAATTCCAAAACCAGTAATAGCAAAGAATAATAGGTTTTTATTTTCAATATGAGGAAATACTAAAAAACCAGCTGCCGCAATAATTAAACAAAAGGCATGTACTTTCTTTGCACTATATTTTTTAGCAAAACCAACAAGTGCAAATGCTACTAAAAACGTAACAACATTGTACCAACCATTTACTAAACCTGTCCAACCCACAGCTTCACTATAGGCTTCTGTATTTTCAGGAGTTGCTTTCCAAACGGATAGTGCAACACTTTTAGATGAGTTTTGCCAATAACAAAATAATGCATACCATTGAAATAAATAGACTAATGCCAATTGCCACATCACTTTGGGCATATCTTTAATGGCTGAAAAGATTTCGATTAAGGGTTCAAAGACAGGTTTCTTTTCTCTTAGCTTAGCGAGTTCTTCTTCCGTTGGCGGAATTTCTTTAGTTTTCTTAATACTCCATAAAATAGTAGCAATAGAGCAGAAGGCACCTAAGAAAAAGGATGCATATACCCAAGTAGGCAATGACCCTGTTGTGCCAATAAAAATTAAAGGAAATATAAATAAAGATAAGTTAGCCAAAACTTGACCTAAACCCGTAAAAAAACTTTGCATTTGAAAGCCTAAAGGTTGCTGCTCATCATCTAATTTATCTGCAATCAATGCTCTATAAGGCTCCATAGCTGTATTGTTACCAGCATCTAAAATCCATAATAAACCTGCAGCCATCCATAGCGAACTACTAAAAGGAAACGCTAATAAAGTTAAACTACATAAAATAGCACCAATTAAGAAATACGGCTTACGTCTTCCAAATTTGGGACTCCATGTTTTATCACTTAATGCTCCTATAATAGGTTGTACTAACAAGCCTGTTACAGGACCAGCAAGATGTAAAATTGGAATTTGATCTGGACTAGCGCCTAAAAAATCATAGATTGGAGTTACCGCACTTTGTTGTAAACCAAAGCTATATTGAATGCCAAAGAATCCAACATTCATATTCAGAATTTGCCAAAAACTTAACTTAGGTTTATTTAACATTACTCGCTTATTTTACTTAAAAATATATCAAAAGTACTATAATCATTAGTGATTATTTCACCATCCTTATCTACTACAGGAATTTGAAAATTTGATGTACTTATATTTGCTTTTCTTAATTTAACATACATCTCTTCTATCTTTTTAGAATCTAAGTCTAAATCATGAAAAACAAAAGGAATATTTTTTTTGGTTAAATATGTTTTAGTGTCTATACAATAATGGCAAGTGCCGCTACCATATATAATAATCTCTTTTACCTCTTGTGTTGTATCTAAAGCATGTGAAGTTGATTCTGATACATTACCAAAACTAACTTTAGCTAAGGCAAAAATAAATGCTATTAAAAAAATAAAAATTCTCATTGATTTATATATAAGATTTAGAAAAAAAAGAGCCAATGATAAATAATTAACACCGACTCTTTTCACCAATCAATCAAACTTAAAAAGTTAAAATTTAACTTTCACTCAAATTCTGTTTAATTAAAATTTGTATTGAAGAGATAATGAGCTAGAACGACCGGTAATTGATCTTGCTCTAACATATCTATCCTCCCCATTAATTGAAGGTCCGTCAATACCATTTACTTCTGTAATTCCAACTGTATCAAACATATTGTTTATGTTTAAAGAAACGGATAACCCTTCAGTTAAGCCAACTGAACCTAAAAAGTTAAAGTATGCAAATCCTGGTTGTACTAAATCGTTAGAGTCAAAAGCAAATGATTTAGATGTTCCTAAAATTGCTAAACCAAATGAATGTTGCTTACTTTTTCCAAAAACATATCTCGGAGAAATATTGTAAACAAAATCAGCTTGTCTCTGAGGTGTATTACCTTTGTTTACTCCAGTACCACTAGATCTATCTTCTACAATTTCAGCATTTGTGTAGGTTATTGAACCTACGACACTAAAATCACTCATATTATAAGATCCTTCTAACTCTAAACCAGTAGCTGTAAATTCATTACCTACAGTTAAGTTTAAAGCAGATCCAGCATCCTCGTCTGTATTACTATTAAATGCTGTAAGATATAATGATCCATTTTCGAAACGTTTCTTAAAACCTACTTCGATTTGTCTTACTTCATCATAGTTTGTTGACGACTGACCAAATTGGTCATAACCATTTCTGTCAGCAGCTCTACCAGACGCACCTTTGCTATATCTAGCAAAAACAGCGGCACCATCATTAATCTTATAGTTAAGACCAAAAGAGTAAGATGTAAAACTATACTCTTGATTAATGTTTTGACCATCATTACCAGATACTATTGGCACTACCTGCTCAATACCTTCTATTGTTCCGTTACCATTATAATCAAAATTACCTTGACTTGTTGGACCACCCGCTATGACTCCATTAACTTTAACATTCTCAAAGCGCACACTTCCATCAAAATTAATTTTTTCAGTAATATCTATATCTGCACCTAAATATGGTGAATTTACACTATGTACCGTATTGTATTTACGTTGACAGCAGTTACCCCAAACTGGAGTTCCGTATGCGTATTGACCGTTTCTAGAAAAGCCGTCAAAATCAACCATTCTTGCATTCCCACCACCTTTTACTTCAGAAAGAAAAGAACCCCATTGCCAAGATGTCTTTGTGTTTTGTATTGCAGTAAACATACCAGCTGTTAAGTTAATATTATCATTCACTTTTTTAGAGATTTTTGCATCACCAAAGAAGTTACTCATGTCGTCTATGCTAACATCAAATACATGTATAATTTGAGCTAATCCATTTGAAGGGTTAAATGCTTCTCTATTACCATCTGAATAAACTAACGCACCGGTTGCTCCAGATGCTCCAGCTGCAGTTGCAGCAACATCTGCAAATGCACCAACGTTTGCCGTAAATGGAGCTAACCATTCTCCACTATTATTAGAATATCTTCCTTTACCTACAAAAGACCAATCATTTCCTAAATCAAAAGAAAATTCAGCACCAATAGATGTTGATCTGGGATTGTTACCGTTTCTTAAGTCACCGACGTGTGGTTGACCATCAAAAGCAGATGTACCAGCATTCTGTTGTAAATTAACTGAATGTTGTGAATCTGTAGTAATATCAAATCCTGGTAAATTAGCGTATGTCGGGTCTGCATCTGAACCTTCTAGCAACATTGGCATTGGCATATACATTGCAGCTCTATCATTCAATAGTTTAGCATATACACGCACATAACCGGTTTCAAATCTTTTAGTAATATTTGCTTTAAACTGTCCACCTTTATTCCCTTGGTAACCAATTTCTCTTGGACCTTCACCAGTTCTTAAAAACCCACCAATATGGTAAGATAAACCATTTCCTAATGGAGTTCCATATTCGAAATCTAATCTCGAAGATTGAAAATCTAAACCATAAGTAGTTGCGACAGAACCACCTTCTACAGCGCCAGTTTTACTAATAACGTTAATGATACCTGCAGGAGCATTTGATGCTAATGTAGAAGCAGAACCACCTCTTATTGCTTCGATTCTTGCAGTATTTGCATCAATACGTAAAAAGTTATCGGGATTACCAAAAGAAGTATCACCAAATAACATTATAGGTAAACCATCTTCTTGTAATTGTAAATATCTAGTACCACCAGAAGATACAGGTACACCGCGCACATTATAGTTACCATTACCATCACCACCAGAGGTTTCTGCACGTACACCTGGAATGTTTCTAAATATCTCACCTGAAGATCTAGGTGCAGATTGTGCTATCTGATTAACACCAATTGATGAAACAGAAACACTAGATTCTATTCTAGATTTAGGATTTAAAACACCAGTAACTACAACTTGATCTAAAGATTCAGAATCTTCTACCATTGTAATATCAACAGTAATATCACTACCATCAATCGCAACTGATTTTTTAAATGTTGTAAAACCTAAATATGAACCTAATAGAGTATAAGTTCCATTTTCAATATTTGTAATCACATAAGCTCCGTCCATATCAGAGACAGCACCCTTAGTGGTCCCTTCTAAAATAACGTTTACACCAGGTAGCAACATTCCATCAGTATCTTTTATAATACCCGAAATACTACTTTGTGCAAAAACTATAGCTGTCAGCATAATAAACAGCGTTAGTAAATACATTTTTTTTGTAATTGTTTTCATTTTGTTAGTTGTTTAATTAGTAATATTTAATTGAATATGTATCGAATTTACATTCTAAGTCTAAAAAAAATGAAAAATTGATAACGAAAACGTTTTCGATTTACCGAAAACGTTTTCGATTTCCTATTTTAGTCTTTTGAAATGTTAAGTTAATATAATTGCAATATGAATCCAGTCACCTTAAAACAAATTGCCGAAACCCTAAAAATTTCAATTTCAACAGTTTCTAAAGCTCTTAAAGATTATCCAGATGTTAGTAAAAAAACAAAACGCTTGGTTAAAGAAACAGCAGCACTTCTAAATTATAAGCCTAACGCATTTGCTGTAAATCTTAGAACTAAAGAGTCTAAAACAATAGGTCTTATAATTCCTGAGGTAGTGCATCACTTTTTTTCTAGTGTTATTAAAGGCATTATTGCTCAAGCTGAAAAAAAAGGATATTTGGTTATTATATTACAGTCTAATGAATCTTACGAGCTAGAAAAAAAACAGTTAGATCTTTTATTAAGCAAAAGAGTTGATGGTATTTTAATATCGTTAGCCAATGGAACAGGGGATTTTAAACACCTTAATGATTTAATATCTCAAGAAGTACCTTTTGTAATGTTTGATAAAATCGCTAAAATAGTAAATTGTTCAAAGGTTATAATTAATGATAGAAAGGCGGCTTATACAGCAACAAAATATTTAATTGATTCTGGTTGTAAACGTATTGCTCACTTTAGAGGTCCATTATTACCGCAAAATTCAATTGATCGTTTTTTAGGTTATAAAACAGCCCTTGATGATAATGGTATTACTTACGATTCCTCTTTAGTCTATGTATTAAAGGATATGAGTTTTGATGAAGGTGTGCATTTTTCTAAAAAACTACTTAAAGACCATGACGATGTAGATGGCATATTTATAAATACAGATCTTGTGGCCATTGGTGCCATATCTGAGTTTAACAAATGTGGTGTAAAAGTTCCTGAAGATATATCTATTGTAGGATTTAGTAATTGGTTTATGTCTTCCGTCATATCACCATCCTTAACTACAATTAATCAACCTGGTTACTTAATGGGTAAAACAGCTTTTAAACAATTATATAAAGAAATTAGAAGACTAAAGAATAATATAGCGGTTACACCTAAAATTATTGAACTTGAGACCGAGTTAGTCGTAAGAGATTCTACTAGATAATTCTAAAAACAGAGTGGAAGGGAAGGAGTAGATTTTTAATCGTAACTATTGAATTATTTTTCCATCATTATGTTTTTAGAAAACATTCAGGATAAACTAAAAACTTAGTTATAAAGTAACATGAGTTTTATTCAGATGATGTGTTGGCTTAATGACCTCATATCATTTTGGCTAAAACAATAGGTGAATGAAGCGTAAGATTTTAAGGAGCTAGTAATACACATTCTTAAGAATTCTAACTTTAAATGGGATTTCAAAGCAGTCTTAAGGCGTTCAGAAGTTTCTTAAAATGTAGCGTAATGAGCCGTAATTGTTTCCAAAATTATATGCAGTCTTGATTTCTTTCTTTCTTTCTTTCTTTCTTTTTTTATCAAGAAAAAAAGATATAATTAAAACTTGGTGAGTTCTAAAGTTTCAAATTCTATTTTACATACTATTTTGGAAATTGATTGAGTATCAATTTATAAAATACAATTACTAGTTCTATTTTACATAATATAAAAGCAGACTGTTAGAACTCTTCAAATAGGACATAAGAATATAATAAGTGCTAAGAATTTTATTTTACTCACGTATTTAATTATTTGCTAAAACTTTAATTGAGTTCGTGAATCTCGTAAAAACTCGATTTCTCAAAATTTTAGCTCTTATGGAATGCCACGAGAATCGCGTAGAAAAAAATATGTAGTACAAATATCCATGTACGGCAAAATTTTAATGATATCTAAAAGCTAGCTTTTATTGTGCGGCTGGCAAGCGGCTGGTAATTGCATATAAAATAAATTACAATAGTAATTTGATTTTATCAACGCAATATGCGTTTGACAGCGGACATTTGACATAACGGCAAATTATAGGACATGTGCTTTTTTAACGCTGCGAAGCAAACCGTTTCTAGTTTAATGCCCAAGTACTGCACACTAAAACCAATAATACTAAAGCTTCTGGGATATTTTACATAATATCATTATAGCTGACTAATGGTATGTTCTAAGCAAATAACCAACAATAGTATTTGTCCTATAATTTATATTATGTAAAATAGTATTATTTGCACATCAACTCTTACACTAGACAGTAGAATCACAAAAATTAAATTGAAAACTGAAATTACCTCCCTCTTGTAATCTTACTTACATTAACAGCAACAGGTCCTTTATCACTTTTACCAACCGTAAATGTTACATGGTTGCCTTGCTTTATTTTAGTCTTAAGATCAGACTTATGTACAAAGATTTCTTCGTCAGAATCTTTAAATGTTATGAAACCAAATCCTTTTCCATAGTTGAAAAATTTAACGGTTCCTTCTTGTTCTTCAGTTGATGTACTTGGACTTGATGAAAATAATTTTTTAAGTAGTTTTAACACGGTATTTATTTTTATTCGTAATATATGGCTCGTAACCTATTAATGGATACATATCTAGGCCATCATTATTGACAAATCTAACTTTTTTGTTTCAATTATTATAGTGTTTACTTACAAAAAAAGTGAAACTCACCTTAAAATTCAAAGTATAATACCTAAATAACGGCCTTTAATTCTTCTAATCGCAAACGTAACAGCGCTTCAAAATCTTCTAAAATACTATCATAACCATTTGCATATAAGAAACGCATATGTACCACACGATTTCTATAATCATCAGACCCAAAATATTTATATTCATCTACCGTAAAATTACTGTTAGTTGTTACCAGTTTTTCATACCAAGAGAAATTTGTTTTAATATGATTAAGGTTTTTAATTAATTCATCCTTAATAATATCTTCCATGGGTCTTACTGTGCGAGACATCAATTTATAATCTTGTTCTATTTCAGCTAATTTATTAGTAATTGCTGTGTTATGTACTGTAGCGCGTTCTAAAGTAGCCGATATTATAGGATTAACAGGTAAAAACTGAATATCAAGCGTCACTAAAAATGGGGCTTGAAAAATCACCTCTAAACGTTCCGATTTTGTTTTATCCTTTTTTAGGTAGAGATTATAAATCTTTAAATCGTCTTTAATACTAGCTCTTAAGTCATTCACCACAACCAAATCAGCCTCTATTTTTTGCCTTACTTGTGCTGCAATCTTAGAGATGTTCTGTGCTGTCTTTTTAGATTCGTTATGGTTGTTAATTGCTACTGCAACTAAAATCCCTATAACGACAAGGATAATTTCACCTATAGCATACACCAAATAATTTTTTAGGCGCTTCCCTTCTATCATTTTAAAACGTAAACCATTAAATAATTTCATGCTTTGAAAATACAAAAAAAAGCCCATCAAATTAATGATGAGCTTTTATAACTGAGGTTAAGCGATATGTTAGATAACTTTTACGTTTACTGCGTTTAATCCTTTTTTTCCTTCCGTAAAATCGAATTCAACGGTATCACCTTCGCGAATTTCGTCTACCAATCCTGAAATGTGAACAAAATGTTCTTGGTTTGAACCTTCTTCTGTAATAAATCCGAAGCCTTTTGCATCGTTGAAGAATTTTACTGTTCCTGTACTCATTGTATTATATTTAATTTATTAATAATACGTTATAGTATTCAACAAGTGTGCCAGAAATAAAACCTTGCTAATTAACCGATTTTAAAGTTGTTTGAATCCTATAGTCGATAAAATTGGTCGCTACAGCAC
>NZ_JBGCDQ010000073.1:0-20232 GCF_045105575.1 Winogradskyella sp. | reverse complement strand
GATTTGTGGGTTGCTTATGTTGGTGTATAGTAATGGTAAAGCGTTGGTCTGTGTTTCCGCTTCTGCTATGGTTTCGTAGTAACTTACTGTGTAGTTGGGATTGTTGCCTGTGATCTCTGTGGTCTTTAGGCTTAAGTCGATCTGAGTAATATTATCTTCTATCTCGTCATCACAGACTTCCAATGCTGTGGGAACAACTATGATTGGTGGCAAATTGACTCTAACTTCAAGCGTTGTTTCAATAACACATCCTTGTCCAGCATCTGGTGTAAACGTGTAAACAGTAGTACTTGTATCATCGATAGCAGGATTCCAACTTCCTGTAATTCCATTATTCGATATCACAGGTAAAGGAGCCAAGATATCACCGATACATATGGCGTCAACAGTATCAAAAAGTGGTGTTATAAGAGGAATTACAATAATTTCGAGTGTGACCGTAGTTGCTGCTTGTCCAGTATCTGGTGTAAACGTATAGATTGTCGTTGCCGTATTATCTATAGCAGGACTCCAAGTTCCCGTAATTCCATTATTCGATGTCGTTGGCAGTGGTAACAGGTCATCACCACTACAAATTGGGTCTACAGGATCGAAAACAGGTGTTTCAAGAAAAAAATCTCTATAATCGAAATCAGTGGTTAAAGGAATTGCATTACTACCATTATCTAATGTATCATCATCAGTATCAAGTAATATAAAATTTATTCCATCAAATGCTAAACCATTAACATCTGTATAATCATCTGTAGCTTCAACCGTTACATCATTATCTAATCCATTAACACCTCTAACACCAGAAAGTGTATAGCCAGATTCAATAGCATCTAATAAAGTATCATTATCACTATCGGCATCTAAAAAATCTACGTCATCCGCACCATCTGTATTGACAGGACTTAAACCAATTCCTGTATGTGTATAGTTTCCAATGGCGTTAGACCCAACACCTGCCTGAGAAGCATCGTAACGATCATCTAATCCGTCTATATTGGCATCTTCAAAACCAAAATTTGGAGCTCCACTGGGTGAGATATAGTTTGCAGTGCTTTGTGCTTCAATATTGTCTGGGATTCCGTCGTTATCACTGTCCAGATCTTTATGGTGAAACATAGAGTCTATTACATCTGTTTCAGTCACGTATTTAATAGCATCAAGAGAAGCAAAGTCTCCATTATCAGAAGCATTTTTTTCTAGGACAACCGTTAGTTTTGTAAAACTTACATCAGAGGTTAAACCAAAAAATACTTCAACACTATGCCCAATAATAACGGAGGTATTATTTGTGCCATCCGTTAAAGTTTCTGCGTCTGCAATATTAAAACCCGCACTGGTATTCGTAAATGTGGTAATATTAATATCATCAAGCAAAATAGAGGTTGTATAATTTGCACTATTATCAGAATCGTAAAAATCAATTAATTCAAATCCAGCAGCACGTACAGGATTATCAAAACTAATATCGAAAGTTGCTATTGACCCTTCAAAATCAACCTCAAAATTTAAAGCATTACCTGAAGCATTATCTATACCACTAACTTGATTCGTAGTTAAAGTTATCGGCTCATTTTCAGTGCTAGATGCAATAATATTGAGCCCAGTACTCGTGAAATTTGGCTCAATTCCAGCAAAATCATTAGCATCTATAATTTGTACTGCACCTGAGTTTAATAAAGCATTTTGCCATGATAATGACGCTAAACCCGAATTATTAGAAACACTATTAATATGGAACGACGTTCCTAAAGCGACAACTTCCCAATCTTCTATTCCTTTATATGACGAGTCCATGGTATCTAAAATACCATCATTATCATCATCTAAATCACAATAATCAAAAACACCGTCACCATCCGTATCAACAGTAGCGACTTCAATAATTAAGTTTACAGTGGCCGCACATTGATTAGCATCAGGTGTAAAAGTATAAGTAGTCGTTATTGTGTTATTTAATGAAGGACTCCAGCTTCCTGTAATTCCGTTATTTGAGGTGGTCGGTAATGGTGCTAAATTATCACCTTGACAGATTGAATTTACCTCATCGAAAATTGGTGTAATAAGACTCGTCGGTTCTGTAGCACTTACCGCAACACGAGAAGCGGACACGCATCCTGTTGACGTATTAACGGCTTCTGCATAAAATGTACCTGTGGTGGTGGTTACGTATGCTTCAGAATCAAATTGTAATAAATTGCCACCAATTGGCGCATCATACCAATTTACGGTTATTCCGGTCGTAGATGCTACAGATAATAGCGCTTGGTTCGTATTACAATCAATAGAAACATCTCCATTGCTGGAAGGTGGATTTGGACTTATATTAACAATAATTTGATAGACATCAGAAAATGTAAGACAATCTGAATTGTTTAAATTAGCAGCAAATTCAGCTACTTTTGTTCTATAATATGTAGTGGCGTTAACACCTGTAATTGTAATTGAAGCATTTGTTTCGCCAGTAACGTCAGACCAATTTATGCCATCTGAACTGACCTGCCATTGATAAAAATGATTATTAAATACTGTAAAATTTGGAATTGCAGTAAGGGTATCCGAATAAGGTGTTTCAGAACTACATAGCGCTACTAAACTATCGTTATTACTGTCTTCAACATCAATTAAGTCACCACAACTTTTAAATAGAATATCGTCAATAGCTAAGTCATTACCACAGCCTCCAGCACCATTGTTTATCATTTTCAATATTATTGATGTTTGTCCAGGTAAAGACTGAAACACCAATGCATATTGATTCCAGTTAGGGAAGTTAGTGCTCACAATATTCCCTGTATTTCCTGAAGCTAACAAGTTTGTATCCGTATTGTCCCATATTTCGAAGCTTACATTTATCGGAATTACGCCAGCACCACAAAACCCATTTAATGGAGAGAGATTAATTAACCATGAAGAAAATTCGTATGTTGTGTTTTCACACAAACCAGTAATATTAGTTCTAAAGAATTCACCTGGAGTTGCTTGAGAGTTTACAACTAGCATTCTGCCATTAGTATCTCCTTCAGTGTGATCATCTACATCTAACCAATCAAAATAATTAGTATTGCTCGTAACGGTATAAAGACCATCGTTTGGATCAGACCCATTGGCATAGGTATAAGTCGTAGTGCCAGTAGGCAATGGAATATCTTGGACGCCTGCACCGAATGTTTCTGTAAAAATAGGATCTCCAGAATTTCCTTGACAGAACCCTAATTGCGCTTCAACCTCAATTGAAAACAGAGAAATTAAAAGTATTATCAGTATTTTATGATCTAAAAATGTATTTCGCACGTTTAAATATATAGATAAGTTTGTGAAATCATTTTGTCTTTTCGATGAAAAGGTGTCAAATATAGTTTTTGTATAGTGTATGTATAGGTTAATTAGATATTTAAAGCGGAATAGAATAAAATCAGTCGTGATTTTAATTTTATTAATCGCCTATTATTTTTGTTTACCAAAGCAACTTTTTAAAGACCCAACAGCCACAGTAATTACAAGTAATTCCAATGAATTATTGGGAGCACTTATTGCCGATGATGGACAATGGAGGTTTCCAGCAAATGATAGCATTCCAGATAAATTTAAAACTTGTATCCTTCAGTTTGAAGACGATTATTTTTACAGCCATCCTGGCTTTAATCCTGTTTCAATTTTTAAAGCTCTAAAAAGCAACATAAGTTCTGGAAGTGTAAAACGAGGAGGGAGCACTATTACACAACAAGTGATTCGTTTATCTCGAAAAGGCCAATCACGCACTTATGTCGAAAAATTAAAAGAACTGATTTTGGCAACCCGACTTGAGTTCAGGATGTCAAAAGATGACATTCTAAATCTCTATGCAAGTCATGCTCCATTTGGTGGAAATGTAGTTGGAATCGATGCTGCATCTTGGAGGTATTATAATAGAAATGCCTCCGATTTATCTTGGGCAGAAAGTGCAACACTCGCAGTTTTACCAAATGCACCAAGTTTAATCTATCCTGGAAAAAATCAACAACGCTTATTCGATAAACGCAATCGCCTATTAAAAAAACTATTCGATAATGGAACGCTTGATGAATTAACCTATCAATTAGCCATTGCCGAAGGTTTACCTCAAAAACCTTATCCACTGCCTCAAGTTGCGCCACATTTGCTTCAAAAAGTAGCTAAAAATCATAAAGGAGAACGGATAAAAACAACCCTTAACGTTGCGCTACAAGAACAAACAAATGCGATTGTAAAACAACATTATAATGTATTAAAGCAGAATGAGATTTATAACATTTCAGTTTTAGTTTTAGATGTAAATACACGCCAAGTCCTTACGTATATTGGCAATTCGCCAACCGATAATAAACATCAAAAAAGTGTTGATATCATTGATAAACCAAGAAGCACAGGCAGTATTCTTAAACCTTTTTTATATGCTGCTATGCTCGATGCTGGCGATTTGTTACCACATACTTTAGTCGCAGATATCCCAACACAATTTGGAAGCTACCAACCTGAAAATTTTAATAATACTTACGACGGAGCGGTATTTGCCAATGAGGCTTTATCGCGCTCATTGAATGTGCCTGCCGTGCGTATGCTTCAAGATTTTGGTCTCGATCGGTTTTATCATTACTTAGAGCAGCTCAAATTGAAAGATTTAAAGTACAATGCAAACCATTACGGCTTGTCATTAATTTTAGGAGGAGCAGAAAGTAACCTTTGGGATTTGTGTAAAAGTTATGCCGCTATGGCTTCCACTTTAAATCATTTTAATGCGAATTCGAGTCAGTATTTTACAAACGAACTCTTACAACCTATTTATAAGACTGATACTTCTGTTGATTTCGGAACACTATCTGATGAAAAAACAGTTTTTGATGCAGCCTCTATCTATCTCACGTTTGAAAGCATGAAACAAGTGAACCGACCCGAAGGCGATGACAGTTGGGAATATTACGATTCTTCAAAAGAAATTGCATGGAAAACCGGAACGAGTTTTGGGTTTAGAGATGCTTGGGCCATTGGGACTACCAAAGACTATGTGGTTGGTGTTTGGGTTGGTAATGCAGATGGTGAAGGCCGACCTGGTTTGGTTGGTGTGCAAACTGCAGGACCTATTTTATTTGATGTTTTTGATTTACTACCAAAAAGTGATTGGTTTAGGCAACCTTTTGATGAAATGCTAGAGGTTACTATCTGTAAAAAAAGTGGTTATAGAGCGTCTTCAATTTGTGATGCTACTGAACGAAGATACATTCAAACTAGTGGACAAAAAACAGAACCTTGTCCATTTCATCAATTAGTGCATGTGGATGTTTCTGAACGTTTTCAGGTAAATTCTTCGTGTGAAGCTATTTCAAACATTAAAAACAAACCGTGGTTTATTCTGCCACCTTTACAAGCGTATTATTTCAAAACTAAAAATCCATTTTATCAAACCGTACCGCCTTACCGTTTAGATTGTGCTGAAGCTAACCGAATTTCTATGGAGTTCATTTATCCCAAAGAACAGAGCACCATTTTTCTGCCAAAAGATTTTGATGGTAATACCAATGATTTAATTTTAAAAGTAGCCCACTCAAAACCAGAATTAGAACTCTATTGGTACTTAGACCATACCTTTATTGGAAGCACAAAAGACATTCATGATATGGCTGTGTTACCCACTTCTGGAGACCATATTATAACCGTTATGGATGAATTAGGAAATGAATTAAAACATACCATTAGGATTTCCGAATAAAAAAACGCCATAATGCTATCGGTTGAGATACACCCAACTGGCACGAGTTTTTGAACCCCCTTCGTAAACCATAGTATAAAAATAAGATCCAACAGGAAGTTCTTCTCCATCGTTCGTTTGGCCTTCCCATTCGTTACTATAATCATTTTTAGAATAGACCAAAGTACCATATCTGTTATAGATTTCGAGTTTTGTTACTGCGAAATTACTGAGATCGAAATTATCATTTAAACCTGGCGATACACCTGGAGATATACCTTGAGGTATGATACAATTTTCTAATCCTATGGTGCCTGAAACACTAACAGCTGTCCTAGTCGCTGACGTACAACCTGTAATAGCATCAACCGCTTCTGCATAATAGGTATCTTGATTGTTTACAACGTAACTAGCGCTGTTTTCAAGCAATAAAACACCTTCGGTTTCTGCATCGTACCAATTTACAGTTGTACCTGTAGACGAACTCACAGAGAGCAAAGCCTCACCTGTAGCGCAATCTAAACCAACATCTCCATCGCTGATTGGAGCTTCTGGTTCAAAAATGATCGCACTTACTGCTACTCTGGAATTTGAAATACAGCCTGTGCTATTATCGACTGCTTCCGCATAAAAAGTACCTTCGGAAGTCGCTACATAATTAAGACTATTACTTAAAAGTAAATTTCCTACTGAAGCGGCATCGTACCAATTCACAGTAACATCTGATGCTACAGACACAGACAAAGTTGCTTCGTTGGTATTACAATTAAAATCCACGTCACCAGCATTAATTGGTGCTGCTGGAAAAACTGGAATTACACTTATGGCAGTTCGTGTTGTGGAAACACAACCTGTACTATTATTAACAGCTTCAGCATAGAAGATTCCTACAGATGTTGCCGTATACGCTAGTGAATTTGCTTGTAGAAGTGCACCTCCTGACAAGGCATCGTACCAATTAACTGAAATACCAGATGGCACAGTCACCGACAATACTGCTTCATTTAAATTACAATTAAAAGGCACATCACCAGTATTTGTTGGTGCGTTTGGATTTGGATTCACATTAATTTCAAAAACATCAGACAATAAGAGGCACTGGTCGTTGCTTAAATTAATCGCAACCTCAGCTATTTTAGACCTATAAAATGTTGAAGTGGTCGCAGAAACTGCAATGGTTTGGTTGGTTTCACCAGAAATATCTGTCCAGTTAATGCCATCTGTACTTTCTTGCCATTGATAAAAATGAGAACTAAAAACAGCAAAATCGGGAGTGGCAGTTAGGGTTGTTGAAAATGGTATTTCGCTAGTACAAATGGCAACAGACGTATTGTTTTCGTCATCAGTAACGGTAACAGTATCACCACAAGACTTAAATTCAATATCGTCAATAGCTAAATCATTACCGCAACCGCCTTGTCCATTATTAATAATTTTTAAGATCACTGCATCTTGATTTGCTAAAGTTTGAAACACCAAACCATATTCGCCCCAAGTTGGCTCCACAGAACCAAAAACATCTCCTGTATCTCCACTTGCTAACAAATTAGTATCTGTACTATCCCAAATTTGAAAACTTACATTTAAAGGAATCTCTATGCCTTGATTTGAACAAAAGCCAGGTATTTCTAATAAATTAATTAACCATGCTGAAAACTCGTAAGTTGTGGTTTCACATAATCCTGAAACAGTTGTTCTAAAAAACTCACCCGCGGAAAAACCAGCATTTACGATAAGAAATCTTCCATCAGTATCATTAGGTGTATGGTCCTCAACTTCGTGCCAATCAAAAGGATTTCCAAAAGATCCATTAGAAACGGTATAAAAACCATCGTCGGGAAAGGTATTGACAAAGTTATACGTGGTGGTACCATTAGGTAAAATGACATTGCCATTTCCTGTTCCAAAGTCTTCAACAAAAATAGGATCTCCAGAATTACCTGAACAAAATCCAAGTTGTGCATTAGCTATAAAAGATGAAAAAACGATAAAAATTAAAAGAAAATTCTGCTTCATAGTTATACATTTTGAAAGATGCAATTAAATCCAAGTAAAATTATTACAATTAAGTTTGAAAGTAGAAATTATTCACGCAAACGTTTTCGTTACGTATTATTACAACTTTCGACGTTAAACAAAATATACGGTAATTATAGGCTTAAGTATTCCTAAAATATTAAGTACCCATAATGTTTTGTATAAAGTTCTAATCCGTATTTTTGCAAGCGATAAATACACTTTTAGTTATGGAAATTCTACAATTTATACATTCAAAATGGGCATACTTAGTTTTATTAGTATTGGTACTTGCCACATTTAATGCGCTTTTTAAATTTTTTAGTGATAAAGAATTTGCCCCTCAAGATTTTAGAATTTCTTTATTTACACTAATTACAATGCACATTCAATTGTTAATTGGTATTGTGCTTTACTTCACTAAAGGCTATTTTGATGAAAACACAATGAGTGAAGTAATGAAAAACGACAGTTTAAGAAAACTAGCCGTAGAACATCCAACTACAATGATAATAGCTGTTGCTCTGGTAACCATTGGGTATTCTAAACATAAAAAGAAATTAGTGTCTAAACCAAAATTTAAAATGTTAGCTATTTTTTATAGTATCGCTTTAGCCCTGGTATTGTATATGATTCCTTGGAATCTTTGGTTTTAAATAACAAACATTTCTAACATAAAAAAAGCGTCTAGAATTAACTTCTCGACGCTTTTTTCCGTTAAATAATAAATTTATTTTTTTGACTTCACATCCTTCGTCACTTCTCTTATGAGATAGACATAAACAGGAAAGTGATCACTAAAACCGCCAGTAAATCCTCCATCCGCAAAACTTCTAAATGGATAACCTTTATATCGGCCACGTTTATTAAACATATAGGCTGGATTATAGATACCTGCCTTCCAAAATCTAAACGACGAATAGTCCTCTTCTAATAAGGGTTGTGATATTATAATTTGATCGAACAAACTCAATGCATCTCTATAAGCAGTTGTTCCCCAGCCCTTGTCCGTAAACATCTTCTCGTAAGGGTTATAAAGCCCTTTTAAACCCACATCTTTTGCTTCTTTCTCAGCTTTTAAAACCTTCTTTACACTTTCGTTGGTCGGATCATCATTTAAATCTCCCATAGTGAAAATCTTTGCGTAAGGATCTATTGATTGTATGCTGTCTATAATACGCTTATTCAATTTTGCAGCTCCAACTCTTTTAGATCTACTTCTGGCTTCACCACCACTTCGAGATGGCCAGTGATTTACTAAAATATGAATGATATCACCCTCAAGTTCACCTTTTACTAGCAACTGATCTCTTGTATAAACACGTTTTCTAGTCACATCATCGTAAATTAGTAATTCGTGAGAACTAGAGCTTATAGGTCTAAACAATGCTTTTTGAAATAACAAGGCGACATCAATACTTCTTTTGTCTGGGCCATCAAAATGAATAATACCATAATCTTTAGCTAATAATAATGGGTCGTTAACCAAATCTTCTAAAACATCTCTATTTTCAATTTCACATACACCAATGACTGCAGGTGAATTATTGGCTTTATCAGCGCCTATATTTGCAACGACACGTGCCATATTTTTAATCTTCTTTTTATAGACTTCGGAACGATTTGCATTCATTTCCATAATCGGACTTGCTTCGTCGTATTTTAATGGATCATTTATCGTATCAAATAAATTCTCTAAGTTGTAGAAGGCAACTGTATGTATCTCAAACCGTTTGTCTTTTTGAGCCGAAACATTAGATACACAGAATAACGTTAATAGAATAAGAAGTGATTTTAATAATTTCATTTGTTGAATTTTATTATTTTTTAAGGTTATGCGCACAAATCTATTTCAGCTAAAAACAAAAACAGTCCAAAGCTTATGATATTTATAAAGATATTTAATGTGCCAATATTATGTTAATGTTATATCTAAATCAAAATGTTTGCCAAAAGTATGTAATTATTAGAAAAAATGTACATTTGTGCGTTCTAAATACTATTTATTTAGAATACTAACAATCAATATTTAGAATTTAAGCATGAAAAAAAGTTTATTACTCTTTCTGTTTACAATCGCTTTTTCTTTGACAAGTTTTGCTCAAAGAACTCTAATTAAGGGTAGCGTTTTAGACGGAATCACAGGAGAACCGATTCCTGATGTAACTATTATCATTGAAGAAACCGGACAATCTACAAAAACAGATGCTAAAGGTGAGTTTAGTTTTACTTCAAACGTTCCATTAGGCGAACAAGTTTTAAAAGTAGAAAAAGTGGAATACGCTACCAAACGTTATCCCATTATCGTTAACGAAGGTCAAACTGTTGATATCAGTGGTATGACCCTTGATTTTGATTCGAGCGATAAAAAAGACATGTTTGTTATTTCAATTTCAGATGATAATTTAAATAGTGAAGATGACGGTTTAACAGATAATATCTCAGGCTTATTGCAAGCCTCTAGAGATGTATTTTTAAGTGCTGCTGCTTTTGATTTTAGTGCTACATTTTTTAGACCTAGAGGTTTAGATAATGCTAATGGTAAAGTACTCATCAACGGTGTAGAGATGAACAAACAGTTTAATGGTAGACCACAATGGGCTAATTGGGGAGGTGTAAACGATTTACAGCGTAATCAAGAATTTACGATGGGTATGTCTGCAAACGACTACACCTTTGGTGATTTAGCAGGTACTAATAATATTGTTATGCGCGCTTCTAAGTACAGAGAAGGTGGTCGTATTTCTTACGCATCTGCAAACAGAAGTTATGCAGGTAGAGTAATGGCTAGTTATAGTTCTGGATTATTAGAAGGTGGTTGGTCTTATGCAATTTTAGGCTCTAGACGTTATGGAGATCAAGGGTTTGTAGATGGCACTTTATATGATGCCAACTCATTTTTTGTAGCCGTAGAAAAGCGTATTAACGAAAAACACAGTTTAAATTTTACAAGTATTTATGCACAGAACAGACGTGGTCGTTCTACAGCAATTACACAAGAAGTTTTTAACCTCAAAGGCAGGAAGTACAATCCTTTTTGGGGAATACAAGATGGAGAACAACGCAACTCAAGAATGCGCGATACTGAAGAACCTATTTTAATGTTAAACCATTATTGGGACATTTCATCTAAAGTAAAATTAAATACCAACGTCGCTTACCAATTTGGTGAAATTGCCAATAGCAGAGTGGATAATAATGGTAAAAGAGCCATAGAACAAAACGGTCAAACTATTTTTGTTGGTGGAGCTCGAAACCCTGATCCTATGTATTACCAAACCTTACCAAGTTTCTTTTTACAAGACGATAACCCAACTGCCTCAGATTACCAACAAGCCTTTTTAGCAGAACGCGAATTCAAAAATGATGGGCAGTGGGACTGGAACACTTTATACGAAGGAAATAACCTAAACGGTTACAATGTATATGTATTACAAGAAGATGTGGTTGAAGATAAGCAATGGACGTTCAATTCTATTTTAGATGCTGAATTAAATGAAAATATCCGTATAAATGCCGCAGTTAATTACAGGATATTAAATAATCAAAATTATGCACGTATTGAAGATTTGCTTGGAGGCTCAGGCTTTTTAGATATTGATGCATTTAATGAAGATGCTCAGCAGGCTGGTGCAAACGCAACAGCTCAAAGTAATATAAGAAACCCGAACAGAGTTGTAACCGAAGGGGAGCGTTTTAGATACAACTTTGATATTGATGCTAATGTGGCTAGTGCATTTACCCAAGCTCAATTTAGGTATAATAAAATCGATTTCTATCTTGGAGGAAATATCTCTTCAACAAACTATCAAAGAAATGGAAAGTACGAAAATGGTTATTTTCCAGGTGAAGGAGAAACGGGTTCTTTTGGAAAAAGCGAAAAACTAGAGTTTATAAATTTTGGAGCAAAAGCAGGATTTACTTATAAAGTTACTGGAAAGCACTTAATTGATGTTAACGGAAGTTATTTTACAAAAGCACCAACTATAAGAAGCTCTTTTGCTAACGCACGTCAAAACAACCAAACCGTTAGAGGTCTAGAAAGTGAAACCATTCAATCTGTTGATGCCAGTTATATATTTAGATCACCAACAGTAAAGGCGAGATTAACTGGTTTCTATTCAAACTTTCAGGACGGATCTAATATTGGCTTTTTCTTTACTGAAGGTGCAGCATCTTTAGTACAAGAAATTCAAACCGATATAGACAGAAGACATAGAGGTGTAGAGTTTGGTGTTGAAGTACAAATAACACCAACTATTAAATTAAAGAGTGCCGGCTCAATAGGTGATTTTATCTTTACAAATAATCCTAATCTTTATTATTCAGGTAATAGATTTAGCTCTTTAACTTACGGTGAGGGTAAAACCAATCTAGAAAATTTACATGTTGCCAGTGGACCAGAGCGCGCTTTGCAATTTGGATTTGAATATAGAGATCCTAAATTCTGGAATATTGGTGTAACCAGTAATTTCTTTTCAAATGCTTATGTTAATCCTAGTGCATTAAGACGGTCGGAGGCTTTTGCTATTGATCCTGCATTTACGGATCCTGATGAATTATTTTTAGACCCTAGTGCTTCATACAACGTTAGTGGTAACCGTTTTAACGATTATGACGAAGATGTAGCGCGCAGCTTACTAAAACAAGAACAGTTTGAGGATTATATGCTAGTTAATATTGTAGGTGGAAAATCTTGGCGTGTAGATGATTACTTCATTGGCTTCTTTGCTACTATAAATAATGTGTTTAACCAAGACTATAGAACTGGTGGATTTGAGCAATCTAGAGCCATTGACTACAGAAGTCAAATAGAAGAACAAGGAAATGAAAATGGTCCTCTATTTGGAAATCGCTATTTCTTCGGAAATGGGACGACATATTACGTAAATGTTTACGTAAGATTTTAATAAAATTGATAGAATAAATTAAAAATTATAAAAAATGAAAACTTTAAAAAACAATAAATTAATTCTTCTATTTGTTGGGCTATTAATCTTCAATAGCTGCGTACAAGATGATGATTTTACCATACCTAACACCAGTGCTGTTGAGCCTGTATTTGAGGACGATGATTTAATTTTTACAATGAGCTCTATTGCAGGCGAAGTTTCCCAAGCACAGGGTTCGGCAATTCTTGACTATGAAGATGATGAAACTATTTTTACCTACTCTGGAGAAGACGATGCACCTAATATTTTTGTTAGTGGCTATGTTGTGTCGTCAGACGAAGGTGGAAATTATTTTGAAGAATTAATCATTCAAGATTTAGCAGAAAACCCAACAGTTGGTATACGCTTACGTTTAGATGTTAATCCTCTATTTGTAAGGTATGAAGTAGGTAGAAAAGTCTTTATCAACTTAAAAGGTTTATCTGCTGGTATTTCTAATGGAGTTTTAACCGTGGGTGAAATTGATGGTGACAGAATTGGTCAAATTCCTGCATCAGATGAATTAAAAGTGATTACAAGGTCTACTGAAGTAGCAACCATTGTTCCCTTACCTTTAGCTTTAGAAGACTTTACTGAAGATAAAACAAATTTAATGATAGAAATAAGCGATGTTCAGTTTAAAAAAAGTGAAGCACTTGGTGTAGTTGATGTCAATGGTGGTCGTCCGTTAACTTACTCAGCAGAACCAGGAGAAAGTTTCGATGCTGAACGTACTTTAGAAAGTTGTACTTCTAGCCAAACACGTTTATTTGCAACGAGTACATTTGCAGATTTTAAAGGCTTATTTTTACCGCCTGGAAGAGGTTCTATGGTTGCTGTATTACAACGTACGTTTTTTGGTGATGACTATTACATTAGTGTTAATTCTCCCGAAGATATCAATTTTGATAGTGACGATCGTTGCGACCCTATTGATATTAGTAATTTTACGGTTGTATTTGAAGAAGATTTTAGCAACGGCTTAAATGGTTGGGATGTCATCAATACAGTAGGCACAAGATCTTGGACCACTGGTGATTTCAATAATGAATTTTATGTTCGTGGTTCAGCATTTAGTAGTGGCTCAATTGTAAACATGGTAAGTTGGTTAATTTCACCATCTATTGATTTTGATGCACAACCAGACGAACAGATGGTATTAGAAATTGCAGATGCTTTTAGCAATGGACAACCACTTACTGCTTTTTATTCTAATGATTATGTAGCTGGCAGTGATCCATCTACCGCAACTTGGATTGAAATAGGTGCTGATGAAATAGCAGCTCTCCCAACCAATACTGGTTTCTTTAATAACGAATATGATGCTACAAATTTAATAGATCTTTCAGCCGTTACTGGTAATGCTGTACTAGCTTTCGTTTATGATAGTAATAATGCTACTATTTCGTCTACAATAGATTTAAGTGATGTAAAAATAGTAACACCTTAATAAAGTGTTTTACATCATTATTATGTTTAAAACCAGTTCTTTTAGAGCTGGTTTTTTGCTTTAATTTAAAGCTAGTTAACAACACTAATTATACCATTCCTATTTCATTATGTTAGATCGCTATTATATCACAGTCTTCAACCACTACAAAAAAACTTTAGGTAAACGCAGCTTAGCTATCGCCTTAGTATATATTAACTTCCTAGAGGTTTCATTTGTACTTGCTTTAGCGACCTTTTTTATGGCTTTTGCCAAACAGATGAAAATGGATCTCATGTCAGCCACCAAATTTTGGGTGTTGATGGTTTTAATACTCTTATTTATAATAGCTAAAAACTGGATGCGGTATAATGGGAAAAAGCGCATTATTCTCAATGCAAAATTAAAGCGCACTGATATTTCCATTTATTTATTGTGGCTTTTACCTGTAGGTTGCTTTCTTATTGCCTTTATATTGCTTCGAGTGTAGTTAGATTGTTTGCGCTATAATTTTAGTACGTGTGACAATTGTTTTATTCGTGCTAAATAATTAGATCGTTTTTAATGACACTGCTATATAATTTAATCATAAGACATAAAAAAAACGCTATCCCTTAAGAATAGCGTTTTTCAATAGTATGTTACAATAATTTACTTTGCTTTTTTGGCTGTACTACAGCATTCCTTTTTGCAATCGGCTTTACAAGCTTTATTCTCAGTTTCAGACTTGTTGGCACAACATTCTTTTTTACAATCTGCTTTACATGCCTTTTCACTTGCACCGAAGCTATCTACTTTGTGCATGTCTTTAACTTTGTATATATCTGCAACTTTCGTTACGGTATTTTCTAATGACTCTGGTGTTACCTTTGCTTCATCATATTCTACCATAGCTAAACGCTTATCAAAATCAACTTTTGCTGATTTTACCCCTTCCATTTTAGCCATTTTGTTTTCAATTGCTTTAGCACAACCCATAGCACAGGTCATTCCATCAATACCAAATTCTACTTTAGCATAAGTTGCATTTGGATCTAATGTTGCAGAAACGTCTTTTTTAGAGACTTCTACTTCAACAGTTTTTACTTCTGGTTGTGTTTCACTTTTACAAGATGTAAGCACTAATGCCATAACTGCAACGATACTTAAGGTCTTTAATGTCTTCATAAATTAAAACTATTATAATTTGGATAAATCTAAGACATATTAGCGTTTCTTGCGAAAGAATTAACGAATTTTGTGATTCATTTGCACTGATTTTGTATGAAAACACCTAACATTAAATGGATTTACCTTTTAATTCTTTCTTTAATCTGGGGAAGTTCATTTATTTTAATTAAAAAATCGCTTTTAGGACTTACCGCTTATCAACTTGGTGCGCTTAGAACTATTCTAACAGGTATCATTCTTTTAACTTTTGGTTTTCATAAATTAAAAACCGTTGAGACATCTAAATGGAAATGGCTCTTAATTTCAGGACTTTTAGGATCCTTTATTCCATCCTTCTTTTTTGCCATTGCTGAAACTGAAATTGATAGTGCTGTTGCTTCTATTTTAAATTCATTAGTACCTCTAAACACCATTTTATTAGGTTTTGCCGTATTCAAAATTACTTCCACAAAACGCCAAGTTTTAGGTGTTATTATCGGTTTTATTGGTACAGCTCTATTAATTTTAAAAGGTGCTGAGCTCAACCCAAATCAAAACTACCTGTATGCTGGTTTTGTTATTGCGTCTACGGTAATGTATGCTGCCAATGTAAATATTGTAAAACGCTATCTACAAGATGTAAAACCATTAGCCATCGCTGCTGGTAATTATATTTTTATTGTCATTCCGGCAGTAATTATATTGTTTTTTAGCGATTTTTTTACGGCTGAAACTTTCAATAATCCAAATATTATCAATGCACTTATCTATGTAACGATTCTATCTGTTTTTGGCACAGCCATCGCTAAAGTTGTATTTTTTAAACTCGTACAACTTTCCACACCTGTTTTTGCATCGTCAGTAACGTATATTATGCCGCTTGTTGCCTTAGGTTGGGGTTTACTAGATGGTGAAGCCTTTAGTATTGTGCAAATTTTTGCTGCGCTCTTAATATTGGTTGGTGTTTATCTTGCCAATAAACGTAAAGCATAAAAAAAACCGAAGCTTGCGCTCCGGTTTTTTAAAGTATTTTATAACCTGTTCTTAATTAAAATCGGCATCTGTAACACCTTCATTAATTTTAACTTCTTTTAATTTGAAAACAACCGACTGTCCCATCATTTGAGAGTCTCTTGTTTCAGGAAATTTAAATCCGTTATAATCCTTATAATCTTTTAAAATCGCTTCTTGACTTTGTGTTTGGCCTTGCATAGAGGTTGTTTGCACTTCCTTTACTTTAAGACCTGATTCAACATCATAATAAAGCATGAACGATACCACTTCACCTGGTACTTTTACAACATAAGCGTCTTTACCTTCAACCTGCTCAATCGCTGAGATCGTTACTGCATCTGAATTAACTAAATTCATTTCCATAAACAGACCACCATTTGCCTTCATATCGTTAGTCATATTTTCTGGTAAAGGTTGACCGTTAGCTGTTGCACCTTCTTGTGTCATAACCATACCCATCACTTTATTTCCACCCATATAAATGTTTTGAGCAGTTTTACCGTCTAAACGCTTTTCCTCAGTAACAACAGCTCCCATAGGTGTTGTTGCTTCATATTGCGTCATTACAGATTTCAAATCGCTATTAGCATTTACACCAACAGCACTTAAGTATTTATTCAAAACCGTTTTTACAGTAACTCCTTCTGGTAATTTTATTTCAAATTTTGGCTTCTCCGTTGGATTAGCAAACTTATCGAAATACATAATTGGAATCCCTGTTTTCTCTAAATTCTCTAAAACTTCAGCACCATTACCGACCACTACAATTCTTAAATTTTCTGCCTTAAAATATTTTTTAGCTACACGCTGAATATCTTCTACAGACACATCATTTATTTTTTGTAAATAAGTGGTGTAAAAATCCGCAGGTAAACCATTTGTTTTAATGTTTAAAGCATAATTGGCTATAGTTTGTGGACGCTCTAAGGCCATTACAAAGTTTCCAACATATTTTGCTTTAGAATCTTTTAAAAGTTGAGGATCTACTGGTTCTGTTCTAATTCTGTTGATTTCTTTTAATGCTTCTACAACCGCACTATCTGTAACGGCATTTCTTACTTTAGCTGTTGCAGTAAATCGAGACGCTCCATATCTATCAGTACCTAAACGAGAATAAGCTCCATAGGTATACCCTTTATCTTCACGAAGATTTTTAAATAAATACCCTTCACCTCCACCACCTAAGATGTTGTTAGTAATTAAAGCTGCATGGTAATCTGGATCACTCATCTTTAACTCCACGTTATTAGTAATTGTGAGGTTAGATTGCGTAGCATCTGGTACATCTACAAAATTAATTTGCGTGTACTGCACATTTGGACTTGGCTTTGGTACTGTAGAATTTACATCTACAGATTTAGACCAATCATTAAAATATTTCTTAATTTGCTTTTTAACATCTTTATATTCAACATCACCTATAACAACTAAATAAGCATTGTTTGGGTTGAAGTATTTTTGATAAAACGCTAAAGCATCACCAAAAGAAACATTGTTAATGGTTTCTTCTGTTACAAATTCTCCATAAGGATGTTTTGTACCATAAGACAATGCCGAACCTACTCTACCAGCAATAGCATCTGCACTTTTTTCATCTGCTTTTAAACCTTCGAGTAATTTTGTTTTTTCACTTTCAAATTCTTCTTCAGTTAATAAAGGATTAATAGCTGCATCAGCTAATAATTGTAATATTCTATCAGAATACTTTGTTAATGAACTTGCAAAACCTCCACTAAAACCGAAGTTTAAACTCGCACCTAAGAAATCTATTTCTTCATTAAAAGCGTCTTTAGAAATGGTTGTTGTGCCATTACCTAGCATGCTTCCAATTAAACTTTCTACACCAGCTTTATCACCTGTAGCAATAGGTTGGTTATCGATTCTTAAAGAATAAGATACTCTTGGTAACTTATGGTTTTCTACAACCAAAACTTTTAGACCGTTTTTTAATTCGAACTCCTGAGGTTCGTCGATTGAAATTTGTGGTTCCGGACCAGCAACTGGTGGCTGAGATCTATCTATTTGTGCGTTTGCACTAATAGTCATTATAAATAATGCGAAAAACGCTACTATCTTCGTGTTCATGTTAACTACTGTTTTCATATTATTGATCTTCTTTTATTGGTAGATATTGAATTTCTACACGTTGGTTAGGACTTAAATATTTTTTAGCCACTTCCTGAATTTCCTCTCTTGTTATAGACCTGTATGTTTCTAACTGATTGTTGATGATATTGACATCACCATATAATAAATAGTACGTTGCTAAAGAACTTGCAATACCAGCAACACTAGAGTTAGAGCTTACAAAATTATTTTCGAACTGATTTAAAAGCTTTTGGTAATCGCGCTCACTAATTAATTCGTTTTGCATTTTAACAATCTCTTCATCCATTTCTGCTAATAAAGTTTCTAAGCTAACTTCACCTAATGGCAAAGCAAATAATGCAAAAATGTTATAGTCTACTTGTCCTAAATTAACAGCTTGTACTGTTAAGGCTTGTTTTTGATCGTCTATTAACTTCTTATAAAGTACAGAACTTTTACCACCACTTAAATAGGTAGAAATCATATCTAACACATAAGCTTCTCTTGTGGATTGGCCTGGTAATCTGTAAGCTGCGATAATTGCAGGAATTTGAATATTCTTATCGTAAGCCGTTGCTTTTTTAGTTTCGGTAATAGGAGTTTCTTTCGGAAAGTTACGTACAACTTCTGGTCCTTTTTTAACCGCACTAAAATAATCTTTTACGAGTGCTTTTGTCTTCGCATAGTCGATATCTCCGGCAACCACTAATACAGCGTTGTTTGGCACGTAATATTTATCGAAGTAAGCATTGAACTCTTCTAAAGTTGCAGCATCTAAATGCTCCAATTTACCAATATTTTCATCTTTATAAGGGTGCACCTCAAAAAGATTTTCACCTATCGTCTTTAGTAAACCTCCATAAGGTCTGTTGTCATAACTCTGACGCTTCTCCTCTTTAACAACTTCATTTTGTGTATCTACACCAACTTGGTCGATAACTGGATGTAACATACGCTCAGACTCTAACCATAATCCTAATTCTAATTTATTAGAAGGAAAGATTTCGTAGTAGTACGTTCTGTCTTGTGATGTGTTGGCGTTAAACGTACCTCCGTTAGCAGGGATAATTTTCATGAATTCGCCACGACCAATATTCTCTGAACCTTCAAATAACAAATGTTCAAAAAAGTGTGCAAAACCTGTGCGTTCTCTATCTCCATCTTTTCCACCAACGTCGTACATTACAGACGTAATGACAACAGGAGCCGTGTTATCTTGGTGCATTATAACGTGTAGTCCGTTATCTAAAGTAAATTGCTCAAATTCAACTTTTTGTGCTATTGCCTGATGGCTAATAAACAACAAAGAAGCCAAAGCCAGTACATAGTTTTTCATTGTAGTTTTGTTTAAAATTAAATTGTTTTATGTGTTTGTCTTCGCTCAACGTGGATTGTTACACGAGTTGCGACAAAAATAACGAATGATTTATCTTTTTAACATAATAAAATGTGAAAACTCTGTGAATACGTTCTACTTATTTTCGTGCTATCGTTAAAACCGCTCATTAATAACGTAAAACAGCCTTCATAAAGCCTTAAAACGTTTGCTTATTAAGAATTTAGAACTATATTTGCATCCGCTTTCTGAGAAGAAAGCTATTTATTTATAAACAAATTAATAAAAACGTTTACGCTATGTACGCAATTGTAGAGATAGCAGGGCATCAATTTAAAGTTGAAAAAGACCAAAGAGTTTTTGTTAACCGTTTAGCAGTAGAAGAAGGTAAGAAAGTAGATTTCGATAACGTTCTTTTAATTGGTGATGGTAGCAATGTAACTTTAGGCGCCCCAGCTATAGACGGAGCACAAGTCAGTGCAAAAGTCTTGAAGCACCTTAAAGGTGACAAAGTAATAGTTTTCAAAAAGAAAAGACGTAAAGGTTACCGTGTTAAAAATGGACACAGACAATC
>NZ_JBGCDQ010000072.1:0-24754 GCF_045105575.1 Winogradskyella sp. | reverse complement strand
CGCAATCCGGAATTGGTACTGAATTTTTATAATGAACGTCGACGTCAATTAAAAGACGTTGCACCTAACTCAGCACATCAAGTTTTAGCGACTTTAGAAAATGATTATAAAGTTACCATTATTACGCAAAATGTAGATGATTTACACGAACGTGCTGGCAGTACTGATGTGGTGCATTTACATGGCGAATTGCTGAAAATTAGAAGTACAGGAGACGCGAATACTGTTAAGGTTTGGAAAGACGATATTCACCTTGGTGATCTTTGCGACGATGGCTATCAATTAAGACCTCATATTGTTTGGTTTGGTGAAGATGTGCCTGAAATAGAAACCGCGATTAAAATTTGCTATGCAGCCGATATTTTAGTTATTATCGGTACAAGTATGCAAGTTTATCCAGCAGCGAGTTTAATTGATTATGTACAACCAGACACTTCAATGTATTATATAGACCCGAAACCAGCAATAAGTGGTAATAATAGATTAACTGTTATTGCCAAGTCTGCTACTGAAGGCATGGTAGACTTATTAAATCATTTGGAATGAATTACTTTTTATAGATGAGAGTCTGGTTTTCATATTCTGAAAATATATTAGATTACTTTAGAATTTCACTTCGAAATTAATCATCAGCGCTCAATTTAAAAAAATCATTAACTGGTTTATTAAATAAAGACGATAGCTTTAAAGCTAAGACTGTTGATGGCACATAACGATTTGCCTCAATGGAATTGATAGTTTGCCTTGATACTCCTATTTTTTTTGCCAAATCACCTTGTGTTAAACTTAAAATAGCACGTTCTACTTTTATAGTATTTTCCATTATCCTAAACGCTTTAAGGTGTGGTACATCATTAATTGTATCATTAGCATAAATAATAATACCTGAAAATCTCCTAAATCTTTAAACGCTTCTCCACCAGAATGTACTGCATTAGAAACACCAAACTCTACGTAAGGCATCACCAAAGCGTAAATAACGCCTATTACAAAAGCAATGGCATAAGATTGTGCTCTGAGGCTCACCGTCATTTCATCCTCTATCTTTTCTTTAGAAAGTGACATGATTAGCATGCCTATTAACATGGTCTTCTGTAACAACAACTTTAACCACTGCGTTGGCTCTTCCATTATAAAGGCACGAACAAACATCATGGCAATAGATACTAAAACTATTGCTATACCAAACGCCATAAATTGATGTGGTAATCTAAATTTCATAATTTTTTGAAGCTTATTACGCTCGCAATTCATAATTTTTCCTGAATCCATAATTGACAAATTTATTTTATATTAAGTACATAATACTTTACTATATGACAAATATACTTTACATATTTGGAATATGCAAATTCTATTTCAAAATTGAATTTTAAACAAAATCAAAATTATTTCAGGACTTTCTTAAAATCAGTTGTTCTATAATAAACAAGATAAAACCAATAATTATGAAAAAATCAGCAGTATTAATAATAGTAGCACTAGTAGCTTTATCATTTACAAATTGTGAAAAGGACGATTTGGACCAACAGCAGCCTGAGGCAGAAGCAAAAGCCGTAGTAGGTACATGGCAATTGTATAAAGACGAACAGTTAGAGTCTATTATAGATGAATGGACAGGAACTGAATGGACCTATGTAGATCAGTGGTTTCAGAACACCAGAGAAGATTCTGTTATTATTCTCGACTTTAACGATGATGGTACATTTGTAGACCGTTATGCAGACGTTGTAACCGCTGCTGGTACTTGGGGAGTTCTTGACGATGGTCGTTATTATTTCGATTTTAATCAAGATAACATCGATACAAATGAAAATTTTGCAGGACGACGTTACATCACTGTACATTGCGAAAACACCTTCTCTCAAGTTACTGAAGGTAACGACAGAAGCATCAACTATTATAAGAAAATGGATACTACGGAATGTGCAGACCAAATCAACTACATGGTTCAATAAACACAAGTTGATATAAAAAATAAGAAAAAGAAAAATTAGTTAGTAATAGCGGATTGAGGTAAAACTTAATTCGCTATTTTTTTTATGCTACTCATCTCACATTTAATTCACTTTAATTAAATAAAACCTGTGGTTTGTAAATATTAAAAAATGGGAAAAAGAAATTATTCTCCCAAATGAAACGCTGCTTTAATAATGACGTATTGGCAAACTTAATCAATAATTAAATTTGATTTCTGCAGACATTTACTAAATTCGTAACAGAAGGTGCCATCAATGTTTCTAAAAAAACACCCTATACATAGTTTACAACATGAAAAACATATTCGATAAAACAGTAACAGAAGAACTCATTAACCGTATCCACCAACTCGATACTAATGCTGCACCAAAATGGGGAAAGATGTCCGTTGGACAAATGTTAGCGCACTGCTGCGTCACTTATGAATTTATTTACGACAACACACACCCTAAACCAAAAGGCTTAAAGAAATGGATGCTAAAAACTTTTGTCAAAAAAATAGTCACCAATGAAAAGCCTTATAAAAAGAATGGACGCACAGCGCCAGAATTTATAATGACCAGTGCAAAAGCGTTTGAAACAGAAAAAGAGCGATTAACAAAATTTCTATTGAAAACACAGGCATTAGGTGGCAGTCATTTTGATCAAAAAGAAAGTCATTCCTTTGGTAAATTAAATCGCAACGAATGGAATAATATGTTCTACAAACATTTGGATCACCATTTAAATCAGTTTGGAGTCTAAATAATATGCCTATACTTTATATCTTGTAACGAAAACGACTCTGAGTTTGTGAGAACGACTATAATCTAGTTTTTCAACAAAATAAGTTTAAGGAAGGCAGCAATTAATAAGGCGCCATGCAGCAACTCAGCACATCCATTTTGTGATCTAATTATGGTAAAAAAAATACTTTATGTAATTGCTTTAGGCCTTTTTATAGCAGTAGCATATCATGCCTTTGAATTATATAGCTTTACCAAGGAAAGTAATGCTATTGTGAAGCAAAAAGGATTGGCAACCATGACATCTCTGAAAAATCAGGTTGATACGATTCTGACTCAAATTGTAAACGAAGGCACAAATTTAGCCGAAGACTTTGGCTCGCATAATTATTCCGAAGAACACATTGATGAAATTCTTAAATCGTCTTCTTTAAAGATTCCTGCATTACAAGGAATTACAGCATGTTATGAACCCTATGCTTTTTCTAACGACACTAAACTCTACTGTCCTTATTACAACAAGGGAACAGACAGCACCATTGAAGTCGGTGAAAGTTATGATTATTCAGACGCAACTATAGATGGCACATCTTGGTATACAGATGTTAGAGACAACGGTGCCAAATGGGTAGAACCGTACTATGCCAAAGCTGCAAAAGATTGGTATATAGATTATGGCATTCCGTTTTACTACAAGTCTGGACCAAAGAAAGGGCAAGTAAAAGGAACGATAACCATGAGTTTTGTAACGAGTGGATTTAAAAACCTCATCCTTTCGCTGAGCTTAGGAAAAACAGGCTATGGCATCATCACTTCTAATAAAGGCACCTATTTATCACATCCTGTTAATGAATATATTGGTACGACTAATCTAAAAACCATAAGCGACTCTACCGATAATAACACTTTAAAATCTGCTTATAACGGCTTATTAAATGGTAATTCGGGTCATGTAGAATTCCTAGCCGCTAATGAAGAAGATACAGAACTGTTATTTTATGATAAAATACCTTCTAGTGGTTGGGGCATTGGTTTGTCATTCTCTAAAAACGAATTATTAGGAAATACATCCTCCATAAACCATCGCTATATAAAGCTAGCTTTATTTGTATCTGCTTTTCTGCTAATGATTATTGCTATCTATTTTAATAAAGATTATTTGGATCGTCAAGAAATTTGGCAACTAAGTTTCTTAGCTACTATTTTATTAATTTCTAATATTATCCTCATTGGCCATTTAGAACATAATGGCAATCGGAGAATACATACAGACGAGAGTCCTGCACTCTCAGACTTGTCAAGTTTAGGCAGTTTTGTTAACCAACAACAAACACGAAGAGACCAACTAAAATTACCACCTCAAATTAGTATACCAACCGGACTTTTTATTGAACGGATGGCTTTTGAAAACAGCTACAACATCAATATTTCTGGTACTATTTGGCAAAAATACCCCTTAGATTTAGTCGATAAAATTGAAGAAGGCTTCCGCTTGCCGCAGACGTCACCTTTTGCTGAAGCCTCATTTATTGAAGAGATTTATCGAAAAGAAATAACAGAGGTTTCAAACAGAGAAGATTATCTGTTAATTGGCTGGGATGTTCGAGTTACATTGCAACAATACTTAAATTATGAAAATTTCCCGTTTGACAAACGGCATATTAACATTGAAATCGTTCCTATTAATAATGAAGACAATTTAATATTTACACCAGACTTAGCCAGTTATGAATTTACCAATCCCACAAAAAAACCTGGTCTCAATGAAAACGTGAAAGTTTCTGGAAATAATATTATGAAAAGTTACTTTAACTATTCTATAGAATCTTACGATACTGATTTTGGGTTTGGATCTAAAACCCTCTTTGAAGACGTCCCAGTACTGCATTATAATATAGAATTGCGTCGAATTTTATTGAATACGTTTGTAACCTATCTCATTCCCATATTTGTAGTTTTAATAATGATGTTTATATTGGTTATTGCTTGCGGAAAAACTAATGAGCGACAAGGTATTATTGAAGGCATGGCTGCATTTTTCTTTGTATTGATTTTTTCTCATATAGATATGCGTAAAGAAATTATTACAGCAGATTTAATCTATATGGAATACTTCTATTTTGTAACCTATATTATGATTATCCTTGCCACGTGGAATCTCATTACTTACGCAAAAAGCAAAGCACTTATTTTTGATTACAATGAAAACCAACTTTTTAAAGCTGCCTATTTTCCTGTGTTTTTTCTCTGTATTTTAATGATTACCTTAATGAAGTTTTATTGATTGATTTTAAAAATAATCAGAATAAACTTTCTGTTTGAATTTGGATAACATCGGAAATTGCTACCATCAGAAAAGCGATAGTGAAATCTAAGGATACATATTCCAAGTTCATTAGTTTATAAATTTCAGTGGGAATTTATTCTAGATATATTTTACTTAATTTCGTGCATCGTGTTAATCCTTTTAAAATAGTCATTATGAAACCTAATTTATCTAAAGTAAAATCCGAAATAGAAAAATTAGCCCTCGAAGCTAATGTTACAGAATTACAAATTGTAGACCAACTCAACGACTTCTTCTTCAATAAGAAAGTGAATGAGAATCTTAAACTTTACAAGAAAGGAAAGAAAAAAGTCAGTGATATTACCAAAGATTTAAAGATATCACCTCGTAAATTTTATGCCATTTTAGAGAAGAAAAAAATTCAGCATAAAAAATATAATAAAACAGGCAGCTCAGAGACCTCGGAAACTAACCAATAGCACCTACTCCACTTTTTTGTACAAACTTGGTAAACTAATTTTAAAACGTACAGCCACTAAACGGACCAGAATTACCACCAAGCCAGCAATGACAAACAAATAGTTTTTCTCTTCTAAAAACTCTAAAAGTAAAAAATAAGTGAGGCCACCTAAGATGCAAGCGGTTGCATAAATTTCTTTTCTGAAAATTACAGGAATCTCATTACACAAAATATCTCTAATCACTCCACCAAAGCAAGCTGTCATAGTGCCTAAGGCAATGCAAATCAATGGGTGTAAATCTGCAATAATTCCCGTTTCAACACCTACAACGGTATAAAGTGCAATGCCTATAGTATCAAATAAAAATAGTGACTTTCTGAGGTAATTGATTCGTTTTTTAAATACAACCGCAAACGTCGCAGAACCAATGATAACGTAGACGAAGGTCATGTTTTTCATCCAAGAAACGGGTTCAATACCAATCATAACGTCACGTAAGGTGCCACCACCAACGGCTGTTACAAAGGCAATGATGAGTACTCCAAAAGGATCCATACGCTTATTCATGGCGACCAAAGCCCCTGAAATAGCAAAAGCTATGGTTCCTAAAATATCTACGATTAAAAAAAACATAAGCTCTTGATGCTATTAAAAATTATATCTCTATTGTACCTTCTAGTTAAAGTATAGCCTTGATTAAACGCTACCTAACTGAATACTATTTAAATGGTCATTAGTTTAAAATTAAACTGTAATTACAAATGTATTTGTTGTTATTGATTGCACTTTCTGTTATAAAAATCAATGACATCATAAACATGTCGCCTTTTTATTATTCTTTTTCTAATCTTATTCATTAATAAAGAACAGTCTTCAAAAAATACTAAGTGACGCTTTTTAATTTTTGTACCCAACCTAAAAAAATTATTGTCTATTTCTAAGAAATAAATTATAATACTTCCGCCCATATGAGTAAATACGCCATTTGCATCAATTACAGGAGGATTTGAGCGTTCCTGAGAATACAAATTATAGTTACCTATAGCAATCAATTCATACAATTTTAGCCCAGCGTTTTCTTCATTTTTATATCTAAAATAGCCACTATTTGTATCATAGCCAGTTATATCTTCATAATTATAAGTAAATTTCTCAGACTCCTCATTCTTTTTAAATTTTATCCCTCCAAAAAATCCTTTTTTAATTAATCCATCTTTAGTCTGTCCATCTTTAAAATATACTGTTCCATGTTCGTATTGGGCATTAACAGAAAAGAAAAATAGTAATCCTACAAGCGTTAGTAATACTTTCATTTATTTATCAGTTTTGTTTTAAGGAACTATGATTCTCGCTTTTGTCAAACTTGGTTCTCTATGATACGTCGTTTTGCTCTGCAAATTACTTTCGGCAAAATATATTTTACCTCAGCAATGCTCAGCATAAGCGATTCACGCACTTTTTTTAGAAAAAGAAAAAAGTGGTTCTCTGCTTACATGTTTTGAGTGTAATAATTATAATCCTTAATCACTTTTGCGACAAAATCAATTGGTTTTTCTTCCGTCTCAATAGCCAATACCTTTAACAAACGTACATGCAAATTTAAAATAATATTATGGTTGCCTTTTCTAACCGCATCATCATATAAATTCTTAATGGTTTGCATATCACTATCATTTAATACCGTTACCTGACTGTAAGTTGGCACGTAATCCGTAGCAATATCTTTAATGAGTGTATCTTCAATTGTCAATAATTCTTTCTCACTTATCACAGTCGTGCCTGCGGCAATATCGCCTATACGCTGTCCATTTCCTTTTAATAATATAGTTACGGCAGCGGCTCCACCAGAGGTTAAAGCGACGTCAATTAATCTTAAAATCCAGCGCACAAAATAGTTTGCAAAACTGGGCTTAGAACCATCGAGTTTTACAACTTTAGTTTTCATTAGCATTTTACCAACCGTTTTCCCATTAAAAAAGGTTTCTAATAAAACATAGTACAAAAACGCTGGTAATGAGAGTAGTAAATAAATTGCCCAAGAGTCTCCTGGTTCTAAATCTAAAGCTATTAAAAGTAATATGGCAGATATCGTATAAAACAGAATTACGGCACTATCAATGAGGTAACCAAACATTCGGTCGGCAATACTAGCCACATTTTGATTTATCCCTACATTTTGAGCAGTTTCTATTTGAAATTCATCCATATTTTCTTTTCTTTGGAAGTCTAAAAGGGATTATAATGCGCGAGGCAGCTTTTGTAAAGCAAAATAAAGACAAATGGTTAGAATTTGAAAACATTCTTACAAATAAAACACAGATCGATCCCGATTTATTATCTGACCTATACATAGAAGTTACCGACCATTTAAGCTACGCAAAAACCTTTTATACCAATAGCAACACGGAACGCTACCTTAATCAATTAGCTTCAAAAGCACATCAAAGCATTTATAAAACTAAAAAAGAACCTAAAAACAGATTGATTTCTTTTTTTAAGACGGAATTCCCAACACTATTTTATCAACATCATCGCGAATTACTCATTGCATTTTTGGTTTTTGCCTTATTTGTATTTGTAGGCGCCTACTCAACAGCAACAGATAGCGATTTTGTAAGATCCTTTGGTCTTAATGATGCTTACGTCAATATGACCTTAGAGAATATAGAAAAAGGAGACCCAATGGCTGTTTACAAAAAGCAAGGGGAATTTAATATGTTTTTAGGCATCACCTTAAATAATATAAAAGTGGCTCTTTTTGCGTTTGGTTATGGCATTTTACTAGGTATTGGATCTTTATTTATTATGATGCAAAATGGCATTATGCTCGGTGGCTTTCAATACTTTTTCTACGAACAAGGTTTACTTTGGGAGTCGGCACGTACCATATGGATTCATGGTACTATTGAAATTTCGGTAATTATCATAGCAGGTTGTGCTGGCTTAGTTATGGGAAATGGTATGCTTTTTACTGGTACATTACCGAGACTAGAAGCTTTTAAGCGTGGAGTCATTAATGGCTTAAAGATTTTAATGAGTACCATTCCATTTTTTATTATCGCTGGTTTTTTAGAAGGCTTCGTTACCAGACATACCGAAATGCCAGACTGGCTTGCCATATTAATCATAGGAAGCTCTTTAGCACTCATTTTATTTTATTATGTCATTTATCCTATTCAACTCAATAAAAAATTAAAACAAGACCTCAAACAAAAAAACACAATAACACTAACACAACTTCTTACCAACTAAAAACATGAACAAAACCTTTATAGAATTTAGAAAGCAACGCGATTTTAGCAGTATCTTAAGTGATACTTTTGGTTTTATTAGAAACGAATTTAAGCCATTCATCAAAACTATATTTAATGTTGCAGGACCTGCGATTGTTATTTTTATGCTCTCACTGGCTGCTTACAATTATGTGATTGGTGATATCTCTAATTTTACCTCGTTTGGCAACTCTAGTTTTGGCACCTCAAATATCTTAGTTATTATCGTTGCTGTCGTCGTTTACTTAATTTCAGCAATTACAGCTTACATTCTAACCGTTTCAACAGCCTTATTCTATATTAAGTCTTATGTCGATAACAAGGGGGTTGTGGATGAATCTGAAGTAAAAGCGAACGTTTATAAAGCCTTTTGGTCCTTTTTTGGATTGAGCTTTTTAAAAGGGATTACCGTAGGGTTTGCCGCTGCACTTTGTATTTTTCCTGTGTTTTATGCCATGGTACCAATGGCCATTGTGTTTAGTATTTTTGTTTTTGAGCCGAAACGCTCTTGGTCAGATGCGTATAGTCAAAGTTTTACTATGGTTAATATCGATTTTTGGACGGCCTTCGGATCCTTTTTCGTGCTAGGTATCATTTATTATCTTTTAGGTTTGGTGTTTTCTATTCCAACAGTAATTTATACTTTAATTAGTACTGGTATTTTTTCTGGTGAGATAGATCCTTCAAACTTAAGCAGCTTTTCAGCAGATCCTGTTATTATCGTTTTAAATGTGCTCAATACCTTCTTTCAATTTGTATTAAACCTCATTTTAGTGGTTGGTGGAGCCGTTATTTATTTCCATTTGCATGAAAAAACCAACTTTACTGGTACTTACGATCGTATTAACGAAATTGGTAAAATAGAAGACTAAATGCTCACATACAAAGGGTTTCTTTTTTGTTTTTTTATGGTGCAACTTGCGTTTGCGCAACAAAATGAGCAACCTGTAAAGTTTGATGATACAAGAATTGAAAAACAAGATATTTCAGAATCTGATTTAGAGACCTATAAATCTGATAAGGATTTTAACTATGAAGAAGTTATTGCAGAAGATAATTTCTTAGACAAAATAGAACGATGGCTGCGTAACTTTCTTACCAAATTTTGGGAATCTATCTTTGGCGTTGGCACAGCTACTGGCTTATTGTACTTTATATTTACAATACTACCCTACCTTTTGCTCGCTATTTTAATCTTTTTGCTCATTCGGTTTTTCTTAAAAGTGAATTCGAATAACTTAATTACAAAAGCAAAAAAAGAAGGGTCCATATCTTTTACCGAAGAAGAACAGATTATAAAAAACGAAGATATACCAGCTTTAATCAAAGACGCCATTCAGCAGAAAAATTACAGATTAGCCATTCGTTATTATTACCTTTTATCCTTGAAGCAGCTTACAGAAAATAATAGTATTTCTTGGCAACCTCAAAAAACAAATGAAGATTATATCAAGGAAATAGATAAAGAACATTTAAGACTAGATTTTAAAAATATCACTAAAATCTATGATTATGTATGGTATGGTGAGTTTAGTGTTGATGCTGTAAAGTTTGAAACCTTAAGACTACCATTCGAAAATTTAAATAAAACAATTACAAAGCCTTGAGCAAAAAAGGAAAATTATATATCATACTTGTCGCCATTGCCATTCTGGGAATTGTTGCTGCAGAAATGACAAAACCAAAACAACTGAATTGGTTTCCGTCGTATGCCACGCATCATAAAATTCCGTTTGGCTCTTATGTGTTTCATGAGCAACTCAAACGTTTGGCTGATACGGTGACTATCGTTGAGCGTCCGCCTTTTGAGTATTTAAAAAATAATACCATTGAAGGTACGTATCTTTTTTATAATGGAGGTATTGAATTCGGTAAAGAAGAAATCAATAGTTTACTCGATTGGGTGTCTCGTGGCAATACACTGATTATTTCTGCTGTTGGTTTTGAAGAACACCTCTTAGATACTTTAAATTTAGATACCAAATCTGTGAGCATCACGGAGAACTTTAATAATGAATACCAAGTCAATTTGGTAAATCCGGCATTAGACAACAAACGTTCTTATAAATACGAAAGACCCACCACCTTCTATCACTTTGATGAAATTGACACCTTACAAACCGCAGTTGTAGGCTTAATTGACAGCTACAGAGGCGAGAATATGCCGATTAAAGATTCCTTAGTCAATAGTATTAGACAACCCTTTGGTGCAGGACATATTATGCTCAGTACCTTTCCGCAAGCGTTTAGTAATTACTTTATGTTACAATCACCAAATCAGAATTATTCGGCTGGACTACTATCCTATATCGATACCAGTAAACCGATTTATGTCGATACCTATTATAAAACAGGAAAGACCTATTACACCTCACCAATGTATTTGTTTTTAAATACCAAATCTTTAAAATGGGCGTATTATATGGTACTTATTGGTGCATTTATTTATATTCTTTTTGAAGGCAAACGGAAACAACGTGCTATTCCTATTGTAAAACCCTTAAAAAATCAAACGGTAGATTTCACCCGAACCATTGCCAACATGTATTATGAAAACGGAAAACATAAAGATATTGCACAACATAAAATTCATCATTTTTTAGAATACATAAGAAACACCTTGCATCTTTCAACGTCTGAAATAAATACCAGCTTCATTAAAAATTTAGCTGCTAGAAGTAACAATACGATTGAAGAGACAGAAACCTTATTTAAACTTATTGAACGTTTGAGTCAAAAATCTGAACTAAACGCTATAGAATTAGAACGGTTAAACACCTTAATAGAACAATTTAAATCCCATAATCAATGGAAGAAGACAACATCATAAACGACGACCTCAATTTTGATAACAGAATACAACTCGACGACTTAAAAAATGCTGTAGATAGCATTAAAGCTGAATTGCGAAAGGTCATCATCGGACAAGATAATTTTGTAGAATTACTAATTGTAGCCTTACTAGCGGATGGCCATGTGCTTATAGAAGGCGTGCCAGGTATTGCTAAAACAGTCACAGCCAAACTATTTGCAAAGGTGTTGAAAACGGATTTTAGCCGAATTCAATTCACACCAGATTTAATGCCAAGTGATGTTTTGGGTACGTCTATTTTAAACATGAAGTCTTCGGAATTTGAATTTAAAAAAGGCCCTATTTTCTCTAACATTGTTTTAATTGACGAAATCAATAGAGCACCTGCAAAAACGCAAGCGGCTTTATTTGAAACTATGGAAGAGCGCCAAGCCACCATTGATGGCACTACGTATCCTTTTGAAAATCCGTTTATGGTTTTAGCCACACAAAACCCGATTGAACAAGAAGGAACATATGCCTTACCAGAAGCGCAATTAGACCGTTTTATCTTCAAAATTAAAGTGGATTATCCGTCTTTAGAAGATGAAATTAAAATTATCGCTTCACATCACGAGCGCAAAGGAGAAAAACCACAAACACGCATTAATGCTATTTTAGATACAGCATCACTTGAAGATTATAAGCGTAAGACACAAGCGATTGTTGTTGAAGAAAAAATAATTAAATACATCGCAGAAGTGGTGTCTAAAACTCGAAATCATCCGCATTTATATTTGGGTGGTTCTCCAAGGGCTTCTATTGCTATTTTGAATACAGCTAAAGCTTTTGCTGCCATTAATGGACGCGATTTTGTAACTCCAGAGGATGTGAAAAAATCACTAAATCCGGTTTTAAATCATCGTATCATTTTAACACCAGAACGTGAAATGGAAGGCATGACGACAGAGAACGTTATTGAAATGATTGTACAATCTGTGGAGGTTCCGAGGTAGTAAGTAGTAAGAAGTTGGAAGTTGGAAGTAAGCAGTAAGCAGTAAGCAGTAAGCAAATATGAAATTTATTAAATCATTATACATTCATAAACAGTTCTATATTTATATAGCTGTGGCTGCTGTATGCTTTTTGTTGTCGTATTGGTTTCCTGTATTGTTTTCTGTTGCAACAATAATGAGCATCTTTATTTTGGTGGTTTTCTTTATCGATTTACTGCTACTCTACCAACCAAAAAACGCACTTAAGGCACGTCGTATTTTACCAGAAAAATTTTCTAATAGTGATCATAATCCTGTACCAATAACCATTACTAACAACTACAGTTTTAAAACCTATTTAGATGTTATTGACGAATTGCCTATACAATTCCAAAAACGTGATTTTATATATCAAACAGCTTTAAACCCGACTCAAAATCATGAATTTGAATATTTAGTGCGACCTGTAGATCGTGGTGAATACTATTTTGGTCATCTTAACATATTTGTGTCTTCGGTTTTAAAAATCATCAAACGCAAATATCAATTTCAGAACCAGCAAATGGTGATGGTCTATCCTTCTATTATACAAATGCAGAAGTACGATTTTTTGGCCATTAGTAATGCACTGACTGAAATAGGCTTAAAAAAAATAAGACGTATAGGTAATACTTCAGAATTTGAACAAATTAAAGAATACGTTAATGGTGATGATTTTAGAACCGTAAACTGGAAGGCAACCGCCAAACGCGGTGAATTAATGGTGAATCAGTTTCAGGATGAAAAATCGCAACCTATTTATTCTATTATAGATACTGGTAGAATTATGAAAATGCCTTTTAACGGCTTAAAACTTTTAGATTACGCCATCAATTCTACCTTGGCATTTAGTAATGTCGCGTTAAAGAAACATGATAAAGTTGGGATGTTATCCTTCTCAAAAAAGATTGAAACCTTTTTACCAGCCATTCAAAAACTCACTTATCTTAATCGGATTCTAGAAACCTTATACAATATAGACACGCAATTTACGGATAGCGACTTTGGTTTACTCTACGCACAATTAAAACGAAAAGTAACACATCGTAGCCTCCTTCTACTCTATACCAATTTTGAACACATCAGTGGTTTAAAACGACAAATGCCCTACCTACAAGCCATTTCTAAAAAACACATGTTGGTTGTGGTCTTGTTTGAAAACACAGAACTCGATACCATTATCAGTGAAAACGCTGAAGATTTACAGTCGATTTACCATAAAACCATTGCTGAGAAATTTGCTTTTGAAAAGCGTCTGATGGTTAAAGAACTTCAAAAACACGGCATTCAGTCCATATTAACGGCACCCGAAAACTTGACGATTAATACGATTAATAAGTATTTGGAGATTAAAGCGAGAGGGCTTTTGTAGAGAGGTCTTAGTCTCAGTTTTCAGTCACAGTCTCAGTTTTCAGTCTCAGTTACATATGTGGTTCAATTAAAAATGCGTATTAAGTTAAACGCTTGGTGCTTCATGCTTCATGCTTCATAGTCCTTTTCACTTTTCACTTTTTACTTTTTACTTTTTACTTTACACGTTTTACTTAATACTAAAGACTTTCATCTTAAAACCACAATTCATCCTAAAAAAATAACAGGTCAGTACATCCAATTATTTTAACCGAAGCTTTTGTGAGATATTTGAATCATCAATAAAAACGAACAGTATTTCAACTAACTATTAAAACAATTTTATTATGAAAAATTTATTCTTAACATTCGCATTAGTTTTAACTTCATTATTTAGCTTTTCTCAAGACACTGGTGTTACTATAACTGTAACCATAGACAATGTGAAAAGTGACGACGGAAACGTTAAAATGTCATTACACACCGCAGATACTTTTATGAAAGGAAAAGGTCTTGATAACGGCATGTCCGAAATAAAAGACGAAAAAATAACCATCACTTTTGAAAACGTGGCAGCAGGCGAATATGCTATTATTGCTTTCCATGACGAAAATAATAATGGTACAATGGATTTTAGAGAAAACGGAATGCCACTAGAATCTTACGGTATGTCTAACAACGTTATGTCTTTTGGACCACCACAATATGGTGATGCTAAATTTACCGTTGCAGATAAAGATCTAGAATTAAATATTCGTTTCTAAAGAGAAACGACATCAATCAAAACTATAACATCAAAAGGCCATTAAGAAATTAATTGCTTTTGCTTTTGCCGAACTTAAATTACCAATACACTCTAAACATAACATTAGGTGTAATGCCTAAGGCATAACGTTCGATCAACTCAATAGGATCGTTAAGACTGTTATTACCACGATACTCACGACTGATTAAGTTGCGTCTGTTGTAGATATTTCTTATAGACAGTCCTACTTTACCTCTCAAATTAGTCTCCTTTGAGAACTTAAAATTATAGGTTGATGACACATCTAGCCGATGATAATTTGGTAATTCGCCAGTATTGATGCCATTATTAAAAGCTAAATCGCCTGCGTTTTGGTCGGCAACCGTAAACGGTTTACCAGTTTGCCATCTCCAACCTAGAGCAAATTGAAATTCATTCAGTTGATAACTAAGTGCAGAAGATATGGCATGTGTTACGTTAGACTTAGAGTTAAAATCTCTGTTGTTATTAAGGTTTTCAAAATTACTTTTAGAGCGGTTAAAAGAATAGCTCAACCACGTATTAAAGTTATTAAAGCGTTTTTTTACAAAAGCATCCACACCAAAAATGCGCTGTTTTCCGATATTAAAATTATTACTCGTTGGATTCAAAAACCCAAGCGATAAAGCTGTTATATTTTTTAGTCTTTTGTAATAAGCATCAATATCAATACTGAATCCTTTTTTACTGTAAATAAATCCTGCTGAGAATTGGTGACTATTAATAATAGGAAAACCATTACCATTTGCTAATCGCCATACTCTATTTTCTAAGGATAAGTCGCTCAAAATAGTTTCATCAATCTCGCTAATAATCTGATTCTTAATTTCGGCTGTTGCTTGAAATTTCAAATTTTTCACAATTGATTTAAATAATTGTAATCTTGGCTCTAGCCTTACAGCATCTAATTCTTTAAAGTAATTAGCACGCAATCCTAAGGAAATGTCAAACAGTTTTGAATTGGTATAATTATAGGTCCCAAAGACACTATGCGTTTGTACTGTGCTATCTTCATTATCTAATACAAACACTAAATTTGTAGTATTTAAAAAGGCATACGACACATCTTTTAAAGTGAATTGATACCCAAAGTTAAAATCGCTTACTTCCGAAGCATTAATATTTAATTCAGTAGAAACACCAGAATCGAAAATGGTATTTCGCTTTTCAAAATCTGAAATTTGGGTTTCGTTTTCAGTCGTAATAAAATTATAATTCAAACTATAATCTGAGAAAAAAGCTGTTGTGTTTTGAGAGATTTTATCGCTCCAATTCACGTTCCAGCCAAAACCATAACCCAAATTACTGGTGACTAGCTGATCGTTGAAACGTCTGCTGGTTTCCGACTCGTCAACCGTATAATTAAGTTGGTTATCAATTGAAATAAAACTAGCGAATAAGCTGTGATGCTTGTTGGGTTTAAAATTCAATTTAAGATTATAATCTAAGAATGAAAAATCATTATTATCATTTTCTAAGTCTTGAATTTTTGTACTTTCAAATACTTTATCAGCCAATTGACTAAAAGTAAAAGTTTCAAATGCATCGATATAACTGCGTCTAAAAGAAGCCTGAAATCCTAATTTATTTTTAATAATCGGAATTTCTAAAAGTGCATCTCCACTAATTCCATTAAAGCCTATTTCGGCTTTAGTTTCATTAGTAATCGCAGTGCGCGAAGTGATATCTATAACGCTAGATAAACGCTCACCATATCTCGCATTTGCACCTTTATTAATAAATTTTATATCTGATGTGGCGTTTGGATTTAGTGGAGAAATCATTCCAAAAAGATGGCCTTTATGATAGATATTAATACCATCCCAAATCAATCGGTTTTGATCGGATGCACCTCCACGAACAAAAAAGCTAGTTGCTGTTTCATTAGGACTTAACACACCAGGTAATAACTGAATACTTTCTAAAACATCGGGCTCGGTAAGACCTGGCAAAATACCCAATTTTGAAGGTGAAATTTTATACGCTCCATCACCTGTTTTCTCAATACCTTGGGTTAGGTAACTCCGTACAATTACTTTTTCTAAAGTATTAAGATGCACCGATTCTTCAGCAGATGCCTTAATTATAATATAACGGTTATTTAAAATTTTAAACTGAAGCGATGTACGTTCTTTAATGACTTCTAAAAGTTCTAAAAGCGTGTATTTTTGTCCTTGTATGGATAGCGTCTTATTGCTGATAAGTTCCTCTTTATAAGAGAATAAAACATCATACGTATCTTCTACAGTAGTTAATGCATCGGCTAAGGGAACTTTATTAAACACAATGTAAAAAGCCTCTTCCTGAGAAAAGGCTAGTAATGGCAGTAACATTAAAACAAAGGTATAGATTAACCTCATCTTTAATACCTAAGTTTAATGTTACGATTTTCTTTTTCAGAATACTTTATATCGAGGGACTCAAAAACAGTTTTTAAAGCCACATTGAGGTTATTGTGTGGAAAACTACTTGTGACTATTATTGCAGTATCTATGCCTTCTGCATTACATGTGATATTGTAGGTGGCTTCTAATTCAGAAATCACATACCTCAGTGGTACACTTTTAAAGGTACTTTCACCAGCGATCCATGTTGGTTTTATAAGCTGCGTTATTGAAGCCTCAGGCGAATTGCCATTAATTTTTCTAACCTGTTGTGTTGGTAATAATACATGTTCAGAACTTAAGGTTTTTACGCTCACCTTTCCTTCGTAACAAACCACATCAAAGAAATCGTTGGTGGATTTTACATTAAATTCTGTACCTAAAACCCTTACAGAGCCGTTCGACGTTTTAACGGTAAATGTGTTTCCCTTTTCAACTTTAAAATAGGCCTCACCTTCTAAAGTGAGTTCGCGATTATTTTCCCAATCGTCCTTATTGTACGTGATTTTAGACTTCGAATTAAGAATTACCTCAGATCCATCTAAAAGTGCTATCGTTTTGTGGTCACCAAAACCCGTTTCTATGGTTACCGTATCATTTCCGAAAATTGAAAACAATCCAAAAAGTAACACGATGGATGCTGCAATACCAATCGTCCAATTTCTGTACAACGGACGTACATTAGTTTGCTTTTTATTATTCTTGTTAGTAATACGTTGCTGTATCTTAGCAAAACTAGCATCGATTGGCGCGTCTAATTGTTTATGCACCTCCAAGCCTCTTTTTAGCTTTTGATACGCTTTAAAGTCCACATCGTTTACTAAGTTTTTCAACTCAGCATCACTGATGTCGCCTTCTAGCCATTGTGCTAAAAACGTCTCTTTATCGGTATTTAAATTTTGATTTTTCATGTGTTACATAATTAAGACAACTTACTATTTAAATACCCTACTTTTTTATCGATTAAAGAAAGGTATCGTTTTGAACACCCATTTATAAAAATTCAAAATCTTACTACCTAAGCGCTTCGACTGTCCTTATATTAAAGCTTTAGCAACACGCGTGCGCTCAGCTTAACATTAAATTAAACATTTCCTATTTCGGTTCTCATCACTAATAACGCTTGGTGCATGCGCTTTTCTACCGCTTTGACTGAGATATTTAATAACTCCGCAATCTCTTTATATTTTTTCTTTTCAATTCTATTTAATAAAAACACTTCCTTTTGTTTTTCAGGCAAGGAGGCTATGGTTTTTTCAAGTTTGTCCATAAACTCTTTTTCGAGCATTACAAATTCTGGTGATTCATTAGTATCATGCTTTTGATGCTGCTGATTGTATTTATGAATCACTTTCTCATGCTTCTTTTCATTCAAAAACATATTATTGGCAATCGTATAAATGTAGCTTTTTACTTTATCATAATCTACTTTGCTACAATTATCCCAAAGTTTAATAAACGCATCTTGCAATAAATCTTCTGCGTTCGCCATATCCTGAGTTTTAAAAAACAAAAAGCGCCTGATGTCTTTAGCATAAGTTGTGTATATGAACTCGAAAGTTTTTGAATCACAAATATTACGACTATTTTTAGACATTGAGCAGTTTTAATATGAAGCGCCAAAGCTATGAAAAAAATAATTTGAGAAAAAAGTAGGGTTTTTAAAATGTGTGTTGTCTTAGTATTGATTAACCTCAATAACACAAATTTTAACCTTTTTAATTTAAACAAAACATGAAAACATTTAAACTAGCCTTTTTTAGCCTTGCGATGTTCCTTTTGGTATTTACATCGTGTACTAATAACGAATCTGTAATTGAGGAGCCTCAAACTACGGAAGAAAGTGAAGCGATTACAACAACACTTTTTCAATTAAGATCTCAATTTAATGACGACGGAAACGTATCTGAATCAGATAACCCAGCAGGAAACATTGTTTTTGATTTCTGTTTCGATTTTGTTTATCCATTAAATTTATCTTATAACAATGGAGCTACCGTAACTGTAGAAGATCTTGATGGACTTATAGACATCATGTTCAGTTCTACAGAAGATTTATATGTTAACGGTATTGCGTTTCCTTTTAACGTAGAAACGTTTAATGATGCTACAAATGCTATTGAAGTGGTCACTATTAATGATGAAGACGCGTTTATTTCATTATTAGAAAGTTGCGATTTTAATGATTTTGAAGTTTGTGATTGCACAGAAGAGTACGATCCTGTTTGTGTTGAAATTTCTGATCCTAATGGTCAAACTTTTATGGTAACGTACCCTAACGCATGCTACGCAGCTTGTGATGGTTTTACTGAAAATGATTTTTCTGAAAACTGTGAGCAAGATTATTACTCTGGTGGATTAGGTTTTGAATGTTTTACACTCAATTATCCGTTATCGGTAATTGTGGATAATGACACGGTTGTAGTAGATTCTGACGAGGCTTTAGGTACATTACTTTACGACGTTTACAATTTTGATTTTGTATATCCATTTACCATCACTTTAGAAAATGACGATGTTGTAACCATAAATGATGTTCAAGATTTTGAAACCGTACTTGCGGATTGTTTTGGCGCTATTGGTGGAAATGACTGCATAGAATGTGAAAATGCACCTGCAGAACCAGTTTGTATTGAATTTACCGACGCAGCAGGAAATACTGTAGTTACAGTTTTCCCTAACTTATGCTTTGCAGAATGCGCAGGTTTTACCGCTGACGATGTGGTAGATTGCGACGACACAACCAATCCTACTGCTTGTTCTCAAGAAGACATCGCAGCACTTTTGGTAGAGTGTCAATGGATTGCTACATCAAGCCTAAACCCAAATAACAATCCTGGTAGATTCACTTTTAACGCAGATGTCTCCGTTTCTGTTTTAATAGAAGGGAACACCATAACAGGTACTTGGGATTTATCGAGCAACCCAGCTACTGGTGAAGTATTTATGTTTATCAATTTACCAGCACCTTATGAAGCTGTTTCAAATTTAGATTGGACTGTAGTCACTTGTAATGAAGATTTTATAGGATTAGAATCAAATAATGAGTTCTTAGGGTTTGAACGCGAATGTGACTAATAAAATTTTTGATAAATCAACTTGTTAGTAATTTGATTTTAAGCGAAACCCCTTCGGAAATATCTGAAGGGGTTTTTTATTATGTATTAGCTCAGCTAAAACCGTTTCATTTTATCTACGCTTGTTAGTTAAACTCACATTTTATTTCACATCATAAGTCGTCTATGACGTCGAAGTTTAAACCGTCTCACCCAACCAAGCTTTCATCATCCAAACTGTTTTTTCTTGTTCGGTAATAAAATCGCTCATCATGGAATTGGTACCTTCATCATTAGCTTCGTCAGATGTATTTAAAATACGTCGTTCAATTTTTAAGAGCTCCGTAAGGGATTCTACAATGAGTTGTACGGCCTTTTCGTCTTCAGAAATATTTTTACCAACAGGAACTTTTGCTGCTTTGGTGTAATCATCAAACGTGTGCAATGGTGTTGCACCAAGCGTTAAAATACGTTCTGCAATTTCATCTACTTTTAGGTTGGCATCTGTATATAATTCTTCGAACTTAACGTACAAATCAAAAAAAGCACGACCTTTAATATTCCAATGAATTCCTCTTAAATTCTGATAATACAACTGAAAATTGGCTAATAATTGGTTTAAATCTTCTGCTAATCCTTTTGTTTTTTCGGTATCTAAACCGATGCTATTTAGTGTCATAATCCTTTATGTTTTGAATTTTAAATTTAGTGTAGAATTAACCTTTTCCTGCATAGTTTTTATGAATAGTTTTAATACTTTTATAGCCTAAATTAATCGCGATGACCATTACACAACTCAAATATGCTTTAGCCATAGCAGAACATAAGAATTTTACCAAGGCTGCAGAAAAATGTTTTGTAACACAACCTACCTTAAGTACGCAGATTCAAAAATTGGAAGATGAATTAGATATTATCATTTTTGATCGCGGTAAAAAACCTATTGAATTAACTGAAGTCGGTAGAAAAATTGTGTATCAGGCTAGAAATATTGTGAATGAAGCGGATCGGATTCAAGATATTGTCGATCAGCAAAAAGGCTTTATTGGTGGTGAATTTCGTTTGGGTATTATTCCAACCGTAATGCCCACCTTATTACCGATGTTTTTGAAGAATTTCATTAAAAAGTATCCAAAGGTCAAACTAAAGATTGAAGAGTTAACGACTGATGAGATATTAATGCGTCTTAGTGATGGACACTTAGATGCTGCCATTGCTTCCACTCCTTTAGAAAGTGATACGATTAAAGAGCGCGTTTTATACTACGAACCGTTTGTGGCTTACATCCCTGAAAATCATCGATTAAAAGATAAAAAAACGATTGAAGTTTCGGATCTCAATATAGAAGACATGCTACTCTTAGAGGATGGTCATTGTTTTAGAGATGGAGTTATTAATCTCTGTAAAACCTTTAAAGATCAGGATGATGAACATTTTCAGTTGGAAAGTGGCAGTATCGAAACGTTAATAAAATTATCTAATGAAGGTATGGGAATGACACTTCTACCCTATTTACATACTTTAGATATTAAAGACCATATGAATTCTAATCTCAGACATTTTAAGGAACCGTCGCCTGCAAGAGAAGTGAGTATTATTTATCATAAAAGTGAATTAAAAATGCAGATTATTAATGCTATGCATGATGTGATCTCGGGAATTATAAGGGGAGCGATAGCGTTTCAGAATGTGGAAATTATTAGTCCTAAAGCTAAGTGAGTTATGGGTTATTAGTTATTAGTTATTAGTTAAATTGACTGAATATTTAAATAAAAAAACGTCCCGAAAATTAAAATTTTCGGGACGTTTTTTTATGCTTTTAAATGCACTAAACATTGATTTAAGTCTGGGTTTTGATGGATGAGGGACTGAATAAAAACTCTTAAGTCTTCAAGTTCGTGAGGCAGTAATCGTCTTACTGCTTTTTGCACTTCCTTGCAGAATAATGTTGTATCAAAACTCACTTTGTTTAGCACTGTTTTTGTGTACTCGTACATCTCTCGCGCCATAGGTAATTTTTGGTTTTAGGTTTAACAAAAGTAGCTTTCTATCTATACGCTTTATTTTAATTACCTTTAAAGGTAGCCAAAATTTGAGACAAATTTCAAAATATTTGAAAGTTTAACAGCATATTATGTTAATAATTACGATTTAGAAGTTGAATACTACAACATAAACAATACGTTTTTGAACACAATAACCTACTGAATATATGATACTTACGTAAAATTAAATATTTAAAATCGATTATCACCATCTAACAAATCACCTAAGCCTCCAAGAATACTGCCTTCACCTTTAGATTTTCCACCTCTTGGTACTGAAGCCAACACACGACTTGCCAATCTACTAAACGGTAGCGATTGTATATAGACTTTTCCAGGTCCTTGGAGTTTTGCAAAGAATAAACCTTCACCGCCAAAAATAGAATTTTTAATACCACCTATAAATTCAATATCATAATCGACGGTTTGCGTAAAACCAATAATACAACCTGTATCTACTCTTAACGTTTCGCCTGCTGCCAAGGTTTTTACTGCTGTGGTTCCGCCTGCATGGACAAATGCCATTCCATCGCCTTCGAGCTTTTGCATAATAAAGCCTTCACCACCAAAAAGTCCACGTCCTAATTTTTTAGAAAACTCAATACCAACGCTAACGCCTTTTGCTGCACAAAGAAAAGCGTCTTTCTGGCAAATAAACTTACCACCATACTCATTTAAGTCAATAGGAATGATTTTTCCTGGATACGGAGAGGCAAAAGACACATTACGTTTACCTGTGAGATTATTATAAAAAGCCGTCATAAATAAACTTTCTCCTGTAAGGATCCGCTTTCCTGCTCCCAATATTTTTCCTAAGAAACCCGTATCTTTTTGAGAACCATCGCCAAAAATAGTATCCATTTTAATACCATCGTCCATCATCATAAAACTTCCCGATTCTGCAATGACTCCTTCTTGTGGATCTAATTCTATTTCTACGTATTGCATTTCTTCTCCGTAGATGCGGTAATCTATTTCGTGGGCATTTCTATTTGTAAAATCTGGTAGTTGTTCCATTGTTTTATTAGTTTTAGATCTGCACCGAAATTAAAGTACAGTTGTGTTGATTCCTCTATAAGTTGTAAAGTTTTGTGATTTGTTACATGTAAAGGACAATTGAATGGTTTTTGTGTGTTTCGTTTTGTTGTTGAGTAACTTATTTCGCAAGAATTTTTACAATTCGGTGAAGACCGAGTAATTAATTATAAACGGTGTAAGCAAAAGTTATTTGTCCATATCTTGAAATTCTTTTCTTGCTACATGGTTCTCAACCAGACTGAACTCTGGCTTTCCGACAAAAACACCTAAACCTACAGAGCATCTAACAAAATATTCTTGTCCCTTTTTAACATCAATAACTATTGAATCTCGAGATTCAATTTTAGCCCAAAATTTATGTTTTCCAAAATCAACAATTTTAACTTCATATTTTTTCCCATTTCTAACTCTGCAAACAACAGAATCATTGTCCATTCTAATTTTATATCCTAAGAGTGAGCCTGTAACCATTTTTGGCCGATAAAAATAAATTTTTGAGAATTCCGAATTTGAAGGTAAAGAGGATTTGTTTTTATTTAACCGTTCTTCAATAAATGGTAAAAGTAATTTAGAATCTAAATTTCTAAATATTTTAGCTTTAAGTCTGTAGCATGTGCTTCCCCATTTTTGAGGTTCTATAATTTCTATTACTTGTATAATATTTCCTCCTAGCTTTTTAGCCTCTATTTTTGCCTCATTGATTATTTTTTCGTAACCACAATCAGTAGTAAATCCAGAGTCTCCAACTTTTAATTCACCAATATAGTTTGAGTTTTCTGGTACTTCACTTTCATTGATGACTAGTACATCTATATTATCATCTAGTTTTTTATAATCAGAGTTACTGATTGTTGTTCGGATTTTAGGAGAACAATTACAAATGAATAATATGGCTATCAGTAAGTATAATCTCTTATTCATAATTTTTGCCGACGTGTTATTGTTTGGTTAATCGCATAGTTAAGCACCTAATTTAGCAAATAAATTACAGATAAAATATTTCGCAGCAATGTTTGAAAGTTGACATTGATCGCGCAATTAATTTGACACAGTGTTGTGCTTAGTGCTTTTTTAATATTTCGATTAATTTTGTATTTACATATACTTTTTCTCTTCCAATTTTCTTAGAAGTGAGAAGTCCAATTTTCTCCAAACTGTTTAAGTATCTAGATGCTGCTTTTCTTTCGACATTTAGTTTTTGAACTATAATCTTTCTTCTTTAATTCAACTAAGGATTTTGAGGATTTACTTAATTGTCTAAGTATTTTTAATGTTTCTACCTTCTCTCACTTTGGTGGTAATTTATCAAGGCTTTTTATATGGTGCATTTTGTCTCACGTATATGTTATATGTACTAAAAATTCAAAATAAAGGACATATGTTGTAGTTAAGCGATTTTTTCTCGCATGTCTCGTCCTAAAATACGTCTACAGATTATTGATTAAAATTAAGCTGCATTTTGGTGCACGTTATTAGGTATTTTATAGTTTAAAGATAAATGTAATCTTTTAGAGTTATATAATTTGATTGCATTTTTGGTTGCTTTT
>NZ_JBGCDQ010000071.1:0-18699 GCF_045105575.1 Winogradskyella sp. | reverse complement strand
GTATTATGATATATTCTTTATTGTATGAAAGTGGAAGTAAAAGCAAATCTCAATTTTATTGAGGACAATTACTAATTGCATAGAAACGTACGACTCCTCTAGAGTCGAAAAATCGAAGCTCAAAAACATCTTTTTACAAGCGTTTGATACCTTTGGTATCATTGGTACTATGATATTTTTTTCACTGTTTCAATAAGCTCTTTTCTCGTTTTCAAATCCCAGAGAAATTTCATGTTTATAAAAAAATTAGGATACAAACTAAATTCGACTCCAGCGGAGTCGTACAATAATCACTATCAATTTTCGCAAAAAAATCACTAAAACAAAGCTTATATAAACTATACCCTTAATATTGTTAAAACATCTGTTAACATCCTTACAAATTTTCACTTCAATACCAAATTAAAATTTAGTTGCTTTGCATTGAACTTATCTAGTATTAAATATTTCATTAAACATTGAAATAAAAATGGTTCAGATGAGTTTATAGACCTAAATCGAATTAAATTTAAAACTAATATGAAGACATTATTTACGATTTTACTTTTAATACCTTTGATTACTTTTTCTCAAGAGTCTTTAGAACAGCAATTAGATTCTATTTCTACGGCTGATGAAGCCAATACATTTTTAAAGGCCAACAAACCAAAACAAGGCAAATTATTTACCTTTAATAAAAAGAAACATAAAACGCGATTGGCTAATGATTTATTCAGTCTTTCTAAAGGTGGCAAAAAAGTCGTAAGAACTGAATTTAAGAGAACGTATTACAAGGTCGTAGACAAATCAGATGTCATGTATTCTAAATTCAGTATTATTGTATTGGGTGATTCTGAAACTTCAAATGAAGCGCTTATCAGTAAACGAAACAAAGTCATGGCGCAATACAACGAAGGCTATCGTTTTAAAGATTTAGCGAAACACAATTCATCTCACCACACGGCAAAAAAAGGTGGTGATACGGGTTGGATTAAAGCAGGTGAGCTATCACCAGCTTTTGATGCTGTCGCTTTTAATGAAAATCATGAATTAAACGAGATATTTACGATAGACGATCCTGAAAATCAAATGTTCTATCTCGTGATTAAAACCGAAAACAAAACACCTATCGAAGAAATTACAGTGTTGAAATTTTCTGAATCTACAGAATAATGCAACTATTCTACAACCCAAATATTTCAGAAAACGATACCCATTTTAGTTTCGATAAAGATGAAAGTAAACACATCGCAAAAGTATTGCGAAAAAACCTTGGTGATGTTTTACAGATTACCAATGGCAAAGGCTGGCTTTTTACGGCAGAAATAACACGTGCCGAACCTAAGCATTGTAGTGTTTCGATTATAGCCCAACAATTTAAAGCCAAGCGAAACTATAACCTACATTTAGCTGTGGCACCCACCAAAATGAATGATCGCTACGAGTGGTTTTTAGAGAAAGCTACCGAAATTGGTATAGACAGCATCACACCTATTATTTGTGATCATAGTGAGCGTAAAGTGATAAAAACGGAACGTTTTGAAAAAATAATTCAATCCGCTATGAAACAATCCTTACAATGCTATTTACCTAAACTAAATGCAACTATAACTTTTAAGGATTTTATTAATCAAGATTTTACAAATCAATTATTTATTGCACATTGCGAAGAAACGGATAGAAAGTCTTTAAAATCACAACTACAGACGACCGCTACAGATTACACTATTTTAATCGGACCAGAAGGCGATTTTAGCGTTAAAGAAATTGAAATGGCTTTGCAACGCGATTTTATTCCTGTAACTTTGGGTAAAACACGTTTACGCACAGAGACTGCTGCAATTGCTGCTTGTCATTCCGTAGCATTTGCAAATGAATAGCGTACAACGCGTATTTAGTAAAAAACGAATTATATAGACGCCAATGAAAACCATTTTATCTCTTTTCTTTTCTCTATTTACTTTCGTCTTGTTTTCTCAAGACGTCGCTATTCTTAAATATAAAGGCGGTGGAGATTGGTATAGTAATCCAACAGCTTTGCCAAACTTAGTAAAGTATTGTAATGATAATATCAATACGAATATCAATGAAAGCATCCAAACCGTTGAAGCCGGAAGTACTGATATTTTTCAGTTTCCCTTGTTACATATGACGGGTCATGGCAATGTATTCTTCAGTGATGATGATGCCAAAAACTTACGGAACTATCTAATTTCAGGAGGTTTTCTTCATATTGATGATAATTATGGTATGGAACCTTACATTACCAAAGAACTTAAAAAGGTATTCCCAAATAATGAGTTCATTGAAATCCCTAAAGACCATAAAATTTTCAATTCCGCTTTTGAATTCCCAAAAGGCTTACCAAAAATCCATGAGCACGATGGAAAAGCACCGCAAGCCCTTGGTATTTTTCATGACAGCAGATTAGTGCTACTATTTACGTTTGAAAGTGATTTAGGTGATGGTTGGGAAGACCAAGAAGTACACAACGATCCTGAAGATGTGAGAGAGAAAGCGCTGAAAATGGGAGCCAATATTGTGAAGTATGCTTTTGAGAATTGAGTGGAAGCTGGAAGACAATTTACTAAACTTAAAAAAATGAAACTCAGCTACCGTTGTAATTCTTGTAAAAAGATAACGTCATTAAAACCAAAGCTACTGACAGGCATGGACTATTAATGGAAATAGGAACGAATGAGTTTCATGAACGTTGTAAACATTGTGGCCATCATACCAAAAAGCATATAAATAGATTATACGCAGATAATGATTATACTTTGGTATTTGTCGGACTTGGTATTGCTGCGGTTGCAACAGGCCTATTCTGGAATTTAGGCTTTATTTCTGGACTCACATTTGGAATTCCGATATGGTTTTGGTTCGAAATGAAGAAAAAATAGAGCATGTTTAATAAAACAATGGTTAAGTAATAATGAAGATCTTTTCAATTAAATATAAACTTGTTGCGTTAATATTAACGTTGGCTTTTACGTTTCAAATTATGGAATCTATAAATAGTCATACGTATTCTAGTGGAGTTTACAATATTCATTATCATTACACAATATCATGCTTTTCTTTCTTAGATTATGGCAAGAATCCGCACATGAATTTCAATTGTAATTACTAAATTATCGTTGAATATAAATTTAGTTTACGTCAAACTTTATGCAACTCACCCACTACAATTCTAGTTTTAAAAAACAAAAACACTCTATTAGCGTAGTTTGTGATAATGTCAACAACGCGCCTAATATTGGAAGTTTATTCAGAATCGCAGATGCTTTTGGTATTGAAGAACTTATATTTTGTGGTACCGATATGTCTTTAGGCAAACGTATGACGAAAACATCACGTTCTACTGAAAAGTATGTGAATTATAGTTTCAACACTAGTATAGAAACCCAAATTGAAAATTTAAAATCTCAAGATTACTATCTTATTGCTTTAGAAATTACAGAAAAAAGTGAATCTTTAGCCAGTTTTAAACTACAAACCAATCAACCTATCGCTTTAATTTTAGGTGATGAAAATTTTGGTGTGTCTGAAACCATTTTAAAACAAGTTGATGCTGTGGTGCATATTAACATGTATGGCAATAACAGTAGTATGAATGTAGTACAAGCCACAAGTATTGCGCTTTATGAATTTACAAAGCAGTTAAATTCTTAAAACTCCAAGGTTTTAAAAATCTCTTTAAAGTCCTAAAAACGTTACTAAATAATCAAACCTAAGCCCTAACCTTATGTCAACATCTTTAACTATATTTATCGTGTCGAATGGTTGTCCTAAAAATTTTATGACCCAAGAGAAGGATTAGGAGCAAACAATTGCGATAGCTACAGGAAACTATGCAAAAAAACAATAAAAACCCATGAAATCAAAAATCATAGCTAACGGCATTTTAAGAGCCTTAGGAATTCTATTAGCGATTGTACTGCTCTTATATTTCCTTTTTAAAATTCAATCAGTTATCGTTTATATTGCCGTTGCCGCAGTCATTTCATTGATCGGCAGACCAATCATCTTATTTTTAAGACAGCGTTTAAAATTCAACAATACGGTTGCCGTTGTCGTTACCATGATGTTATTGTTGGGTATTTTAGTTGGTTTAATTGGACTTTTTATTCCGCTCATTGTAGAACAAGGTCAAAATTTAGCCCTTCTCAACATTAACCAATTACAAGACAATATCGAAAATTTATATGACCAAATCATCACTTATTTTGAATTTAATAATATCGATGTAGAACAATCTATAAAAGATTCCAATTTACTTTCAAAGCTCGATTTTGCCATTATACCTAATTTTCTAAACACCTTCGTAAGCGGTTTGGGTAGTTTTAGTATTGGATTATTCTCAGTACTTTTTATATCTTTCTTTTTTCTAAAAGACAGTAAATTGTTTGAAGATGGCATTATGCTATTTGTACCAAATGGTAACGAAGCACGCTCTAAACGGTCTATCACAACCATTAAAGATTTATTATCGCGCTATTTTGTAGGTCTCATTTTTCAGATTCTAATATTATTTATTATTTATACCATCGTTCTTTTAGTTTTTGATATTGATAATGCTATCGTCATCGCTTTTTTATGTGCACTTCTAAATTTAGTGCCATACGTCGGCCCTTTAGTGAGTGGCTTTTTAATGCTACTATTAAGCATGTCTAGCAATTTAGGAGAAAGTTTTAGCGACGTTATTTTACCAAAAACAAGCTACGTAATGATAGGGTTTATCATTGCACAATTAGTAGATAATTTTTTTAGTCAGCCCTATATATTTTCAAAAAGTGTGAAGTCGCATCCATTAGAAATCTTCTTGGTCATCATCATTGCAGGCATCTTATTTGGTATTGTTGGTATGATCGTCGCCATACCTACATACACTGCAATAAAAGTAATTTTGAAAGAGTTTTTATCCGATTACAACATCGTGCAGAAATTAACCAAAGGCTTATAGTTTTCACTTGAATAAAGACATTTTACATATTGATATTCAGGAATTTATAAACATGAATCTAAATGCTGATATTTCAGATTTATTACTGAAAGGCATTCCGTTTGATACCGTAGATTCAAAATTAATCGTAGCACAAATTGAAGCGAAAAAACGTTGCGAAAAAAAATTACCAACATGGTTTCAAACTGAAAATATATACTATCCGAATAAACTTAATATTGAACAAACGTCTTCTGAAACAACGGCTAACTATAAAGCCCATTTAGTTTCGGGTAAAGCTCTTATTGATCTTACAGGAGGCTTTGGAGTGGACGCTTTTTACTTTGCTAAACAGGTTGAAAATATTATCCATTGTGAAATTAATTCAGAATTATCAACCCTTGTAAAACATAATTTTGAAGCTTTAAATATCAAAAATATCACCTGTATAAATGAAAACGGTATTGACGCTTTAAAACGAATCGACCAACCATTCGATTGGATTTATGTAGATCCTTCTCGAAGAGACACGGAAAAAAAGAAAGTATTTCTATTAGCAGACTGTGAACCTAATATTAAAACATTTCAAGGTTTATTTTTAAAATACGCTAAAAACGTAATGATTAAAACATCACCTTTATTAGATTTAACAGCAACACTTTCGGATTTAAAGTATGTAAAAGACATTCATGTGGTAGCCGTTAACAATGAAGTGAAAGAATTACTCTGGATTTTAGAGCGTAATTTTGAAGGCGACGTTAACGTGAAAACGGTCAACTTACATAAAGAAACTACCCAATATTTCGAATTTAATTTTAAAGATGAAACAGAAGCAAGAGTCACTTACAGTAAACCACTCACCTATTTGTACGAACCCAATTCTGCCGTTTTAAAATCTGGGAGTTTCAATTCGGTAAGTGAAAGTCTTGCTATTGATAAACTTCATAAACATTCCCATTTATACACGTCTGAGACACTATTAAATTTTCCAGGACGACGCTTTAAAATCGAAAAAGTATTACCATTTAATAAAAAAGCCTTCGCGAAGGAACGTATTACAAAAGCTAATGTGACTACTCGAAATTTTACATTATCCGTTGGTGATATTCGTAAAAAACTAAAAATTAAAGATGGTGGAAACGATTATTTGTTCTTCACATCGGATGTGAATGATGCTAAAATCATCATTGTTTGTTCGAAAGTTTGAAATTTTAAACGACAGAGATCAGTAGATAGCAACTGTCTGGTTGAGCGAAGTGAAAACCTACAAAAAGTACATCAATAGTTCTCGACTGCGCTCGAACGGACAATTACTAATAATACCAATATCATAGGATTAATAAATTATGAATTAATTTTTAGTCCGTATTTAACTACTGACGTCTGTTAAATGCATTAAAACTCAAATATAGAAGTATCGGTAAAGGCATAATTTTTACAATCTTTTGGCTCATTTCTCGTATTCAAACCTGTAAATAAACTAAATGCTGGCAAAATAAGTTGATTCTTCGTGACTTGAAAACAAGGCAATTTCAATTTCTGTTTTCCTTTTCCTTTAATCATAACACCAGGATGTGTGTGACCAGAAATAGAAAATAAATCCGTTTGTCTTTCTAAAGGTTCATGAACAAAACAAAATGGTGCAACCTCTAAAACGGTTTCAACTTTCATATTAAAATTTGTCATTATTTTTTCTGAAAGCAGATCGTGATTCCCTTTAATTAATGTGATTTCTAAATCTTCAAATTGAACGAGCCAATCTTTAAATGTAACCATATCACTATTATTTTCAGCATGAAATAAATCACCTACAATCCAGAGTTTTTTCGAATTAAAATGATCAATTAATCTTTTTAAACGTTCTAAATCTTTCTGAAGAATGGCATCTGGCATCGGAATACCGTGTTTTCTAAAATGAGCTGTTTTTCCGATATGTACATCAGATAAAACTAAAACATTTTCACGTTGCCAAAATAAAGCGCGTTGGTTGGTTAGCGTTAACGCTTCGTCTCTAATTATTATATCTTTTGTTTCTATATTCATTTATGAAAGACCATTAGAGTTTTAAAAACCTGAAAAGTCATTAATTATCTGAATTAAATTTTAGTATGTCTTTATCCTGCAAGGTTTCTAAAGCCTTTTAGGTATTTCTAGATAGGCTCTTAGTTCCTAAAGCAGACCTACAAGGTTTTTGAAACCTTGCAGGTCGTACCATTAAATTATTTAATCAATCTTAAACGCTTGATTTTTAATACGCTGAATTCGTTTATCTAAATTCTCATTACTCATGGTACCACGCAAGCTATCTACTTTTAATGGAAAACTCAACGGAGTAAATGATTTTGCACGTTTAATAATAATATTACTTTTTGAAATTCGGTCAAAAGCAGCCTGCAAACGCACTTCTTCTAGTTGTTGATTAAAAACTTCGGAATAGGCCTGTCTTAATAATAAATTTTCGGGTTCATAATCTTCTAAAACCCTGAATATTAATCCAGATGAGGACTGTAAGCTTTTATTGTTCTTTCTATTTCCAGGCTGGGATTGCACCACTAAACCTGCTATAACAGCAATATCTCTGAATTTACGCGAAGCCATTTCCGACGCATTGATACTCGCAATAACATCATCCATTAGGTTGTCTTTACTTAGTAATGCTGAAATATTGTCTTCAGAAATTGGAATGGGTTGATCGCTCAACAATTCAAATCCATAATCATTCATTGCAATGGTAAACGTTAAAGGGGTTAACTTACTCAATCGATATGCCATTAATGATGAAAATACTTCGTGAACCAAACGGCCTTCAAACGGATACATAAACACATGATGACCATCTTTTGTTTCAATTAATTCAATTAAAAATTCATCTGCTTTTGGAATGTGAGAATGTGCTGCTTGGCGTAACATTAACGGATTTAAAAATCGCAATTCCTTTTCTAGTCGAGCTGGCTCTAAAGCATCGGATAATTTCAACCTTAAAAAATGACTTAAATATGATGTTAAAGGCAAACGACCTCCTAACCAACTTGGTGATACTGCTTTTTTGGCCTTGCTTCGTTTTACCAAAGCGGTCATATCTTTAATTTGAACTAATTCTAGCACACGACCAGCTAAAATAAAACTGTCACCTGGTTTTAATTTTGAAATAAAGAACTCTTCAATCATACCAATATAACCACCTGAAAAGTATTTCACCATCATATTGGCTTCACTGACAATGGCACCAATATTCATGCGATGCAACATGCTGATACGTCGGCTTTTTACTTTGTAAAGGCCGTCGTCATCTAAAATGACTTTATGAAATTCTTCATAGGAATGTAAGGTTTTCCCGCCTTTGGTAATAAAATGCAAGCACCATTGCCAATCGTCTTCGGTAATGTAATGAAATGAATGAACTTCTTTAATCCGTTGGTACAACTCATCAGCATTAAAACCTTGACCAACGGCTAAAGTTACCATAAATTGCACCAACACGTCAAAAGTTAAAACCATGGGTTCGCGCGATTCAATCTGGTTTTCTTTTACAGCTGTTTTTAAAGCAGATACTTCTACCAACTCTAACGAATGTGTAGGAATAAAATAAATTTTAGAACGCTCGTAAGGAGAATGACCACTGCGACCAGCACGTTGCATAAAACGTGCAATGCCTTTTGCTGAACCAATCTGAATGACACAATCTACAGGTTTAAAATCGACACCTAAATCTAAGGACGACGTGCACACAACGGCTTTTAAATAACCGTTAGAAATACTATCTTCAATCCAATTTCGTAATTTTTTATCTATGGACCCGTGATGAATGGCTAAAAGTCCTGCTAATTCCGGATTCGCTTTTAATAGTAATTGGTACCATAATTCCGATTGTCCTCTGGTGTTCGTAAAAATCAACGTCGTAGTATTGGCTTCAATAATTGGCAGAATTTTATCAACCATTTTTCCACCTAAGTGACCTGCCCAAGGCAAAACTTCGATTTCGTCTGGTAATACGGAAACGATATCTATTTTCTTCTTTTCTTTTGCCGTGACTTGGGTGACTTTTAAATCTGAATACGGTAATAACACCTGCTTTGCCTCTTCTAAATTTCCGATGGTTGCTGTGATGCCCCAAATTTGAAGTTTTGGTGAATAATGACGTAATTGAGATATGGCTAACTCTGTAAGAATCCCTCTTTTATTACCTAATAATTCGTGCCACTCATCAATAGCAACGCACTTTACTCCTTTAAAAAAGCGTTGATTTTTCTTTTGCGAAAACATGAGGTGAAGCGTTTCGGGAGTCGTTAACAACACATCTGGCATTAAACGTTCTTGCTTTCTCCTTACGCTTGATGGTGTATCGCCATTTCTCACTTGTACTGACCAATCTAAGCCAATTTCTTCCACAGCTTCTGTCATGGCTTTGGCTAAGTCTTTCGCTAAACTTCTTAATGGACTAATCCATAGTAATTTTAAGCCTTTTGGATATGTTTCAGGATGATTTAAATAATCGATAACCACGGCTAAAAACACTGAGAATGTTTTACCGAAACCTGTTGGAGCGATAACCATTCCGCTATAACCATTTGCATAGCGTTGCCAGGTCTGACTTTGAAACGGAAACGGAGCCTGTGCTTTTTCTGCCATCCAATTATGGATGATTGTTAATCCTGTGCTGTCTTTAAATTTACTCAAGGTGCAGTAATCAGTTGTGTTACAGTTTCTATGGTATCTATTTCATCGACTGGTTTATCTTTTCGCCAACGTTTAATTCTTGGAAAACGCAAAGCGACACCTGATTTGTGTCGTTTGCTAAATGCGATCCCTTCAAACGCAATTTCGAAAACTAATTCTGGTTTTACCGTTCGTACAGGTCCAAATTTCTCAATCGCATTTTTGTTGACCCAGCGCGACACGTCTGTAATTTCTTTATCTGTTAAACCCGAATACGCTTTGGCAACCGTTACTAATTTATCATCTTTTTTTACTGCAAACGTGTAGTCTGTGTATTTTGAACTGCGACGACCACTGCCCTTTTGAGCATAAATCATAACCGCATCAATCGTTAAGGGTTCTACTTTCCATTTCCACCAATCTCCTTTTTTTCGTCCGGTATGATAGGGAGATGCCTTCTGTTTTAGCATTAAACCTTCACTATTTATGGAACGCGAATTTTCTCGAATGGTATGTAGTTCTTCCCACTGATTAAATTCTACTAAAAAAGAGAGTTCTAAATTATGTTGTGGTGCTATGGATTTAAAAAGTTGTTCTAAAACGGAACGTCGCTCAACCATCGGTTTTGAACGCATATCTTCATCATTAAATTCCAGAATATCATACATATAAAACCCTACTGGAATTTCTTCCAAAAGTTTTTTAGTCACATTTTTCCGATTCAATCGTTTTTGCAAATCGTTGAATAAGAGCACGGCATTATCTTTCATAGCGAGAATTTCACCATCAATGACAAAGTCGTCTTTAAATTTTGAAATCGATTCTACCAATTCTGGAAATTGCTCAGTAACCAATTCTTCACCACGCGACCAAATATAAATTTCATTATTTCGTTTTACAATTTGACCTCTAATGCCATCCCATTTTTGCTCCACCATCCAATATTCGGGCTTACCTAATTCTGGTAATTCTTTTTCTAAAGCATAGGCTAAACAAAATGGGTAAGGTTTAGAATTATCATAATTAATGTGCGATCCATTAATCAATTCAACAAACGAAATGGCATCTATATCCCAATTACCAATAATACTATGCATTAATTGATTGGCATCTATATTGGTGAGCTTAGCTAGTGCGTTGACTAAGGTTTTCTTTGAGACTCCAATTCTAAAACTGCCACCAATGAGTTTATTAAAGATGAGACGTTCTTGTTGTTGCAGACCAGACCAAACTTTTAAAACGTAATCTTTTTTTTCATCATCAGATTTTGGTTTTAAAGCTTTTAATTCAGTCATCCAATCGTTCAAAGACAATTCAATTTCGGTTGTTGGTTCTGGTAAAAGTAGCGCAATGGTTTCGCCCAAATCACCAACCGTACTGTAGCTTTCTAAAAATAGCCATTCGGGTAATTCGGTAATTTCCATACACCATTGTTTCATCAAGGTGGTTTTTACGGGTCGTGATGGTCGTTTTCCTGTAAATAATGCAATTAGCCATAATTTATCTTTCTCAGGTGCCGTTTCAAAATAGTGAACCAAAGCATCAATTTTTGCATTGGTTTTATTCGTAATTTCTATAGCACTGATCAATTGAGAGAATTGTTTCATACGTCCACCTGTATTTCAGATTCCTTTTCAGCTTTTACCATTGCTTCATCTCCATAATCGGTTTTTAGTTCGTCCGCTTTAATCCCAATTTCATTCAAATATTTTGAAAATATGGCTTGCGAACCATGCGTAACATAAACTTGTTCAGCCTCTGTGGCTTTAACGGCTGAAATTAAACCATTCCAATCTGCATGATCACTCACGGCAAACCCAGCATCAACCGATTGCCAGCGTTTATTACCTCTAATTTGCATCCAACCCGAACAAATGGCTGTGGCTGAGTTTGGCACACGTTTCAATAGTCTTGAGCCTAATAAACCTGGTGGCATAATGATAATTTTATTTTGAAGTCCTTTTTTATCAAAATCGTTGGTGAGTAAAGTCGTATTCGGTAATTTAAATCCAGAATTGGAAATAGCTTCATTTAAATTATGAATGGCACGATGCACGTAAATTTCATCTACACCCTCCAACAATGACATTAAACGCTGTGCTTTTCCTAAAGAATACCCAAGAAAAACAGATGTTCTATTGTTTTCTTTATTGCTTTTAACCCATTGCTGCAATTCTGATTGTAAATCTTTTTCGCTTTTCCATTTATAAATGGGTAAACCGAAGGTACTTTCAGTAATAAAAGTGTTGCATTTTACAGGTTCGTAGGGTGTTGAAATAAAATCGGGTTGGGTTTTATAATCGCCCGAAAAAACAACAACGTAACCTTTATATTCTAATCTAATTTGAGCAGAACCAATAACATGGCCAGCTGGATGAAAACTTACTTTTACACCATTAATTGAAAGAGGTTCATTATAGCCAAGGCTTTCTATTTTAATGTCTCTACCGATACGATGTTGTAAAATTGCTTTTGAATCATTTTGGCATAAGTAGCGTTTCATTCCCCAACGTGCATGGTCTGCGTGTCCATGAGAAATTACGGCATAATCAACAGGATACCAAGGGTCTAAATAAAAATTTCCTTGAGGGCAATAGATCCCCTTTTTTGTAAATTTGATGAGTTGGTTTTCTCTTATCATAGCGCCTGTAAGCTATTAAAAAAGCTACACTTTGATTAGTAAAATAACGTTAAAGTTTCATAGAATAAAAGGCTCTAAAGATTATAAAAATCCTTTTTGAGCAATCAACATTTCACGTCCCCAAAGTTTTACTAAATACGAAATATCAATGGGAAAGAATGATGAAGAACCATCCTTATTATATTTTACAGGACATTCTATGCGTTCATCATTTAAAATCCGACATGTATTTTGTCCATTATCTGAAATAATAATATGCTTTGAATCTAACTTTTCATAAACTCTCTTTAAATCGATAATCGCATACTTTAAAAATTTAGAGTGCTTATTGATATCGTCTTTAGAGCTGTCTAAAATACCATAGGTAAAATAATGCGCTTTCATTTTATAGTATTCAGACGCTTTACGAGATTCTACTTTATTGTCGTCCCGTCGGTAACGAATGGTGAAATCGGTAAATCCTTTATATTTTTCTTCTCTAAAGCGCTCTTGAACGCTCATTACGGCATTTCCATTTCTAAAAACATAGTCAATGCCGTTCATCATATCAATATACTTTGCATAATCCTCTTTTAACTTTACTTCTTTCCACTCTAAGGGAGTGTAAATTTGAGGCACTGCTAGGTACTTGTGAACATAGTCTGTAAAATCTCTATCATTTCTATAACTGGACATTTTCTAATATGATCTACTTAAAATACAGGCTTAATTGTTTCGAGAGCAACCACCTAAAGATATAAAAAAATGAAAAGCAAAAAAGCATATCTTATTGATAAATATAGACTTAATTTGAAGTTCTAAACTATTCAGCTATTTTTTAGAAAAAACTCAAAAAATTTGTTGCGTTCTTTAAAATGTTCAGTTACATTTGCATCCGCAATTAAAGGAATGTTCTTTTAAATATTGGAGAGGTGCCTGAGTGGCCGAAAGGAACGGTTTGCTAAATCGTCGTAGGTGGAAACACTTACCCAGGGTTCGAATCCCTGTCTCTCCGCAAATTTTACTGCAGCTTTTGCGACTGTAAGTAATTATAGATAATCAAATTCGGGGTGTAGCGTAGCCCGGTTATCGCGCCACGTTTGGGACGTGGAGGCCGCAGGTTCGAATCCTGCCACCCCGACTTTATTCTTCATAGCTTAAGCAAAGAAGAGTTTTTATTAAATTTTTTAGAGTTTACTCTAAATGGTCGCATAGCTCAGCTGGATAGAGCACCTGCCTTCTAAGCAGGCGGTCCTAGGTTCGAATCCTAGTGCGATCACAAGAAGCCTTACTAGAAATAGTGAGGCTTTTTTGTGTTTGATAAGTCTTCTGACTTTTATTCAGGATACTCAATCCTTAAGTGATAAATATTTGCTAACTTAGATTTTAGCACCTTTTTTATAGACTGTATTTCTTTAAACGTAATATCTGCATTTAAAAACTGTCCATTTTCCATTTGCTTATTAATAATATTTTCCACAAAATCGTTAATCTTAGTACTTGTAGGCTCTTTTAAACTTTTAGAAGCGGCTTCAACACTATCACACATCATGAGTATGGCTGTTTCTTTACTAAAAGGTGTTGGTCCAGGATAAGTAAAATCGTTAATATCAACATTTTCATTACTCGCTTTTTCTTTCATATAGAAATAATACACTAAACTCGTTCCGTGATGTGTTCTTATAAAATCAATGACACGATCTGGGAGATTATATTTCTTGGCGATTTCTATTCCTTTTAAAGTATGGTCTATAATTATTTTTGCACTTTCTTTACTCGATAGTTCGTCATGAGGATTGATTCCTGTGCTCTGATTTTCCGTGAAATAAGTCGGATTATTCATCTTACCAATATCATGATACAATGCTCCTACTCTAATGAGCATGGCGTTTGCACCAATTTCGTTGGCTGACGCTTCTGCCAAATTTGCTACATTTAATGAATGATGAAATGTTCCTGGTGCACGATTGGATAATTCTTTTAATAGTTTTGTGTTTGTATCGGAAAGCTCTAACAAGGATACATCCGATACAAGTCCAAAGATTTTTTCATAAATATAAATTAAGGGCTGAACAAATAATGTCGCTAAACCACACAAGATAAATAAGCCAAATGTTTCCCACTTTAATCCTGTGAGTTGCCCCTCATGAATCACAAAAAAAGCGAAATATGCTATGATATAAATAAAGGTAATCTGACCTACTGAAATAAAAAGGTTGGCTCTTTTATATAATTCTGAAACCGTTAAAATGGTCACCATTCCCGCAATAATCTGAAGAAACATATATTCATAACTATTTGGGACTATAAAACCTAGAAGTAATACCGTTAATACATGCGCAAAAAGTCCTAATCTAGCATCAAAAAAGGCTTTCAAAACCAATGGTAAAATACATAAGGGTACAACATAGATGTATTGAGAATTGTAGTTAATTACCAGTGTCGTCAAAAAAATCATCAATACGATATTGAAAAATATAAAAGTGACTTTAGTATTATTTAAAAATACTTCAATCCTGTATTTTCTTAAAAACAACAGTAGCATTAAAAGAGCCAATGCAACTAACAAAGTATATGCTACAAGAACCCAGTTGTAATTAGCTGAATTCCAAACTTGAGACTCATATTCTAATTTTAAAGAACTTAAAACATCGTACTGATCTTCTTCAATAACTTGTCCTTTTGAAACTATAAGTTGGTCTTTTTCAATACGCCCTCTAGTCAGTGAAATTTGAGATAACCCTTCTTGAAGTGTTTGTTCGCTTAAACTTTTATTAAGCTTTGTATTGGGTTTTATAACATCAAAAAATATAGATATGAGTTTCTTTTTATCATCGTTAGATCCGACGGTAGTTAATTCGTTTTCAACCCATTCTCTCCATTCATTCAATTCAAATAAACGTTCATATTCTAACTCTTTATAAACCTGATTAGACCTTGTTAAAATTGACCGTTTATTATCAGAATAATTATAATCCAAATCTAAAACTCCAGAATTATAAAGTTCATTAATCAATAATTTCCCTTTAGTATATAAATCTGAATTTTCAATATTTACATCACTAGAGTCATCAAAAACCTGATTAAATCGTATTAAATACTTAGATAATACGGCATCTTTGACACCATTTGAAACCTCAAAATAAACCGGACTTTCATTTTTAATTTCAAGCTTTTCTTTCTCAATTTCTTCTTGAGATTTCTTAATAGCGAAATTAAAAGGTGCATATAAGTTCTCAGATTGCCAAGGTTTCCCTTTTTCAAAAGAGTATCTAAATTTACCCGTTTTAGGAAAGAGGTAGACGATAAATAAAGTTGTTACCAAGAACAACAATATTTTATAGACCAAAGCGTGGTTTTTATACCATTTATTTAAGAACACATTCATATATAACCAAATGTAATAAATAATAGAATTTTAGAAGGCTAATATCAATAATTCATTCTCAAATCTCTTAAAAAATGTTTAATTTCGCTTCCATTAAGAAAAAATCAGATTACTATGAATAAGGACGTTGTTATAGTTTCAGCTGTTAGAACACCCATCGGAAGTTTTTTAGGAAGTTTATCTTCTGTAACTGCACCTCAATTAGGAGCTGTAGCTATAAAAGGAGCTTTGCAAAAAATTAATTTGAAGCCAGAGCTAGTTGATGAAGTTATTATGGGTCATGTCGTCCAATCAGGTACAGGACAAGCACCAGCAAGACAGGCAGCGATTTATGCAGGTCTTCCAAACACAGTGCCTTGTACTACTATAAATAAAGTTTGTGCCTCTGGCATGAAAGCGGTGATGCAAGCAGCACAAGCGATACAATTAGGTGATGCCGATATCATTGTTGCTGGTGGTATGGAAAATATGAGTGCTATTCCTCATTATTATCATGCACGAAGTGCTACTAAATTTGGACCTGCCACCTTAGAAGATGGCATGCAAAAAGATGGTTTAGTAGATGCTTATGATAAAAATGCCATGGGTGTTTCTGCGGATGCTTGTGCCTCTGAATATAAATTTTCTAGAGAAGATCAGGATGCTTATGCAGTTCAATCTTATGAGCGTGCTAAAGCCGCTTGGGATAGTGGTAAGTTTGACAATGAGGTTGTGCCAGTAGAAGTACCTCAGCGTCGTGGTGAACCAATAATTGTAAGCAAAGACGAAGAATATGCAAACGTTAGAATGGACAAGATACCAGCGTTGCGTCCGGCTTTTACTAAAGATGGTACCGTAACCGCGGCAAACGCATCGACTATAAACGATGGTGCAGCTGCCATGGTTTTAATGAGTAGAGAAAAGGCGAATGCATTGGGATTAACACCTATAGCAACAATAAAAGGTTATGCCGATGCTGCACACGAACCAAAATGGTTTACAACTGCTCCTGCTAAAGCGTTACCAAAAGCACTGGCAAAAGCTAACATCTCATTAGAAAACGTTGATTATTTCGAATTTAATGAAGCATTTTCAGTGGTTGGCTTAGCCAATATGAAACTATTAGGATTAAATGATAGTAACGTAAACGTTAATGGAGGGGCTGTATCTTTAGGTCATCCACTTGGATGTTCTGGTGTTCGAATTTTAGTCACTTTAATTAATGTACTACAACAAAATAATGCCAAAATAGGTGCTGCTGCGATTTGCAATGGTGGTGGTGGAGCTTCTGCTATGGTATTAGAACGCGATTAATCAAAATTATGCAATACGGTATTTGCAATCTTGGAATTGTACCTATACGATTAGAACCTAGCGACACCAGTGAAATGGTAACGCAAGCGTTGTATGGTGATATTTTTAAGGTGCTCGAACAGCGTAAAAAATGGAGTCGTATTCGATTTGCCTTTGACAATTATGAAGGTTGGATCGATAACAAACAATATTTTGAAATTGACGAGTTTAGTTATAAAGAATTAAAATCAGCTGATATCAATTTATCAAAAGATTTAGTTGAATTTGTGTCGGACACTTCTAATAACTTATACCCAATTCCTGTTGGATCTAATTTAAATGGGTTATCGCTCTTAAAACATCAATTTGACGGTGCTTCCGTGACAACGAAAAGCAATAAAACAAATATTGTAAAGTCATCATTTCTATTTTTAAACGCTCCATATCTTTGGGGTGGAAAAACACCTTTTGGAATTGACTGTTCTGGCTTTACACAAATGGTGTATAAACTTAATGGTTACAAACTATTTAGAGATGCCTCTCAACAAGCTAGTCAAGGTGAAGCCTTAAGTTTTATAGAAGAAAGTGAGCCTGGTGATTTGGCCTTTTTTGACAATGCAGAAGGTCATATTACTCATGTTGGTATTATAATGGAAGATAATCATATTATCCACGCACATGGAAAAGTAAGAATTGACAGATTAGACCATAGTGGTATTTATAATGTGGACAAAAATATACATACCCATAAGTTGAGAGTTATTAAAAAAATTGTATAAAAAAAGCGACATTATTGTCGCTTTTTTAAACCAAAATTATAATTATTAATTACCAGCGGAAGCTTCCATTTGTTCAACTTTAGACTTCATTGCTTTAAATTTATCTGTTTCACCTAAGGCACTATAAATATTCATTAAAGTTCTAGCTGTATCAATATTAGATTTTTTTAATTCTAGGGCTTTTTCCAAAAACGGAATTGCCTCTTGATATAATTGTGTGCGTTGTTCTTTCAATTCGTCATACTTTCTGTTATCCGCAGAACTCGTGCCTAAACCGTTCATTTGTTCAACTATTCCCGCTTCGCCTTGTAATATAGCAACCGCAATATTGTTGTAAGCATCAGCATAACTTGGATTAATAGCAATCGCCTTTTTATAATATTTTCTAGCATCTTCATTGTTTCCACCTTCTGCAGCTAATACACCTAAATTATATTGTAATTCTGCATTAGTAGGATCTTTTTCAGTAGCCTCTTCCATCAATGCTTTAAACTTGTCTTTATTACCCATTTTAAGATAAACATTCGCTTCGGATAATAACAATCCTATGTCCTCTGGATTTTCAGCCCTTGCATCTGCCATAGCACCTAGTGCTTTTTCATTTTTTCCCTGTGACACATAAATTAAGGCAATATTTTTTACAATTTCAGCTGTTTTAGCTTCACTTTTTTTATCTGTTGGTTTAATATGTGTTTTTGCAATATTTACAGACAGATCTCTTGCCGTTTTATCACCAAAGGCTTCTTCTTCACCAGATTCAACATTAGTAGCACAGTAATTAATTTGAACACCACTGTACCCCAAGTTCTTCAACTCAATATAGTAATCTAAAGCTGTATCATAATCTCGATCGGTTACCGCTGAAGACGCTGCATAATATAAGTACAAGGTGTCTTTTGGAGACATACGATAGACCTTTTCAAAACCTTTAGCCGCAGCTTTGTAATTCTTATTAGTAAATGCATTATTAGCTTTAGTTAAAAATGTATTTACCATGCCTGTAGTCATAGTGTTGGCTTCTTGAGTATATTTCAATTTACCCATTTTAGATTCTAATTCT
>NZ_JBGCDQ010000070.1:0-23614 GCF_045105575.1 Winogradskyella sp. | reverse complement strand
TTGTTATTAATGAGTTCTGGTAATTATGGTGGTTTGGATTTTGATGAGGTGAAGGGATTGATCAAGTAGTTTTGTTTCTTGAACTAATTTCAGGATATAATTTCTAAAATAAAGTGTTAGAGCAAACGCTACTTAACCGTTAAAATTTCTCTTAGCCTAATGTCATTAGAAGATGCACCAATCATAATTCTAAAATCGCCAGGTTCAACAACACGCTCCATTTTTTTATTAAGCATAGTCAGTAACTCTGGTGTAATTTTAAATTGAATGTCTTTTGTTTCTCCTGTTTTAAGATGAATTCTTTTAAAACCTTTCAATTCAATTACAGGTCTTGCAATTGAGGCAAATTCGTCTTTAATATATAGTTGTACAACTTCATCGCCGTCGTAGTTTCCGGTATTGGTAATTTTAAAACTAGCTGTTGCGCTTTCGGAAGTATTTATAACGCTTTTATCGAGTTGTAAATTGCTATATTCAAAAGTTGAATAACTCAATCCAAATCCAAAAGGAAACAATGGTTTTCCAGTTAAATTCATATAATCATCTCCACGTCCTGTTGGTTTGTGATTGTAATATAAAGGCACTTGTGCTACGTCAACTGGAAATGTAATCGGTAATCTACCTGCTGGATTATAATCTCCAAAAAGGACATCTGCAATAGCAGTTCCACCTTCGTTACCAGGATACCAAACATCTACGATTGCGGAAACGTCATTTAACCAATTTTGCATCGTAATGGCAGATCCGCCAACGAGTAAAACAACAGTTGGTGTTCCGGTTTTTGCAACAGCTTTTATAAGTGCTTCCTGATGACCAGGTAACGTTAAGTAAGCTCTGTCTTTAAATTCACCTTCTTCAATACCAACACAAACAATAGCAATTTCAGATGTTTTTGCGAGTGCAACCGCTTCAGTAATTTTTTGTTGCCAATTGTTTTCTATACCAGCATTCCAGAGTAATTTAAACGATACATTTCCTGTGGTTTCATAAAATTCAACTTTAATATCGTAAGCCTTATTTTTTACAAAAGTGTACGGTTTTGTAATTTGCTGAACGGTTTGTTTTTTCCAGTTATCAATAACTAATTCGTTGTTGATGTATAAGCGGTAACCATCGTCTCCTTTTATACCAATATCAATGGTTCCGTTTTGTGGTACAATTAATTTACCTATCCAACGTACGGAATAATAATCGTAATTAATTTTATTCTGGTCTGGTGAAAATAGTGTCCATCTAAAATCGATATTGTTATCAATTCTCGATAAAGCAGGCTCACCTTTTAATTCAATATTGTTGTAGTAATCTGCTTTAAGACCCGACTTTTTTTCGCCATTATCAATATGGAAAAAGTGCTTTTTGGGTATGGCAACAAAATCTTCGGGTATTCTATCAGCTCCTTTTGCATACTGAGTATTAACGTTATTACCAACTTTGTTTATAATGCCTTCTAGAATTGTAACAGGATTATTTCCTGGTCCAGAATAACCTCCTAAACGGGCTTCATTTGCCTCAGGACCTATTACAGCAATAGTTTTTACTGTCTTTTTAATTGGAAGTGTTTGTGCTTCATTTTTAAGTAAAACAACAGATTCTAAAGCTGAATTTTTAGCTAAACTTTTGTTGTTGGTGATACTGTTGCTTTTTTCTAAATTGTCAATATTTACATACGGATTTTCAAACAAGCCGAGTTTAAATTTAGTATACAATACACGTTTTACAGCTTCATCAATAGCATTTTGGTTAATCATACCTTTTTCAAATGCTTCAAAAAATAACGGGTAATGATCGTATGAGGTTTGAAAAATAACATCTAATCCACCTTCAATAGCTTGTTTTGTAGATTCTGCATAATCTTTGGCTGTAAAATGCAGCACATTTGCTCCTCCAGTTGCACCAGCATCTGAAATTACAAAACCTTTAAAATTCCATTCTTTTTTTAGTTTTTGATTTAATAATTCGTTGTTTGCAGTAGCTTGTGTGCCATCTAACGAATTGTATGCGGTCATTACAGACCATGCGTTTGCTTCTTTAAAGCTGGCTTTAAAAGCAGGATAATATACTTCTTCTAAAATGCGCTCATTAAAATGAATGGGATATGAATCGCGACCTCCATCACCAACATTGGCAACAAAATGTTTTGGTGTAGTGATGACTCCACGTTTTTCAAAAGCAGAAATGTAAGCAACTGCCATTTTAGAGGTTAAAAAGGGATCTTCACCATACGTTTCTTCGACGCGTCCCCAACGTACATCTCGTGCAATATTAATTACTGGTGATAAGTTTTGACGTATGCCTCTCGACTTTACTTCATTTGCAATTGCCGCAGCAACAGTGTCCATTAATTTGGTGTTCCACGATGCCGCTAATCCAATAGCTTGCGGAAAAGCTGTAGCATCTTCGCGAATTAAACCATGTAAAGCTTCATCAAATGGAATTATAGGAATGCCAAGACGTGTATTTTCAATAAAATACTTTTGCATGTCATTGATGAGCATAGCCGTTTCTTTTGCGGTTCCACCATCTGAATAATTTAAAATTTGTTCTGATTCATTACCAGTTGAACTTTTGGTTGCCACCTGAAAACCAAAAATTCCGTGTTTATACTTTTCTTTGCCTTCAGATAAATCACCAGGAATCATAAAGAGTTGCCAGAATTTTTCTTCTAAGGTCATTCTTGATAATAAATCGTCAACACGATTGTCTATTGAAACTTTTGGATTTTTATAGATAACATCTTCTTCACTGTCACAAGAAAAAAACACAAGGCATAAAAAAATTATACAAATAAACGGTCTAATAAGTGCCATAGCTTATTTCTTTATTAGTTCGGAAACTTTTATAGTCCAAACAAATTCACTCGGTGGATTATTACTTAATTTTTTAGGTATGCTAATACTAAAACCTTCACCTATAGCAGTCCATTTAAGAGGTTGGTCGTATCCTAAAAGGCTTACTGTAGCTCCTTTTTTTGGTTGGTGAGAATTGATGGTAATTTTATTTGGCATTGTTGTTTCGTTTTCTTCTGCCATGTAAAAGAAATAAGCATTTCCGTTGTCTTGTTGTGTCATACAAATATTAGCTTCTTTAAAAGGTGCTAAAGTTTTACTATTATAAATGCCTTCGCTATTAATGTTCATCCAGTTTTCGTAATCCTTTAATAAACGATAGGCACCATCTTGCCATTCTCCATCTGGTGTAGGTGCAATGTTTAATAACAAGTTTCCGCCTTTAGCAACAATATCTACTAACATTTGTACACCTTGGTGTCCTGACATATACACAGCATCGTGCGTGTAAGCCCAACCACCTCCTGAGATAATACAAGATTCCCAAGGGTAAGGCAATTCTTTTTCTGGTACACGATTTTCAGGCGTTAAGTAATTTTGGTTTTTACCGTGAACAGCTCTGTCTACAACAATTAGTCCTGGTTGTTTTTTGCGCAGTTTATCTACAAGTTCATCCATACGAATGTCTTGAGATACCATTCTGTGTTTTATAAAGCCATTTGCAGCTTTATTTTCTGCAAATTTCTCTGCGTAATTTTCGTCTATATTTTGTTGGTCACGTTTTTTAACCCAACCACCATCTAACCAAACAATATCAATATCACCATAATCTGAAGCTAATTCTAAAAGTTGATTGTGAGTAAATTGTACAAAAGTTTCCCATTTTTCTGGATATAAAGCAGGGTCGTAATTTACATTTCTATCGAAAGCTGGCCAATATGGATCCCAGTAACTTTTGTGATGCCAACCTGGTTTAGAGAAATAAGCTCCAACCCACATGTCTTCTGCTCTAAAAGCATTAAAAAGCTCTTTTGTAATATTAGCTTTTGGGTTTGAGCTAAATGCACATTCTGGATCTGTAACTTTATAATCGGTGTATTTAGAATCGAACATTGAGAAACCATCATGATGCTTAGTTGTAAAAATCATATAACGCATTCCCGCAGCTTTAGCAGCTTTAGACCATTTTTCTGGATCAAATTTCACAGGATTAAATGTTTTTTTTAGTTCCTCGTATTCTTTTACATATTCAGTGTAATTTCCAGGATTATTCCCTTTTTTACGTTCGCACCAACCGTAATCTTCTGGGCAGATCGACCAAGATTCTACAATACTCCATTGGCTATAAGCTCCCCAATGCATTAGTAAACCAAACTTTATATCTTGCCATTGGTCTAGTTTTTCGCGTACTTGGGGATTTGTTTCTGGTACATATCTCTCGTCTTCTAAAATAGCTTGTGAAAATGCAGTTATAAAAGTGAAAAGAAAGACTATGGATAATGCGGCTTTTTTCATTTTAATTAAAGTTTTATAAATAATTATTTATTGGTGCTAGCCAAGTTCGTTGATTTTTATGAGACTATCAAATCTACGAATTCTCAATCCCATCAATCATTTGCTTAAAAAGATCTAGCAGAAAAGTGAGTTTGCCAGCATCACCTGCAGCTAAAAACTTAGCGTTTTCAACTTTAACACCATACCAATCTTGACGATTTATTTCGTTTAGAATCCATTTGATTTCTAAATTAGCAAGGGAGGTATTTGAGATATCAATTTCAACTTCCCAACCAGGAGTAGCTAATGTTGTGATTTGAATCACTTCATCTTTTTCCCAATCGCCATCGCATTGCGATTTAAACCAATCTTGTATCCAGTCTAATATGTTCATTTGTGTTATGATAGTTTTAAAACGATTAGCAGCACTTATTAATTATTCTGCTGTCACCTTGAGCATCGGTTGAAATAAAAATATTTTTTCATTGAAAGCACCTCGCGAAGTAAAACAAAAGGTCTCTAAATACTGGCAACAAATTCCGCAAAAACCTCCTTATGACGTTCTAAATCCAAATCTGGAGACAAGGATACTCTGGCAATATAATCCTTATCACCTTCTTTAGTTGTGCCTTGAGTTGAGGTTGCAGGAATCGTCCAATAACAGCCTTTTAACTGTCCGTAACTTACACAATACTTGCTTTCGTTAGGGATTTTAGTAATCATTAAATTAATTAATCTATGATTCAATTCGCGTTTATACGTTTCCTTTTCTTCAGGAGTATTTCCTTTGGTCGGAAGATCTAATGAAAATACAGACGGAGTAAAACCTTGATCTGCCAGTTCTTCTGAGACAAAATTAATTTTCGCTTCTGGTAAGGTCTTTTGAATAAAGTTCACAAATTCACGCGTATTTTTATAAGCATCTGTAATACGTTGATTCATTGATGGCAATTGTTTTGCTAATATTTCGTATTGCAATTCGGTCGCTTCATTATCGCAAAGATTGAGATGCACTGCTATTTTGTCCATAAGTGCATCTACTTTGGCATTTCCTACTGCATAACCAGCCGTACATTTTCCACCACTAGGAAATTTAGAACCACTAGCATAAGAAATGGTTCGCACTGTTGACAGAATTTCACCATCACCTAAAAAGTGAATATTAGGACAAAAAGTTTGGTCTAATATAAAAACAGTATCTATTGCCACTGTTCCAGAAGCCGTTTTACGTGCTGCGCTTAAGGTGGCTTTCAATTTTTGAAGATCAGGAACTTCAACACGTGGGTTGGTTGGTATTTCTACAATGATATACGCAATGGCATCAGCTTTGGCGATTTCTGTTAAAACAGTTTCTAAACTTGTCACCATATCATTGTCACCATCAACAGCCAAATCCACCACGTCAACATGGTTTAAACAGGCAGCAACACGTCTTGCTTGGTCATTAGTACCACCATAACAGTTGGTTGGCACAACGAATTTAATGTCTTTTCCGTTATGATGTTCTAGTGCATAATCTACCAAGCCCATCATAATGGCATACTGAACCGAAAGTCCACTAGAACCCACTAAAGGTTGCGAGTTTGTACCTGTAATATTTTTTATAGACTTTAAAACAGAGGTTTTGTTAGTGGCGTTCCGATGACTATCTGAACTGTTTTGACTAGCAATGGCACTTTGTTCCGTTAAAGCCTTTAAGGCAATTAAACAATTAGCCGGAGTCATGGCAATCGTTTCACGACGTCTCACATGCTGAATGTCTGAAATGTAATCCACGTTCTTCTCACCATTAACTATTAATAGACTTCCTATAGTTCCATACAGATTAATATAAAAATCAATATTCGGGTTGAGATTACTTGTAGATATATTGTTTTGTTCTGAAATAAAAACGGTATTCCCATCAAAGTCTGAAACTGCTTCTGCATTCTCAACTTGCTTTAACTCGAAGTTATAACCATACACGCGCTTTACAACATCAGCATCAAAAAAGTCCGGCAAGTTCTTGGTGTAAAGAATTTGTGTGTTTTTGTTTTCTAATAAGTTTGTTCTTAGAATTGCCAAAACAGGAACTGTCTGTGACGAAAAACTAATCACATGTTCAGGTTGTAGTTTATTCAAGTTTGCAATTGCCCATTCTAAAATGCAAGATAAAGGATGACCTAAACGAATATAATCGTAAGCCGTTGGTAATTCTTTAAGTGCAGATTGCTCTGAATTATGAGCATTGTATAAATGTTCAAACTGATCTAAAAATTCTGATTTAGCTAAAGCTTCATTGTAAATGTCTAAGCGATGGGTTGTTAGATTTAGCCAATCTTTTGGACTGTTTTTTAGGACGTCTTTTATGTAGTTTAGGATGTTATTGTCTTGCATTGTTTTCTCTTTCAAAATAGAATGTAAAGATATTAAATCGAGAGCGTTTAGACGTAAAACAAAAAATTTTCTTACGTTAAGGCTAACGCAAGAAAATTATTTTGAACACTTTTAAATTCAGTGTTTAAATGGTTATTGAAAGACTATTTATTCAATAATGATTTTAAGACTTCCAGTGCCTGCATCGGTAGCCACTCTGGCAATGTAAATACCACTTGCAAAGTGAGCAACATTAATGGTAATTTCCTCACTGTTTGGTCGAAGTTCTAAAATTTTAGTTCCAAGAATATTAAAAAGGCTTATAGTTTTAATGTTCTGAACTCTAGAGCTTATTGTTACGATGTCTTTAGCTGGATTGGGAAATACATTAACCTCTTCCAAATTTAAGATTTCATCAGTACCAGTACTTAAAGTATTAGCGATTATTTCAATATCATCAAACAAGAAGGTAGCATTAGCCGATGCATCGTTTACACCATTATAGCCGAGCATTAAAGTAACGACATCGTAAATTGGACTGTCTGCGTTTGAAAGATCCCAAGTATAAGTTGCCCATTCTCCTGATACGGTCGTTAGAGCATCTGCTTCTTTTCCAAAGGCATTGGGCACAATGTTTTCTAACTTAAATTTTAATATGGTGCCGACTGGTGCATCTGTATAAACTTTCATAGAGATGGTTCCGAAATTAGACATATTGGTTAACGGAGCGGTCAATGCTATTTTGCTTCGCATAAATCCTGCACCACCACTTCTCACAAATTGCCCAACGGTTGCACTTGGATTGTTTGCGTCTATCTGAGGATTTGGGATGACTGTTGTTATGGCTCCGAAAAAATTAGTAAAATCAGTGGTGACGACGCCTGTTTCAAAATTAATGGGTAGCGTCGTTGCTATAGGATCTGGTATAGTTGGCCCAACTTCTTGCTGTACATCATCAAATAAGAAAATAGATGTTGCTGTACCATCGCCTACATTTCCAAAATCGAAAAGAAATTGAATTCTTTCGTAATCACTAGCTTGGCCATCAAAATTCCAAGTTGCTGTTTCCCAGGCTCCAAATACTGTGGTTAAGTAGTCTAGATTCGTTCTGCCAGCCGCATTTTCTAATTCTAATTTAACACGTGTGCCAACGGGAGCCGTTGTATAGATTTTCATTGATAGCTGCCATTCTGTAGATAAGTCAATTGTATTGTCTAGAAATATTTTACTTCCAGCCCAAAATTCTCCACCATCTCGAACAATTTGTCCTACAGTCGTGCTAGGATTTTCAGCATCAACTTGCGGATTTGGAATTACACTAGCTGTTGCTCCTCCGTAGTTTAAAAAGTCAGTATCAACTTCTCCCATTTCAAAATCAATAGGTAGAGAAAGTGGTGTTGGTGCAATCGGACCTGCAATTTGCTCTATATCGTCAAAGTAAAAGGTTGAGGTAGCGGTACCATCTCCAACGTTTCCAAAATCGAACATAAAAACGAGTTCGTTAAGGTTATTAGCTGTCCCAACAAAAACCCATTCTAAAGTTTCCCATGCACCAGAAACTGTAGTTGTTGCATCAACATCTACTGCTGGTCCTGAGCCTTCTAACTTAAACTTAACGATCGTTCCAATTGGTGCTGTTGTATAAACTTTCATAGTAAGTTTTGTGAGTACAGAAAAATTGAGATTATCAGTTAGTAAAATTTTACTTCCACCAAAAATAGCTCCACCATTTCTTATAATTTGTGCTACAGTTGTACTTGTATTTATACCTGAGACTGAAGGATTAGCGATAACCATGGCAATTCCGCCATCAAAATCAACAAAATCAGATGTGGTTACGTCGCCTTCAAAATCTATAGGTAAGCTTTGAGAAAAGCTTGTAAATGTTGCAAATAAAAAAAGTAGAGTGTAAAATTTTTTCATAGTTGTAGATAAATGTAATTATTATCGAAGATACTTGTAGAACATAAACAAATAATAAAACAGACCTATACATAAACTATACAGGATTAAAAAAGGACTTTTTTTAGTGTATTACATATTGAATACAGCACAAATTTTAGCATCGTTTTTCAAAAGTGCCATTGTTTTTTTTTTTGAATTTTAAATCCCAAAAGGAGGTATGACAGTTTGGTCAACCTTGAACCCAAAGCAGTCTTGGGACCGTTTTTCTGAAGTTGCAAAAACCTATAACTTAGACATTGGAGATTGGAAACAATATGATAATGCCAACTTAGAACACACTTATATAAGAATCGGTTTTGCAGCCCATAATGATGAAGAAATTTATGAATTGATAAATCGGTTGAAGAAGACTGTTGATGATGTTTTTTTTAGGATTTTAAACTACAATACCAAAAGCCCAGATTCTCGCAAAACATTAACAGGCTTAGAATACCAAAACAATTCAAAATGGTCGAATTGAGTTTCAAAATTTGTTTTTAATTGGCCAAAGGTTTGAGGTTTGTTTTGTGGTGAAAGTTGTTCTAAGGTGTCTAAAAGCCAAAGGCCTTTGTCTTTTTCAGTTGTAATCTGGTAGCTGTCTGCTGTATCGTGAAACGTGAATTCTAAGAAGTCTTTAGTCGTTCCTTTTTTCGTTTTAGAAAATTCAGACACTAGAGGTAGAGTGCCTAACCAAACTAGTTTTGCTGTTGGTTTAATGCTAAAGGTCGGTTCTTGGGCTAAACAGTTGTAAATGTAATCTGGGTCTATGTTGGTGTCTGGCACTTCAAATTCAAACCAGTCTTGCAAAGGCAAATCAAACCCAATACCGTGCATAAAATTAAATAGTGATTTTTTTAATCCAAAACTAAACTGCGTATGGTCTATACCAGTTTGGTCTGTAAAATCGACATCATTATTAGCAAAACTGATGTTTTTATAGTTTGGAGTAATGCCATATTCTTCGGGATGTAAACCCACAGGACTATGTGCTGTTAAGGCAAATTGATGCCAAAAGCCAGATTGTAACACACCAACCTCAAACAACTGACGTACCATTTCTAAACTATCAATCGTTTCTTGTACGGTTTGCGTTGGGTAGCCATACATTAAGTACGAATGCACCATAATGTTAGCTTCGGTAAAATTGCGTGTCACTTGCGCGACTTGTTCTACGGTAACGCCTTTATCAATTAAAGCTAACAAACGATCTGAGGCGACTTCCAATCCGCCAGAAACTGCTATGCAGCCAGAAGCTTTAAGTAAGATGCAAAGGTCTTGTGTGAAATTTTTTTCGAAGCGTATGTTGGTCCACCAGGTGACGCTTAGTTTTCGTTTAATGATTTCGAGCGCTAAAGCTTTCATCAGCGAAGGTGGAGCGGCTTCATCTACAAAATGAAATCCGGTTTCTCCAGTTTGCGCAATGAGCGTTTCCATACGATCTACCAATAGATTGGCAGCAACGGGTTCGTAAATTTTTATATAGTCTAAGGATATATCGCAAAAGGTGCATTTTCCCCAATAACAGCCGTGTGCCATGGTGAGTTTGTTCCATCTGCCATCGCTCCATAAACTATGCATTGGGTTGGCAATTTCTATGACAGAGATATAACGGTCTAATACCAAATCTGAATAATCTGGTGTGCCAACGTCTTGCTGTTTGTAATCGGGTTTTGTGGTGTTATTTTTATAGGTAACGACTCCGTTTTCGAGAATGAAGGTGCGTTTGAATTCGGTTGTATTATTGAGAACTGCGTTGTGCAATAACTCAATAGGCAGTTCACCATCATCTAAGGTGATAAAATCGAAGAATTCAAAAACTCTAACGTCAGTTACGGAACGTAATTCGGTATTTGGAAATCCGCCTCCCATGGCTATTTTAATGTCGGGATAATTGGCTTTTATATATTGCGCACAGCGAAAGGCGCTATATAAATTCCCTGGAAATGGTACTGAGAAACACACCAGTTTTGGTTGTATGTTTTTAAGCTGAACGTCTAATAGTTCTAATGTGATTTGATCGATATACGTTTCGTGATCTTGTAATTGTGCATAGAGTTCATCAAAGGCATTGGCACTTTGTCCTAAACGTTCTGCATAACGGCTGAACCCAAAATCGGGATCAATACATTCCACAATAAAATCTGATAAATCTTCAATATAAAGTGTTGCTAAATGTTTGGCTTTGTCTTGCATTCCCATAGCACCAAACGCATAATCCATATCGTCTAATTGTGCAAAACGAGACGCTTGTGGTAAAAAATTAGTCGTACAAATTTGACGCGCAAAGGTTTGGTTTTTGCCTTGTAAAAATAGAATGACATCATCTAAAGATTGTAGATAATGGTCTTTAAGCGCATAGATGCGTTGGCAGTTTTCGGATTGAATTCGATCGTCTTCAAAAGCTAATTTAAAAATCTCTTCGAAGGTTTCTTTTTTGAATAGCTCTAAAATGACTTCAATACCCAAATCCATTTGAAACGACCCAATTCCTTTTGTATTCAGAAAGCCTTTAAGATAGGCTGTGCCAGGATACGGAGTGTTTAGTTGCGTGAATGGAGGTGTTATGAGTAAGAGGTCTTTCACTTTAGAAATTGAAATTGAATCTGAAATCGAAATTGAAACAGATGATTGCAAATATAAATGGAAATCTACCCATTACGCAATATCTCAGCAACTGCCTGCTGATAAGCTCTCGGATTATTAGCTTTTTTAATTTTCTTAAACGTCTTTTGAGGATTGGAGAACGACTGTGAAAAGAACTCCCAAAAGCCTTGCATTTTCATTTTAATAGGAGTTGGGCCAGAAAGTGCAGCATCATATTGATGATATATCGTATCATGAAATTCTCTAAAAATGTCCCATCTGTTTTCTGGATATTTGGTAGTGTCGTTTTTAATCATGCTTGGTAAAAACGGATCTGCAATGAGTCCGCGTCCCATCATAAAATGATCGATACTCGGAAAGCGTGCTTGCATTTCTTTCAACTTAGCAACAGAGGTAATGTCTCCATTGTAATACAATTTGTGCCTGGTACTTTCTATACATTTTTGAAACGCATCTAAGTCAACACCACCTTTATAAAGTTGCTTGCCAATACGTGCATGAATGGCAATACTTTTTAGCGGATAACTATCTAGCATTGGAAAGGTGTCTAAAATTTCACCAGCATGTTCGTAACCCATTCGCATTTTCATAGAAACGACAATGTCTGTCTCTTTATGCACACGCTCTAGAATATGATCGATTTTATCTGGATCGCAAATAAGACCAGAACCCATACCTCGTTTGGTGACCATTGGGTAAGGGCAACCAAGATTCCAGTTGAGCTCTTTATACCCTAATTCTTGAATATAATCCACGACAAACAAAAACTCGTCTGCGCTATTCGTCATAATTTGCGGAATGACTTCGAGCTCAGTATTGTTTTCAACCTGTAAATCGGTTTGGTACGAATTTTTAATAATCAGCTTATTATTAAACCGAATGTAAGGTGCATAAAACGTATCGATACCGCCAAAATAGTGGTTAAAGGCAAGCCGAAATCGGAAGTCTGTAAACCCTTGTAGCGGGGAAGATAATAGCGTTAATGGCATTTAGAAATTCGTTTTATAAGTATAGAAAAACGAAGGTGGTTTATTTTTTTGGGACTATCAAATAAAAAGAGAAATAGAAGATAAATTAAATCGAAACACCAAAATGGTATAATGCAGCTCCAAAAGCTTCACCTAATTTCAAGGTTATTATAATAGCCATTGGACTTAAAATAGCTGCTATTAATAAAACCTTTTTTTTATCGTTATTAGAAAGTGCGTTGTATCTCGTTTTGATTTTATTCATGATCTCAGGTTTAATTTATTTAAAAAACAAAGGCTTCTATGAGTAAGTAACATATTTACATAAAATGTTACAGTAAAATAGTTTTTTTTAGGGGATATATTTAAAAATTTATTTCAAATGTTTCTTAAAAAAGGCAATAGTACGTTCCCAAGATAAGTTGGCAGCTGCTTTATCGTATCTCGGAGTGGTGTTATTATGAAATCCATGATTCACTTCAGGATAAATATAGGCTTGGTGTTCTATTTTGTTGGTTTTCAGAATTTCCTCAAAAGCTGGCCATCCAGCATTAACACGTTTGTCTAATTCGCCATATTGGAGTAGAAGTGGAGCTTTAATTTTCTTGGCATCTTCGGCTTCGGGTTGTCTTCCATAATAAGGCACTGCTGCGCCTAATTCTGGTATGCGAACGGCCATCATATTAGAAATCCAACCACCAAAACAGAATCCAACCACACCAATATTACCATCGCAATTTTTATGTGCTTTTAAATGATTATAAGCTGCGATAAAATCCTCTAGCATTTCTTGTTGATTACGGGTTTTTTGCATGGTTCTTCCATCATCATCATTTCCAGGATAACCACCAAGTGGAGATAATGCATCTGGTGCTAAGGAAATAAAACCTTCAGTGGCTGTGCGTCTACCCACATCTTCAATATATGGATTAAGTCCTCTATTTTCATGAACTACAATAACACCTGGTAATTTGGTTTTATTATTCTTAGGTTGCGATAATAGGCCTTTTATAGAACCTCCACCTTTTGGAGATTCGTAAGTAACATAATCTGAATCTAAGGTTGGGTCGTTTGGTTGTACCAATAAACTATCTATGTAGTTAGGTGACATGAAACTTAGTAATGACGAAACTGTTAATCCACCAATAGCATATAATGAAAGCTTTTCTGCAAACTGTCTTCTATTGAGTTTGTTGTGCGCATAGTCATCGTAGAGATCAAATACTTCTTGTTTGATATCTTCTTTTTTTAGGTCTTTCATAATTATGAGTTTTAATACTAAAATTAGTGCATTAAGTTATTGATTTTCGGGAAGTAAGCAGTATGTCTTAATAATTATTCAACACGTTTGAGAGTAATAGAATTATCACCAAAGTCAGAAGGCCTTATATCACCAAAGCTTATGTCAAATTTTATAGTATTCATATCTTTAAATTCTGCAATACCTAAGATTTTTTTTGATTCACCAGATTCTATTTTAGTCATTGTAAAATCGATTTCCATTGGTGTAGTTTCAAAATTTATAGTATAGTTCATTTTTCCTTTTTCACCATTCATAGTAAATTCTTTGCCTCCCATAACCTGTCCTTGAATTTCAAAAGCAGCATAACCATCATCGTCAAACATAATGTAACCAAGTTGTCCTTGATCCTCACCAGCCCATTTGCCAATAAAATTTTCTTGCTGACTGATAGCACTCATTAGTAGTAACGGAATAATAAAAAATGTAAATAAATGTTTCATGCGTCTATAATTTATTTTAAAATACTTTGTCTAAAAATTGTTTAATACTTTCTTGATTCGCTCTTACTAATTCTTCTCGTGCAGCGTTAATATCACTCGGTTTTTTATCTTGAGATAATTTGAATTTACCTTCCCAATTGGTAATCTCAATCTCAAACATTTCAATATAACCAAGGTTTTTATCTAGTCTCGGATTATCTGGTTCTAAAACATATTTATGATCTGGTGCTTCTAAAAATTCAGTCATAGTAATTAAAGACTGTTTTAACGCAGCTTTACTTTCAATCGCTTTTACTTTGCCTTTAAGATGCACTTTTATATAATTCCAAGTTGGTAATTGTGTGGTAGCGTAGATGCTTGGCGAAATATAACATTCTGGTCCACTAAAAATAAGCGTAACGTCATTATAATCTTTTAATAATTGAGCTTGTGGATTATAAATATCAATATGACCAATTAATTTTCCATCTTCATAAATTAGTGGTAAGTGTGTAATTAATGGTGCGTTATTTTTTATGGAGATTACTGTAGCTAAGGAGTACGTTTTAATCACCTCAATCATGTGGTCTATGTTAGTGTCTTGGTGTTTTTTTGGTGGGTAATTCATTGATATTCAGTCTGTATGTGTTTAGTAATACGATACGCTTTATGGTTTTGGTGGCTGAGTGAAGTCGAAGCCACAATAATGAAATGTCAAAACAGAAAATAATCCTCTTATTTTAACGCTTAAATTTACAATTTTTTATCTTTAATGCATGTTAGAGAAACCAACATCGTTTTCAATTAAAAATTGGTCGCAAGACGATCAGCCACGAGAAAAATTAAGAGACAAAGGAAAAGCGTCTTTAAGCGATGCCGAATTAATAGCAATTTTAATAGGATCTGGTAATAGAGAAGAAAGTGCTGTAGCCTTATGCAAACGAATTTTTGCAAGTGTAGATAATAATTTAAACGCCTTAGGTAAATTATCTATTTCTCAGTTAATGGAGTTTAAAGGTATTGGTGAAGCCAAGGCTATCAGTATCACTGCAGCACTAGAATTAGGACGTCGTCGTCGCTTAGAAGATCAACTTAGCTTAGATAAAGTAAGCTCAAGCCGTTCGGTTTTTGATGTAATGCAACCTGTTATTGGTGATTTACCACACGAAGAATTTTGGATTCTGTATCTCAATAATTCAAATAAAATCATTCAGAAAAACCAACTGAGTAAAGGAGGTATTACAGGCACTTTGGTGGATGTACGTTTGGTACTTAAAAATGCATTAGAGGTGGGAGCGGTAGCTTTAATTCTATGTCATAATCATCCATCAGGTACTTTAAAAGCCAGCCAGGCGGACAAAGATATTACTTCAAAATTAAAACGTGCCGCAGAAAGTTTAGATATTTCAGTGTTAGATCACCTTATTATTACTGAAAATGCGTATTTCAGTTTCGCTGATGAAAATCTAATGTAAGTCCATCCTATTTAAATATTAAAAGCAAAAACTCAAAAGAAGCATTAAAGCAGGATTACTAATGTTGCATGAATTTTTGACGTTGGAATTCGTTATTTTTAACCCGAAAGTTTTTTGGATAGGAATTTAAATAACCATGCTACTAGTTTATACTCATAAAATAACACCTCGCGTTACCTATACGTTTAAACATATATGCAAACGCATACTAGGTTTAGAGGTGAGTTTTACATCTAAGGTTGAAGATTTTATAGCACACGATAGTCTTAAAATGTCTTATGCTAAGCAGCCTTTAAGTAATGAGCTTTTTATTAGAAGTAATGACTTATTGTTTGAAATTGGGCTGTCAGACGTCCGTGTAAGCGTCCAAGAATGGGAAAACACCAAAGGCTTTTTTCCAACAGGCGAGCGTAGTGATTTACCTTTCGATATCTTTGCAGCTTCCTTTTATTTGTTAAGTCGATATGAAGAATATTTACCACATGTAAGTGATGATTATGGACGTTTCTTAGCGTCCGAAAGTTTAGCGTTTAAGCATAATTTTCTAAATCAACCTGTGGTCGATATTTGGGCTTACAAGGTTCAGAGGATGTTAGCTGGGCGATTTCCAGATTATCAATTTCCGCAACGTCATTATAAGGTAAAACCCGTTATTGATGTTCCAGCAGCATATTACTTTAAGCATAAAGGCTTGTTGAGAACTATTGGAGGAACCCTAAATGACCTTAGACGTTTCAAATTAAAACAATTATACACACGCTACATGGTTTTAATGGGTTTTCAGCGCGACCCTTATGATACCTTCAACTGGATTATTAGAAAACAGAAAAAGCACAACTTTAAGTTTATGGTACTCTTTCTTATCGGTGATTATTCTACCTACGATAAAAATATTAACACCAATAAAAAACAGTTTGTATCGCTTATTAAATCTGTAGCCGATTATTGTGACGTAGGTATAAAAGCGTCGTATTTTTCCTTAGATGATATTAACATTCTAAAAAAAGAAAAATTGAAAATGGAAGCCATGACGCATACCGATGTAAAAGCGGTTCGGCATTCATTTTCCAAACTTAATTTACCAGTATCTTATCGTAATTTGGTAGAATTAGAAATCAACCAAGATTTTACAATGGGTTACATTGATACCTTAGGTTTTAGAGCTGGTACATGTACGCCATTTCAGTTTTATGATTTAGATTACGAAGTACAAACTCCATTAAAAATTAACCCTTACCAATGTTTAGATTTTGCCTTGTTGAAATACAATTCAGAGTTAGATAAAACCGAATACTTACAAAAAATAATTAACGAAGTAAAGTCCGTCAATGGCACCTTTACCGCAGTTTTTCATAATTATTCATTTAATGATTTAGGCCGCTGGAAAGGTTATAAATCCATCTTTAATATAATATTAGAATCCGTAAAATGAGTCAACAGATAAAACATGTATTTTTCGATTTAGATCACACCCTTTGGGATTTTGATAAAAATTCAGGTTTAACGTTTGAAAAGATTTTTAACACGAATAAAATTGAGGTGTCACTCACCGATTTTTTGCCGATTTATGAGCCTATAAATTTAAAATACTGGAAACTTTACAGGAATGAAAAAGTCACAAAGTCAGAATTGAGATACGGACGATTAAAAGAAGCTTTTGATACAGTCGGATTAGCGATAACTGATGATATGATTCATCAATTGTCAGAAGACTATATCAATAATTTGTCAACATTTAATCATTTGTTTGAAGGGACTTTTGAAATTTTAGAGTATTTAAAAACTAAATATCAATTGCATATTATTACCAATGGTTTTCAGGAAGCGCAAGACAAAAAATTGAGTAATTCCAAAATTAAACCTTATTTTAAAACCGTTACCAATTCAGAAATGGTAGGCGTTAAAAAACCAAACCCTAAAATTTTTAATTTTGCCTTAGATTTGGCAAATGCAAAAGTGGAGGAAAGTCTTATGATTGGCGATAGTTTAGAAGCAGATATTGAAGGAGCACATCACATAGGTATGGATACCATTCATTTCGATTATAAAGATGTGCAGCGTCATCATAATTTTAAGCGTATCGTTCACTTAAAAACACTAACAAACTTCATTTAAATTTATAATTATGTTTAAGAAAATCATTTTTGCAGTTTCATTTATTGTGCTGAGTTTATTAGGTAATGCTCAAAAAAATATAAATTACTACAAGTATGTTATAATCCCAAAATCATTTGAATTTTCTAAAGGTGAAGATCAATATCAACTGAACTCATTACTTAAATTTTTATTTAATAAGCACGGTTATGAAGCGTATTTTTTAGATGAACTTCCAGAGGATTTAAAAAAAGATCGCTGTTTGGGATTAATGGCCGAGGTTTCAAATGATGAGAGCGGCATGTTTAAGACAAAACTTGGAATTGCACTTAAAGATTGTTTCGAGAATGTTCTAATGACTTCAAAAATTGGTGAATCGCGTTTAAAGCAATATGATAAAGCGTATAATCAAGCCTTAAGAGATGCTTTTGAGACGTTTCAAAATCTTAATTATATCTATACTGCTCAGGAAAGTCTTGCGCAAACTCCTAAGGAAGAAAAACAACCTGTAAAAGAAATGGTGAAAGTTGAAGAAAAAGTGGCTGTTCCTTCATTAGAAACTGAAACAAACCAATCAGCAAGCGAAATTAAGTCAGAAATATCAGAAATTTTCTATGCACAAACCATTCCTAGTGGCTTTCAATTGGTGAATTCAGAACCAAAAGTGGTGATGATTTTACTAAGCACATCAGCAAAAGAGGTGTTTATTGTAAAAGATAAAAATGCTATAGTTTATAAAAACCAAGGAAAATGGTTTTACTCAGAAAATGATGGTGTGTCAACTTTAGAAAAAGAAGTAAATATTAAGTTCTAGTTTTTAACAAACAACTAATACCCATACTTCTCCTTCCAAAGGCCTTTTAGAAAAGTACGTTGAGCTTGCTCACGCGCATTATTTCCCGGATTGTATAATTTGGTATTTGCAATGGCTTCGGGTAAAAATTCTTGAGCAGCAAAATTATTTTCGTAATTATGCGAATATTTATACTGGTCGCCATAACCCAATTCTTTCATCAATTTTGTTGGTGCATTTCTTATAGCAAGCGGAACCGATAAATCTCCAGTGTCTTTAACCAACTGCTGCGCCTTATTAATGGCTTCATAAGCCGCGTTGCTTTTGGCAGAACTTGCTAAATAGGTGGCGCATTGACTTAATATAATTCGCGATTCTGGATTCCCAATAATAGAAACTGCCTGAAAGGTATTATTAGCAATAACTAAAGCCGTTGGGTTGGCATTACCAATATCCTCGCTGGCTAAAATTAAAAGGCGTCTGGCTATAAACTTTACATCTTCACCTCCTTCAATCATTCGCGCTAAATAATAAACTGCAGCATTTGGGTCGCTACCACGTATCGATTTTATAAATGCCGAAATAATATCATAATGCTGCTCACCAGTTTTATCATAACGCGCTGCTTTGCTTTGCACTTGTTTGGTCACTAAATCGTTAGTGATTACAATTTCGTTACCTTCAAATGAAGCGACTAACAATTCAAAAATATTCAATAATTTACGAGCGTCACCACCAGAAAATTGAAGTAAAGCTTCGGTTTCTTTGAGTTCAATATTTAATTTTGAAAGTGCAACATCTTCCGTCATAGCACGTTGCAATAAAGCCTCTAAGTCTGTTTTGGTAAATGCATTTAAGGTATAAACTTGGCAACGAGACAATAATGCCGAAATTACCTCAAAACTTGGATTCTCTGTAGTAGCACCAACTAAGGTAACCCAACCTTTCTCAACAGCTTCTAAAAGTGAATCTTGCTGCGATTTACTAAAGCGATGAATTTCGTCAATAAATAAAATCGGATTTTTCGTGGTAAACATGCCACCACTTTTTTTGGCTTTGTCGATGACTTCTCTAATATCCTTTACACCAGAATTGATAGCACTCAACTTAAAAAACGGTCGGTCAGATTCGTTAGCAATCACATTAGCAAGTGTCGTTTTTCCAATACCAGGCGGTCCCCAAAGTATCAACGACGGAATGACTCCACTTTTTATCTGCTGATATAACATGCCGTTTTTGCCTACCAAATGCTGCTGACTCAGATAGTCATTGAGTGTTTTTGGTCTTAGACGTTCGGCTAGTGGTATATTCATAATTCAAAATTACAAAATGCTTTTGTGATGGATTCATTAAAGTGCTGAAATTCATTTTAAATGCGAACTAATTTTATTCTTTTGCACTGCCAATTTTTCATGCACTACTTTTTTGGCTATACTTTTGAAGTAGTTGTTATAAATTTGAACATGAACCAAAACCAACAATTTAAATATTCTAATAGCATCGTTGTCTATCCATTGATAATCTTGTTTATAGTTTGGTTGGTGTTTTGGTATCAGGTAAGAATCGATAGTGGCATTAAAGCATTTGGTATTAGACCGCAAAAAATAGAAGGACTTTTGGGTATTGTAACAAGTCCGTTTTTACATGGTGATATCAATCATATTTATAATAATTCCATTCCGCTTTTTGTATTAACGCTAGCATTGTTTTATTTCTACAATAAAATTGCATGGAAGGTGATAGGTCTCGGTATTGTAATGTCTGGTTTTTTAACCTGGTGTATTGCCAGTTCAGGAAACCACATTGGTGCAAGTGGGTTGGTCTATGTAATGGTTAGTTTTATGTTCTTCAAAGGAATTTTTGCAAAGCATTACAGATTGATTGCCTTATCATTATTAGTGATATTTCTTTACGGAAGTATGATTTGGTATGTGTTTCCTATTAAAAGTGGCATGTCTTGGGAAGGACATTTATCTGGCTTAATTACAGGCTTAACCTTCGCTCTATTTTTTAGAAAACAAGTTGCAAAACCTGAGCGTTACAGATGGGAACAACCAGATTATAATGAAGAGGACGATCCCTTTATGAAACATTTTGATGAAGACGGAAATTTTATAGAGTTAGAACCCGAAGAAGATCTCGAAGCTGAGATTGAATCTGAAAACAATCAAACATCATCAAGTCATCAAAATCAAATCAAAATAAGCTATACGTTTAAAAAGTTACACGATTAAGTTTTTCCCTTTTGGGGAAATGTCTCAAGGACAAAGGGGCTTTTTACTAACTACGTTGCCTAACCGCTTCATATAAAAACGCACCACAAGCCACAGATACATTTAAGGATTCTATCTCACCTAAAATCGGAAGTTTCGCTTTATCGTCAACCACTTTTAGTACCGAAGGATTAATCCCTCTACCTTCAGAACCCATAATAATAGCACATGGTTCTTTAAAAGAAACATCATAGACATAGTTGTCCGCTTTTTCGGTAGCCGCAATAACACGTATGCCAGAAGATTGCATATGAAAAACCGCATCCTTAATATGGTCTACTTTACAAATCGGCATTTTAAAAATAGCACCTGCACTTGTTTTAATAGTATCACCATTGATTGGAGCACCACCTTTTTTCTGAATTATAATACCATGAACACCAGTGCATTCCGCAGTGCGTACAATAGCACCAAAGTTTCTAACATCACTCAATTGATCTAATAAAAGAAATAAGGGAGTTTGGCCAGACTCAATAACTTGCATAACCAACGCGTCAATATCATGAAACGCAATAGGAGAAATTTGAGCCACTGCACCTTGGTGATTACCATGTGTTAAACGGTTTAGCTTTTCAACAGGAACATAAGAGGAATTAATACCTTCAGAACGGATTAAATGCTCTAATTCTTTAAATAAATCTCCATGAAGCCCTTTTTGCATAAAAACCTTATCGATAGTTTCGTTAGATTTTATAGCTTCTATGATGGCTCTAATGCCGAAAATTGTGGTTTCTTTTTCCATGTGTCGTTTGATAATCTAAATCAGAATAATATTCTGAGCGATTCAAATAAAATAGTGATTCAAATCAGCTAAGATTGTATTAAATAGTTTTGAAGGTCAAAGGTATTGAAACAGAATTAAAAAGTAGCCGTTAAACTCACATGAACTTTAGAATCTGAAAATTTAAATGGTCGATCTTCTGTTTTTCCACCAGAATAGTTTAATTGAAACAGACCTGCATTGGTCAATAGACCCAATCCAAAACCAAAGCCAAAGAGTTTTTCTTTACTGCTAGTGAGGTTGTTTTCAAAGTATGCAGCATCAAAAACGGAATGCACATAAATGCCACTGCTTAATCGGTAACGGTATTCCGTATTAATCACGCCATAAAGATTAGCCACGAGGCTATTTTCTTCAAACCCACGGATAGAGTTAATACCACCAAAGCGAAATAGCTCGTTATCTAAATAATCATTAGATCTTAAGGTGGCTCCCGTCAATCTTGTATAAATACTATTTTTATTGTTGAGGTTGAATATTTTATAAGTCTCTAAGCTAAATATAGTTTGATTTTGTGAGCCAAGATTATTTGTTCTACTTCCAATTCCAGACGAAAAATCGAACCAAAAATTAACAGGAAACAAAGGATCGTAAAATTGAGGCTTCATATAATTGTACTGCAATGTGTAATAGTTAGCAGTGTAATCATTTAATATATTAGTGTCATTTTCTAATAAGTTGGTGGATGTTGTAGTATTCACTCCAACACCAACTTTATGCTGTGCGTTAATTTGATAATTTATGGTAGCGTGTTGCTGTGCATTTAAAAAAGTTGAATCTTTTCTGAAAATATTAAGGCCAACATCGAGCCCAACAGGAGAGCCAAACATAAAAGGAACGTCAATATCAACTCTAAAAGTTTGTTGGTCTATTTCATCACTCTTATAAAATAGGTTGAGCGTTTCTCCGTAATTAAGGTTGTTAATTAATCTGAGGTCTAAATAACCATCAAATTCAATTCTATTGGTAGTTTCGTTGGTGCCAAAACCTAAGAAACCATCAAAGTTATTAGTTCTGGTCTTCTCTATATAAAGGTATAATGTAGTAGAGTCTTGCGTAAAAAGGACTTCAGGATCTTTAATTTTACTAGCAAACCGAAGTTCATTCAATAATTCTACTTTTTCTTTTATGGCTTTTAAGTTGAAGGACTTTCCGGTGCGCAACTTTAAAAAATGTCTAATATAAGATTTTGGAAATTTCTCATAACCTTTTACAATAATGTGGTCAATGCGTCTTTTTTGATGGGTTACAATTTTTAAATCTGCCGAAATTAATTTAGACGTCAACTTAGAAATATTAACAAGTTGCAGAGTTGAAAATGGGTCTCCTTCTTCTGCAACTCGAGCGTTTAGATTTTTTAAATAAGGTTCAACTTCCGTTATTTTGAGTTCAAAGAAATTACGATTCGTAGAACGGTGAATACTATTTAAAAATCCGATATTAAAATCGGTAGCGTAATTAATTCTAATACGATCAATTCTTTGTCCTATTGAAAATTGAGCTTCAAAAAGGGTGTCATTTTTTTTACTGACACTATCAATAGTGGTATCTATATAACCACGTTTAGTAAGCTTGGTTTTTAAACTGGTAATTTCTGTTTGTAACGCTTTGTAGTTGTCATAGCGTTTTTCATAACCTACAGAATCTATAATTTGAGTTGCGCTTTCGTTTTCGCCAATGACTTTTAAACTTAAGGATTGCGCAAAGCCTAGATTTGAAAAAATCAGAAATACACTTATTATAACAATTCGACCGTAAAACGACATTAATATCTACTAAGATAACGTTCCTAACCACTAGATTTTAAAATACACTAAAAACAACTTTCGCTAGTGCAGCAGAAAAGCATGGTAAGATTTAAATACAAATTAATTAACGTAAAAATAAGTGATAATATATACGTAGAAAATGAAAGTTTATAATTCTTTGAAAAATTAATTCTCAAGTGTTTGAAAAATAGATATTAATTATTACATTTGCACCCCTCAAAAGAAGAGGGTTTAATAAAATTATATAGAAATATATGCCAACAATTTCACAATTAGTACGAAAAGGAAGAGCCAAAATAACCAAGAAGAGTAAATCGGCTGCTTTAGATTCGTGTCCACAAAGACGTGGTGTGTGCACTCGTGTTTACACAACGACACCTAAGAAACCTAACTCAGCAATGCGTAAGGTAGCAAGGGTTCGTTTAACAAACGGAAACGAGGTTAATGCATACATCGGTGGTGAAGGACACAATTTACAAGAGCACTCGATAGTATTGGTTAGAGGTGGAAGGGTAAAAGATTTGCCAGGAGTTAGATATCACATCGTTCGTGGTGC
>NZ_JBGCDQ010000069.1:0-14376 GCF_045105575.1 Winogradskyella sp. | reverse complement strand
TTTAGCGATAGCGATTTACCATCAGCAGCATCTAAACGCACACAATACGAAACAGGAAAACAACAGTTTGAAACGGCTGGTTATGTTGAAATTGGCATGGATCATTTCGCACTAAAAACAGATTCACTTTATAAAGCGATGGACAACAAAACTTTGCATCGTAATTTTATGGGCTACACCGCTTCTAAAACAAAGGCGATGATTGGTTTAGGCGTTTCTTCCATAAGTGATAGTTGGTATGGTTTTGCACAAAATGTGAAGTCGAATGCCGAATATTACAGCTTATTAGATCAAGATATTATCCCAGTATTTAAGGGTCATATTTTAAATACGGAAGATTTAATTATAAGAAAACACATCCTTAATCTGATGTGCAATTTTGAAACTACTTGGAAGAATAATGCTTTATCATTTAATGAATTGCCAGAAGTGCTTATTAAACTTAAAGAATTTGAATTAGACGGTTTATTAACTTTTGAAACCAAACAAGTCATCGTTACCGAAAAAGGAAAACCATTTATAAGAAATATCTGTATGGCTTTCGATGTCTTGTTACAGCGTAAAAAACCAAATACGCAGCTGTTTTCAATGACCATTTAAATAGACAAATAAGATAATACTAGATGATTTGAAAGCTGGGTTTAACGTCCAAGAGTCTCAATTAAAAGTCATCACTTAATTTTAAAAAACGACTAAATGAAAAAAATAATTGTCCCTGTAGATTTTTCTGAACATTCAGAATTTGCACTCGAAGCTGCCGCAAGTTTAGCTCAAAAATTTGGATCTGAACTTATTGTATTACATATGTTAGAATTATCTAATGCTATTATATCATCATCAAGTGACGCCTTGAGCCAAGAAGCGGTGTTTTATTTAAAATTAGCTGAGCAAAAGTTTGAAGGCTTTTTAGATAAACCTTATTTAAAAGATATTGAGGTGACACCTATTGTAAAGCACTTTAAGGTATGGAGTGAAGTCAACGATGTTGCCAATGAGCATAATGCCAATCTCATAGTTATGGGATCTCATGGTGCTAGTGGTATTAAAGAAGTTTTAGTAGGTTCTAATACGCAAAAAGTAGTGCGTTATGCAGATATTCCTGTTTTAGTAATTAAGCATAATCCTATTTTATTAGATTTTGAAAACTCTGTTTTTGCTTGCGATTTTTCCGATGAAGCCGTAACACCTTATTTAAATGCAAAAACGACGTTTCATAAATTAGGAACAAAAGTGCATTTGGTCTATGTGAATTCACCAGATGGTCATTTTAGAAGTTCTTCTGAAATTGATAAAAAAATCGCTAAGTTTTTGAAAAAAGCAGAAGGTGATTTAGATAACTTGAATCAGGTGAACGTGGTATCAGATTACTCTGTAGAAAAAGGGATTCTTAATTTTTCTAATGTCATTGGTGCCGATGTCATTGCTGTGGCGACACACGGAAGAAAAGGCTTGTCTCATTTCTTTGAAGGCAGTGTTTCCGAAGATATCGCCAATCATTCGACGCTTCCAGTGATGACTTTTAAAATTTGATTTTAACACATAATTCGGTGTCAACTAATTAGGGTTACTTTACATCGAACTAAAAACGTCAATGATTTTTCTTTGGCGTTTTTTTTATTTCGTCAACTCTCTAAATGTGCGTTCTTGTTCCGAGTTAAGGTTTAAATCTTCTTTGATTGTAGCGGTCGTCGGTCTTAGAAAAATCAAATACGCTAATAAAGCAGCAGAAATGATAAGGTAGAATTGATTGGTTGTGATTAAGCAGATAACGATACCTAAAAATGCAGGTGCTTCGATTAAAGCATATTGTATCACTTTAGAACTTTGATACTTTGTGAGTTTGTCTTTTAAGGTAGCTTGTGCGTGCACATCATTTAATAATTTTTGAAATAAATACTGGCTTACAAATGCTCCGCATATTGCAAAAAGAGGCACCAAATAGAAGAAGGAATCTTCAGTATCTGCAAAATTTATCTGAGCGTTTTCTGTAATGAATATAATAACAGTACCAAAGACTAAAACGACAGCACAGATCATAAAATGAATGATTGTAAGCGTTTTTATGATGCTTTTTTCCGAACGATTTTGATTAGTCTGATTCATAAATAATATCTATTGGAATACGAAAATATAAAAAAGAATATCAGTTTTAGAATTTTAAAATTTGGATAAGTTTAAAAACGAGAGCCTATTCTTTTTCTACGCTTGCTTCTTATGAATTCGTTATACAAGTAATTATTCTGAATTTAAACTTAAAGATTTCACGTAGGTTTTAATGACACTCTATAGCACTAGAAGCCATTTCTATAATTGGTGCAGGCGAGAGGTAAGGAATACCAAGACCCAAACCACGAAGAATAAATAAAGCACCAATGACTATCACAAATACAGGAATTGCTTTTTGAATCCGTTGTTTAATAGTACTGTTTAGAAATTTTCCGAGATAAATAGCGGTTGTCATCAACGGAATGGTTCCTAATCCAAATAATACCATATACAAACTACCTTCAAATAAACTGCCTGTAGCAATAGCACCAAATACAGCCATATAAACCAAACCACATGGCAAAAATCCGTTTAGAAAACCGATGGTTAAAAAGGTATCTGCAGTTTTCTTTTTTAAAGCTTTACCTAAAGATGATTTTACTTTAGAGATCACTTTGTATAATGGTTTTGATAAATTGTATTTGCCAATAGTTTTATGAGGTAGAAGCACCAGAACAATCATTAAAATACCAATGATAATGGATAGTTGCTGCTGAATACCAAAAATGTAAAGGCTTTTACCTAGAAGTCCAAAAACAAGACCTATAATACTGTATGCTAATAATCTTCCAAAATGGTAAATCCCAATCTGACTCACTTTTTTAAAAGAATTAGCACGATCTACAGGCAACATAAAGGCAATTGGACCACACATGCCAACGCAGTGTAAACTTCCTAATAGACCTAATATGAGTGCAGAAATTAGCATTGTTTTTGTCTGGTCGAGCGCAGTCGTGACCTAATAATGAGTTGTTATTTAAATGACCTCTCGACTGAGCTCGAGGTGACATTGTTACTTAATTAATAAGTGATTTCGGTTTTATAGAGATAAGAATTATCAGTATATTTCCAATCTATTTTAATGTTCCAACGACCATCCAGCAAGCGTTTGTCAGGTATGAGCAAATTGTGGTTAGACAGTGAAATCGGAATTTCAAAATCTAATTGCTTGTTAGATGGTCTATATAGGAACACTTTTCCTTCAATGGTGTTGTAATCTAAATCTTCTGGAAATACAATAACAAGTCCGTCGTTATTCTTTTTCCATGTCACATCCGTTTTTAGGGTTCTTGAATGTTGTTCTTTAATAATATCAGCTTCAAAGACCACTTCTTGTCCGTAATAATCCTCTACAACCAAATCGTGTTCATACTTAGTACCTGTACTCATTGTAATAACGAAATACATAATAAAGGATATAAAACATACAAATGCAATAACGATGGCTGTTCCCCAATTTATTTTCATAACAAAATTTATTTTGTTATCCTGAACTTAATTCAGGATTTCATTATTTTTTATCCTAAATATTTTTCAGAATATATTTATTAATCCATTCAACCTTAATTAAAACTCCGTGGGCCTAAAAATGAAACTGATGTGGTTTCAATTAAATCACCTTCACTGTACACATCAATAGTAACGCTATTTTTGTCACCAGATAAATCACTTTGTTTTAATTCTATAAATAAGGTGCCTTCGGCAACGCCTTGCGCTTCAACAATAAACGTTTCAGATGTTGAGACGGTATTTACAGTGCCATCCCATCCTCTTAATTTAAAGCTTAAATCACCAATATCTTTAGAGGTTTTATTTATTAATTTAAAGGTGTACACATTACTAATAATACCATTATCTTTATGTTCATAAAGTTGTCCTGGTAAGCGCAAAATTCGTGCTTCAACGTCACTTCTTAACGCTAACATTCCTGCTAATATGCCAATTAAAATGGTTAATACAGCGATATAACCTTTGAGGCGTGGTGTCAATTTGAAAGGCTCTTTTTTAGCGATGTTGTCTTCACTTGCAAAACGAATTAATCCTTTAGGCAGATTAATCTTTTCCATGATATCATCACATTCATCAATACAAGCGGTACAATTGACACATTCTAATTGTGTACCGTTTCTTATGTCTATTCCTGTTGGGCAAACATTAACACATTGAAAGCAATCGATACAATCACCATGACCAAGCGCTTCCCGATCTTCATTTTTTCTAAATTTTTTACGACCGTTGTCAGCTTCACCTCGTTTATAATCGTAAGCTACAACAATAGATTTATTATCTAACAACACGCCTTGTAAACGACCATAAGGACAAGCGATAATACATACTTGCTCTCTAAACCATGCAAACACAAAGTAAAAGACACTTGTAAATATAAGCAGTGGAATTAAAGTGCCTGTATGCTCAAACGGACCTTCAACAATGTATTTAATAAGTTCATCGCCTCCAATTAAATACGCTAAAAACACATTAGCAATTAAGAACGAAATCACTAAAAATATAAACCACTTTAGTACACGCTTTCTAATTTTTTCTGCATCCCATTTTTGACGAGCCAAACGCATTTGCTTGTTTCGGTCACCATCAATCCAATACTCAATGCGTCTAAAGACCATTTCCATGAATATGGTTTGTGGGCAAATCCAACCACAAAAAATACGACCAAAGCCTACGGTAAATAGTGTTATAAAAATGACACCAATTAACATTGAGATGACGAAAAGATAAAAATCTTGAGGCCAGAATGGGAAACTAAAAATATTAAATCGTCGTTCTAAAATATTAAATAATAGAAATTGATTGCCATTAATTTTAATGAAAGGTGCTGCAAATAAGAAGGCTAGTAAAACGTAGCTGACTATTTTTCGCTTTTCATACAAAGGACCTGAAGGCTTTTTAGGAAAGACCCATTTACGCTTACCATCGGTATCGATAGTATTAATAGAATCTCTAAAAACTTCATTTTCTGGCGTTTCCATTTTCTTTTAATAACTTAAATTAGTTATTAGATACCACAGTTTTATCAGCTTCTGATGCGATTTCAGGAGTCTCAACTTCTGTTTCAGATGTGTCCGTTTTTGAAGCTTCGTCTATCCAAATATCACCTTCAGCAGCTTTTGGTTCTGCAGGTGTTGTACCTTGAAATTGTAATACATAACTTGAAACCTGTGCCATCTCTAAAGGCTTTAATTCAGATTTCCAAGCCACCATACCTTTACCATCACGTCCACCTTCAGAAATTGTTTTGAAGACATTTTTAATGCCTCCTCCTAAAATCCAATTTTCGTCCGTTAGGTTTGGACCAATTCCACCACCACCATCTGCTTTGTGACAAGCCACACAGTTGGCTTCAAAAATGGTTTGTCCTGCTTTTAAATCTGATGCATCTGCTAATAGTTCAACCGTATTATAATCTACTAAGCCTTTTGCAGTTTTCTTGTATTCTTCAATGGCTCTGTTGGCTTCGGCATATTCAATTTCATATTCCACAAACTGATCGTCTGCATTTAAAACATGATAACGCACCATATAAATAACTCCAAATAAAATAGAAGCATAGAAGGTGTAAACCCACCATGGTGGTAAATTATTGTCTAGCTCTTTAATGCCATCGTAATTATGATCTAAGATAATTTCGCCTTCCTCTTCAATCGGTTTAGATCCTAAAAGGTTGGTGTAGGTTTCTTGAATCCATGCAACTGCCTTAGATGGTTTGTTAGCATTGGCAAGGTAGCGTGCTTTTGCTTCTTCGTCTAAACTTTGAAAAAGAATATTGTCCATGGAACTTACAATGGCTTCGATTCCTATTAATACACATAAGATTAATAATAAGAATAAAAGAATGACAGGTTGCTCCATAAAAGCAGGCTGATCTCCAGACTCTACAAAGTATTCTATGAGTCCGGCAATAATAAAAAATAGTACTGGAACTCTAACGTATGATGGAATTAAATGTCTCATAAGGTATTGTCGTTTTGATTTTCTAATGGGATATTACTAACAGTGGCGATATAATCTTTCTTGGCTGTAAATACCCAATAAAAGAGTACAACAAAGAATGCAAAAAAGATAAGTAGTGATATCATTGGGTATATTTCTATACCTGTAATCGTTTCTAAGTGGCCTTTTACAAATTTGAACATAGTAAATTAGTTTTGTACGGTTTGGTCAATAATATCTTTTACTTTAATGTCGGTTCCGAGGCGTTGCAAATACGCAATCATAGCAACAATTTCTCGGTTTCGCATTTCTACAAAATCTTCACCACCTGCATTTTTATCAGCTTCGTAAGAGCTTACAAAATCAGGATCGCTATATAGGTTTTTCTCAATTTGAGTACCTTGTTCTAGCATATGCGCTTCTGCGTTTGCAATGTCTTCTGGTGTGTATGGCACGCCTAGACTCACCATAGCTTCCATTTTCTGTTGTGTCGTTGATTTATCAAGCTCATTTTTAATTAGCCATTGGTATGGTGGCATAATTGATTTTTCATTCATAGCTTGTGGATCATAAAGGTGACTTAAGTGCCAGCTATCTGTGTATTTTCCACCAATACGATGTAAATCTGGACCTGTACGCTTACTTCCCCAAAGGAATGGGTGATCGTAAACAAATTCTCCAGCTTTAGAGTATTCGCCATAACGTTCTACTTCAGATCTAAATGGACGAATCATTTGTGAGTGACAACCAATACAACCTTCTCTAATATAAAGATCACGTCCTTCTAATTCTAAAGGTGTATAAGGTTTTACACTACTAATGGTAGGTATATTCGATTTTACAACAATGGTTGGTATAATTTGAACAATACCACCAATTAAAATAGCTACAGTTGCATAAATAGTTAAAAGCACTGGCTTACGTTCTAACCATGTGTGCCAGCCTTCGCCTGCAACACGTCCTTTAGAAACACGTTTTAATTCTGGTGCTTCGGCTAATTCGTCAGTAACTTTGCTTTCTGCTTTTACAACGGTCATAATAACGTTATAAACTAAAACCAGCATACCAGTAATGTATAAGGTACCACCAATAGCACGCATCCAATACATTGGCATAATTTCAGTTACAGTTTCTAAGAAGTTACCATAGACTAAAGTACCATCTGGATTAAATTGTTTCCACATACTCGCTTGTGCAAAACCAGCAACATACATTGGTAAGGCATATAACATAATCCCTAAGGTGCCTATCCAAAAGTGGACGTTAGCCAAACCTAGAGAGTAAAGTTTGGTCTTAAATAACTTTGGAATCAAATAATAGATCATACCAAAGGCTAAGAAACCATTCCAAGCTAAAGCTCCAACGTGTACGTGGGCAATAATCCAATCTGTATAATGTGCAATGGCATTTACGTTTTTAAGCGATAACATTGGGCCTTCAAACGTTGCCATACCATAACCTGTAATCGCAACAACCATAAATTTTAAAACAGGATCTGTACGGACTTTATCCCAAGCTCCACGCAAGGTTAATAAACCGTTTATCATTCCTCCCCAAGAAGGTGCTAATAACATGATAGAGAATGCGACACCTAAATGTTGTGCCCATTCTGGTAAAGCGGTATATAGTAAATGGTGCGGTCCTGCCCAGATATAAATAAAAATCAATGACCAAAAGTGAACAATAGAAAGTCGGTAAGAGTAAACTGGTCTATTTGCAGCTTTAGGAACAAAGTAATACATTAAGCCTAAAAATGGTGTGGTTAAGAAAAATGCTACAGCATTGTGTCCGTACCACCATTGTACTAAGGCATCTTGTACACCTGCGTAAACCGAGTAACTTTTCATACCAGTGAAACTCACAGGTAAGGCTAAACTATTAAAAATATGAAGCACAGCAACCGTTACAAATGTGGCTAAGTAAAACCAAATGGCAACATATAAGTGACGCTGACGACGTTTTAAAATCGTGCCAATCATATTCACACCAAAAGCCACCCAAATTAAGGCAATAGCAATATCAAAAGGCCATTCTAATTCAGCATATTCTTTAGAAGTCGAATAACCCAAGGGTAAAGTAATGGCTGCACCAACAATTAACAATTGCCAAGCCCAGAAATTAAAATTACTTAGCTTATCACTAAACATTCTTGCTTTAAGTAGACGTTGCAGTGAATAATACACACCAGCAAAAATCGCATTACCAACAAAGGCAAAGATTACGGCATTGGTGTGTAAAGGTCTTAAGCGACCGAAACTTAACCATGAGATGCCATCCGTCATTGTTGGGAATAAAAACATAAACGCCAAAATGAGGCCTACGAGCATTCCAACAACTCCCCAAAGAATGGTAGCGTAAAGGAATTTTTTAACGATTTTATTATCGTAATAGAATTGTTGCATTTCCATATTAAAAAAATTAGTCAGTTTTTGTTTGTTTTGATGTTTTGGTGGTTTCTTTTACTAGTTCGTCTTCAAAGAGCATACGTACCGAAGGAGTGTAATCATCATCGTACTGACCAGACCTTACTGCCATTAAAAAAATAATGAAGAAAGTCACGCCAACAACAACGCTAACTGATAATAAAATATAAATAACACTCATACCTACTTGAAGTTACAGGACAAAAATAATAGTGAACCTAGTCTTAAAACATGACATTTATCATGTTGGATAATTTATTTTAATTTTCGTCCTAAAATATTAGTAGCAATCGTCGTAAATACCACGATACTAATAGAGCTTAAAGGCATTAAAATGGCAGCAACCACAGGTTCTAGTTGACCAGTTACTGCAAAATATAAGCCGATAACGTTATAAAAGAACGATAGGACGAAACTCCATTTTATAATTTTTATAGCTTTTTTAGACGCTGTAATAAACGTAAACAATTGCTCAAATTTTGAGGCATCTAAAATGGCATCGCAAGCTGGTGAGAATACATTAACATCTTCTGAAATCGCTATACCAACATTACTCTGCGCCAAAGCACCAGCATCGTTTAAACCGTCACCAATCATTAAAACTTTAGCGCCTTCGGACTGATGGTATTTTATAAACTCTAGTTTGTCTTCTGGTTTTTGATTGAAAATCAGTTTGGTTTTAGTAGGCAGTAATTTGGTGAGATTGTCGCGTTCACCTTCATTATCACCAGATAAAATCACCAAATCGAATTGCTGTTTCAATTGGTTAAATAATTTTGAAACTCCCTTTCTGTAGCTATTGTAAAATGTAAATTTCCCTTTATAAACATCATTACTACTGACATGAACTGTGGTGTTTAAAACAGGATTTGGATCTGGATTACCCACAAAACTTGCCGAACCGATTTTCATGTTTACAGCAGCGTGTTTGGCTTCAATACCTTTGCCTATGTGTTCTTCAAAAGTATCAAGCGTTACGATGTTATTTTCTTCAAGAATGTTATAAAGTGTTCTACTTAAAGGATGATTAGAGCCTCGAAGTGAGTTTTTAAGGACTAAACTTTCAGAATGCGAAAGGCGTTCACCATCATATTCCGCATTACTATCTTTATTTGAAGTTATGGTGCCTGTTTTATCAAAAATGACTGTATTTATTTGCGCTAATTGTTCAATAATCGTAGCATTTTTTACGTAGAATTTCTGTTTACCAAAAATGCGTAACATATTCCCAAAGGTAAAAGGCGCAGAAAGTGCAATGGCACAAGGGCAAGCAATAATGAGTACAGCGGTAAATACATTCATGGCTTTACTCGGATCTACAACCAACCAAAAAAGCGTTGCAATAAACGCTACTGCCAATAACGTAATAGTAAAATGCTTACTAATGGTATTGGTAATATTGGTAAAGCCTTCCTCTTTATTCTTACTAAAAACATCATTACTCCATAATTGCGTGAGGTAACTTTGTTCAACGGATTTTAGAGCTTCCATTTCAATAACTCCATTGGTTTGTTTGCCACCAGCAAATAGTTTATCGCCAGATTGTTTGGATATGGTTTGAGATTCGCCAGTCACAAAACTGTAATCTATTTTGGCTTTGCCATTAATAAGAATACCATCAACAGGAATTAATTCTTCATTCCGAATTAAAATCCGATTTCCTTTTTCAATATCATAAACTTGAATGGAATTTTCGCTACCATCTTTATCTATTTTAGTAATAGCAATAGGGAAGTACGATTTATAATCCCGTTCAAAGGATAGAAATTCGTATGTTTTTTGTTGAAAAAATTTCCCGACGAGTAAAAAGAAAATTAATCCAGCCAAACTATCAAAAAAGCCTGAACCTAAATCGAATATAATTTCAATAGTACTTCTTATAAATAAAACCGAAACACCCAAAGCAATGGGCACGTCAATATTGAGCATTTTAGCTTTTAAGCCTTTATAAGCCGAAATAAAATAATCTTGAGCCGAACAAAATACAATAGGTAAAGACATGGCAAACATTAACCAGCGAAACAAGGGTTTGTATTGCTCTAGCCAGAATTCATCCACTTGAAAATATTCAGGAAATGATAAAAACATAATATTACCAAAACCAAAAGCTGCGACACCGAGTTTGTAAATTAGGGTTCTGTTGATGTGTTTTTTACCAGATTTAAAATCGTCTAAACTGATATAAGGTTCATAACCAATGGAACTTAATAATAAAACGACAGATTTTAAATTGGTGGTTTCAGAATTATAAGTCACTCTTACGTTTTTCTTTCCGAAGTTAACTTGCGAATCTGAAATGTTTGGGTTGAGTTTGTTGAGGTTTTCTAGAATCCAAATACAAGAACTACAATGAATATGTGGAATGTATAAGGTTGCGATTTCAATGTTGTCGCTTCTAAATTCAGTGAGTTTTTCGATGATATTTTCCTGTGAAAGAAAATCGTATTTACCTTCAATTTCTTTTGGGATGGCACCTGGCGAATTCTGTAAATCGTAGTAACTGGTTAAGTCGTTTTCGTTAAAAATTTCGAAAACAGTTTTACAGCCATTACAACAGAATGATTTATCCTGAAATGCGATAGGACGACTACCACAGTCATCACCACAGTGAAAACAAGTTTTGTTTTCCATAGTTATTTGCTCAATTATACCTGTAACAAAAGTCACAAAACATGAGCCTCTAAACTATGATATTTGTCATGTTTTTCTGTATATTTGAAATACACCTTAAATGAAAACCTTATGAGTAAGTGTGAGTCGTGCATTGTAAAAGAATTTAATTCTTTAAAATCTTTAACTAGAGATGAGTTAATGCGAGTGTCAGCTTGTAAAACAGGAAAAATTTACAGCAAAGGTCAAGTGATTTTTGAAGAAGGTGAAACGCTAAACGGCGTATACTGCGTTAAAGACGGTGTTTGTAAGCTCACTAAATTAAGTGAAAACGGTAAAGACCAAGTGGTGAAGTTGGTGGTTAAAGGTGGTTTGTTAGGCAAACGCTCTTTAGTATCTGAGCAGAAAACAAATTTAAGTGCTGTAGCATTGAATGATATGGAAATGTGTTTTATTCCGAAGAGTGAAATAATGGCGGATTTAGAGAAAAATCCAAAATTTACCATGGATGTCTTAAAGAAAATGGCGGACGATTTAAAAGCATCGGACGTGTCCTTAGTGAATATGGCGCAAAAGTCTGTAAAGAAGAGAACCGCAGAGATTTTAATGTATGTGCATGATAATTTTGGAATTGACCATGAAGGCTATTTGAGTATTGTTTTATCTCGAGAAGATTATGCCAGTATTGTAGGAACCGCAACAGAATCTGCGATTAGAATTTTATCCCAATTTAAAAAACAAGGTCTCATTTCCACTTCGGGCAAACGTATAAAAATAGAAGACTATTCTGGCTTTAAATGGATTGAGTAAAAATATAAAAGGCTCTCGAAAACATCGAGAGCCTTTTTTTTGTTCAGGACATGCTTATTAATCAGTTCCGAAGTTTTTCACTTCTTTAAAAGGATCCATTTCAAGAGCCTTCATTTTTGTTTGATAGGCTTTCCATTCCGTATTAAAAAATGTATTCGTTTCTTCAAACAGACCACTAAGTGCCTTTTTTGCATGTTTAATCAGCGTGTTTTCTGTTGCGGTTAATCCGTTTTGACTTCCGTACACATAACTTCTGGCAGTGCCTAAACGTTGCAATGGTGTTACTTCTGGATTTCTGGTAATACCTTGGCGTTTGTCAACTTTTCCTAAGTAGGTGTCTATTAAACTATCTATCGATTTTACAATGGCTTTGGTACTTTTAATGTGTTCCTTATGTGCTTCTTTATCGAGTTTGGTTAAATCGTTTTTATAATTTTCAGCAATCGTTTTACTTTCAACTAACTGCTTTACAGCGTCTGCAGCAGTTTGTTGTAATCGTTCTAATTCTTTTGAAGCCGCATAAACAGCATCAATGTTCGTTTTTGAAACGTCTAACCTCGGATCAGATTCAACTTTAATGGTTGTTTCAGAAGTTAAGTCACCATAATGCAGAACGGCTTTGTAAGATCCTGGTTTTACGCTGACTCCTCCAGATTCTCGCGTTCGTTTTCTAATAGTTCTTGATGGTCTATCAACGCCAGCTTCATCCATATTCCACCTCCATTTATGGATGCCATTTTCTTTAGGTGCTTTCGTTTTTAAAGTTCGAATTAAACGACTACCATCGTAAAGCTTAAGTGTTAATGAATCCCATTTGGTTTTAGTTTCATCTTTTTCTTCATTCTGGTTGCTAAGCGAAGTCGAATCGTCATCTTCGTCTTTTTCACTAAGCGAAGTCGAATCGTCCTTCTTATTAAACAAATAAGAAAAACGAGCACCTCCAGCACGATTTTCACCATGATACATCGCATCTGCACCAAAACGACTTCCTGTAGGTTGTTGGTAAGCCGCTTGATAAGCCGTTGGTGGCTCAAATAATTTTATGGTTGAGCTAATGACAGCCTTGTTTTTTGCCATTTCGCGCAATGGTCTAATATCATCTAAAACCCAAGCAGCACGCCCAAAAGTACCGATCACCAAATCGTGTTCTCTCGGATGAATCACTAAATCTTTAACAGACGTTGTAGGGAAACCGTCGTTCCATTTAGTCCATTTGTTTCCTGCGTTTATTGAAACGTATAAACCATCATCAGTTCCTAAAAACATAAGGTTAGGTTCTACTAAATCTTCAACAATAGATAAGGTATAACTTTGTACATCATTTTCGTCAACAATACGCTCCCAAGATTTACCATAGTTTTTGGTTCTGTAAGCATAAGGTGTGTAATTGAAACGACGATAATCATTTGCTATTAAAAGGGCCTCGCCTTTATTTTTATTTGAGGCTTTAATTTGAGCAATCCAACTGCCTTTTGGTAAATCTTTGAGGTTTTTGGAGACCTCGTTCCAAGAATTACCACCATTTAAAGTATAATGCACACGACCATCGTCAGTTGCAGCCCAAAGCATGTTTTTTTCAATTGGTGAAGGTTCAATCACTAAAATAGTACAGTGATTTTCTGCACCTGTAGCATCCATAGTTAAACCACCACTTTCAGATTGTTTTAGTTTTTCAGGATCGTTGGTGGATAAATCTGGTGAGATTACCGTCCAAGTTTCACCTTTATCAGTGGATTTATGTACAAATTGACTTCCAAAGTAAAGCGTGCTATTATCAAATGGGTCAATGTTTATGGCAGAATTCCAATTGAAACGTAATTGTACATTGGCATCAGGATGCGTTGGTCGTACTCCATAATTATTTCCTGTTTGCCAATCGTATCTGCTGACATAACCTTGTTGACTCATAGACCAGCCATATCTAGAATCGTCTCTATCTGGCACCACATCAAAACCATCACCAAAAGCAATTTCTTGCCAGTAACTATTACGAATACCTTGCGCTCTCCAAACGTAAGCAGGTCCCCTCCAAGAGCCATTGTCTTGCATGCCTCCGTAAACATTATATGGATATTCATTATCTACATTAATATGATAAAATTGCGCCACAGGTAAATTACCTATAAAACGCCATGTTTTACCACCATCTTTGGTAATATTCATCCCTCCATCATTACCATCAATCATAAATTGGCCGTTGTCTGGATGAATCCACCATGCGTGATGGTCTGGATGCACACCATTAGCTACTCCATAAGCAGGCATTAACTCTTTAAAGTTTCTACCACCATCTTCTGACACATTTACATAGGTGAAAACCGAAAATAACCTGTTTTCATTTTCTGGGTCTACATGAATATCAGAATAGTAAAAAGGTCTATTCCCAATATCACTTTTATCATTAATTTTTTTCCATTTAAAACCACCATCTTCACTTTTATAAAGTGCATTTTTTTTTTTTTTTTTTAAAGCATAAATTATATTTGGCTTGTTTTTAGCAATGGCAACACCAATTCTGCCTAATTCACCTTTAGGAAAT
>NZ_JBGCDQ010000068.1:0-13784 GCF_045105575.1 Winogradskyella sp. | reverse complement strand
TTAAAAAGAGGATAAAATGCCTAAAATGAAAACAAAATCGAGTGCTAAGAAACGTTTCAAACTAACTGGCACTGGTAAGATTAAAAGAAAGCATGCTTTTAAGAGTCATATATTGACAAAAAAATCTAAAAAGCGTAAGCTAAAATTGACTCATGATGGTTTGGTACACAAAGCAGATGAGAACAATATTAAAACGATGTTACGTTTAAAGTAAAAACGTTTTAGTCGGTTAACAAATTATAAACCCTGGAGTTAGGCAAAACAATTTAGCAAGTGTCAATTTAGACCGCCTACTACAAAAAAACAATTAAAAAAATGCCAAGATCAGTAAATTCAGTAGCAAAAAGAGCCAGAAGAAAAAAGGTTCTTAAGCAAGCAAAAGGTTACTTCGGAAGACGTAAAAACGTTTGGACAGTAGCAAAAAATGCGGTTGACAAAGCGATGCAATATTCGTACAGAGACCGTCGTGTAAAAAAGAGAACATTCCGTTCGTTATGGATTATGCGTATTAACGCAGGTGCAAGACAGCATGGAATGAGCTATTCAAAATTTATGGGAGGTGTAAAAGCTAATAATATCGAATTAAACCGTAAGGTTCTTGCCGATTTAGCAATGAATCATCCAGAAGCTTTTGAAGCAGTAGTAAACAAAGTAAAATAAGGCTTTTAGCCAAATTAATAACAACATTTCGCTTATAAAATCCGGTTCATTAATTTGAATCGGATTTTTTATTTAAAAAACTCTAAACAAACAATACTGTATATGAAAGATGTAAAAATGGTTGTCACTGATATGGATGGTACGTTATTAAATTCTAATCACGAGGTTAGTCACCGTTTTTTTGAAGTCTTCAAAATACTAAAACAACAACATATTATGTTTGTTGCCGCAAGTGGTAGACCCTATTATAGCATTGTAGAAAAACTTCAACCTATAAAAGAGGATATCACTATTGTAGCTAAAAATGGAGGCCTCATTATTCAAAATGAAAGAATTTTACTTGCTAATAGTATTCCAACTGAGAAATTATCAGAATTATACCATCTAGTTTCAAATCTTAAAGACACCTACCCTATTTTCTGTACCAAACAGAAAGCCTTTATTTTAAGAACTAAAGATGATTTAATCCATACCTTTTCAGAATATTATTCTAATTATACCATCATTGATACTTTTGAAGACATCAAAGACGCTGTTATAAAAATAGCATTATATCATACTACAAATTCTGAAGCGCATATCTATCCATTCGTTAAACATTTAAAGCCCGAATTCAACGTCGTAGTTTCAGGAAATCACTGGGTAGATATTTCGGATGCCATCACCAATAAAGGACATGCAGTGACTTTTCTGCAAAAAATTCATCATATAAAACCATCAGAAACCATGGCTTTTGGAGATTACAATAATGATTTGGAACTATTGAAATGTGCCAAATATAGCTATGCCATGTCTAATGCACATCCTAATGTAAAGGCTGTTGCGAATTTTGAAACGACCAGCAATGATGAGTTTGGAGTAGAACTTATTTTAGAATCCTTAGTTTCCGAAAGCTGTAAGGACTAATTGTCTTCCTGAAGCATTATTTCTATGTTCACAAAGATAGATACCTTGCCAAATTCCCAGATTTAGTTGTCCGTTTGTAATTGGGATTTGAACCGAAGCTCCCATTAAAGATGCTTTTAAATGGGCTGGCATATCATCGGAACCTTCTAAAGTATGTTTGTAATACGCCTGATTTTCAGGAACCATTTTGTTGATATGGCTTTCAAAATCTAATCTCACAGTAGGATCTGCATTTTCGTTTATAGTAAGACTTGCAGAGGTATGTTTTATAAATACTTGTAATTGACCAATAGTAATATTCCTAATTTCTGGAATAGCATTCAACACCTCAGAAGTAACTAAATGAAAACCTCTCGGAAACGACCTAAGTCTTATTTCTTTTTGAAAACATTGCATTCAATATTACTTTAGGAATTTCAAACTAAATCTTTAATATCATGTCTTCTGTTTCTTCTTTTTAGCCGCAGGAAACAACACATTATTCAAAATTAAACGATAACCAGGTGATGTTGGATGTAAGTCTAATTCAGTTTTTGGATCTCCTACTCTGTGTGTGTAATCCTCAGGATCGTGACCTCCGTAAAATGTAAAAAAGCCTTTTCCTTTGATACCATGAATATATTTTGCTTCGCCATTGGTTCTATTTTCACCCATTACCAACACATTAGATTTTATAAGGTCTCTGGTGAACGAGGTAGTTTGTCCCATAAACCCTTTAACTAAAGCGGTATGGCTTTGTGTAAGCATAGAAGGAATTGGATCCCACTTCGCAGAATATTCCATCAAAGAAAAATAATCCGTTGTTTTAGGAATTTTTCGCTTCTGAGTCATATCAATTGACGAAAATTCATAAACATTTGGGCTACGTTCTAATATATAATCTTTAAAAGCAAAGGTCTTGGTATAGTCTATTTTATTCTGATAACTTGGATCACTGCCATCACCATCAAACATCGGTTCACAAATATCTATGCCTTCAGCTGAAAGTGCAATATCAAAACTATCTGTTGCAGAACACATGGCAAACATAAAGCCTCCACCAACAACATAATCTCTGATTTTAAGAGCCACAGCTAACTTGGCGTCAGAAACTTTACTGTAACCCAATCGCTCTGCTAGAGCTTCTGCATTTTTCTTTTCTTCAATATACCAGGCTGCAGAACGATAGGCTCTGTAAAATTTACCATATTGTCCTGTAAAATCTTCATGATGTAAGTGCAACCAATCGTAGAGTAACAATTCATCTTTTAAAACTTCTTCATCGTAAATGGTTTCATATGGAATTTCAGCATAGGTCAACACCATAGTTACCGCATCATCCCAAGGTTGCTTTCCATAAGGAGTATAGACCGCAATTTTTGGTGCTTTTTCTAAAACAACGGCTTCTTGATTTACAGCCGGACTTGCAATTTCTTCCAAAATTTGAGCAGCTTTCGCATCAGAAATCACTTCAAACGAAACCCCTCTTATTTGACATTCGCGCTGAAGAATTTCAGCATCTGGCAATAAAAAAGAGCCTCCTCTATAATTAAGAAGCCATTTTACCTTAAGCTCGCGCTCTAAAGACCAATAGGTAACTCCATAAGCTTTAAGGTGATTCTCTTGTGTTTCAGCATCCATCGGAATTAGAATATACGACGCATGAACTTTGATACTCAAAAAGAGCATAAAAAGGATAATTAATAAATTTTTCAATTTCATAATATTAGAACGAAATATAACTAAATTTTAGTCTTCCATCTCTTTATTTATAATTCTTTTAAGACGGAAACCAAAGTTAAAAAACATTTGCAAGTACTCAGATAAAAATAGCTTCTAAGAACTTCGATATGACTTCTCTTTCATACTTCTACCTACAAAAGTCAAATACCCAAAAATTGAATAAGGTTTAATTGACACCAAGATAGCTCTGGCCTTAGAATTAAACAAACGACAAATCGTTAAAGAGAAAATTTAATAAGCGCGTTATAATACTGTTGACACTCCTTTAATAAAGCGTTTAAGTGCTTCGGAAATGGTTCATCTTTAACCTTGTGTTTCATAAAACCATTTGACTTATGCACATTAGCGTACCAATATTTTGCCCAAACACCGTCTTCTGGTCGCTGATGTTGTGGCCACGACAGCATTTTATCATCAAAAGAAATATCTGCAAAGTCACATAATTTCTGGAGGGTTGCTTTTGGATTTATCAATACCTTCTTAGAATCTAAAACAGCAAAAGGGATATTATTGGCTTTAAAATAATTCAGCAATTCTACATGAAGCGCATAACCTACGTCATCAATAGTCGGGTTACGAATCACCTTATCAAAAGAAGGCAACATATCTTTTGGGTCTCTTGTTAGAATAATATTAATGGTTTTCTTCATGAAATCACGATTTAAACCTAACAAATGATGCGTCATGTGCTTAAAAAATAACACTGGTTTTTCACCATTTTTAAGCATCATATCCACTACTTTGTCACCATCATTCTCCATAGACTTTAAAATAGCATTAGTACCTGGATGATATTTGTGCGCTTCAGGATGGTGTTTTAAATAGTAAGCATATAAAGGTTCGTCAAAAACTTTAGTATCTCCGCGTTGTGCAAAGGAGTACATTAATGCCGTTGAGATATTTCGTGGTCCGGACCATAGGCAAATACGTTTTATACTATCCATTATTTACGGTGTCTTCAATTAAGGCTTCGTATAATTTATCGAGCTTTCTTGTGGTTGATCCGTAATTACCCTCACCTATTTGTCGTCCATCGATTTTAGTCACTGGTGTTAAGCCACCAAAAGTTCCTGTTACGAAGGCTTCATCAGCACTATAAACATCAAAAAGGGAGAAGTCTTTTTCAAAACAGGGTATATTATTGTTTTTACAAACTTCAATTACTTTGGCTCTTGTAATGCCATTCATACAATATTTACTCGTAGAAGTCCAAACTTCATTATGCTTTACGATGAAAAAATTAGTCGCATTACAGGTGGACACAAAACCATGAATATCGAGCATCAAAGCTTCATCTGCACCAGCTTGTATGGCTTGGATGAGCGCTTGCACTTCGTGAAGTTTACTATGACAGTTTAATCTTGGATCTAAATAATCTGGAGAACCTCGTCTAATGGTACTCGTAAAAAGTGTAATGCCTTTTTCTTTTGAATCTTTAGACGCTGTTTTATATTCTGGAATAATGACCACATTAGGTCCAGAAATCGTCAGTCTCGGATCTTGCGAAGGTGTTTTTTTGATGCCACGAGTTACCATGATTCTTACATGAACTCCGTCTGTCATCTTATTTGCTTTGAGCGTATTCCAAACTTTAGCAGTTAACTCGTCTTTAGTAAACGGTAAATGCATACCAACGGATGCTGCTGCACTCCATAAACGTTCAAAATGATGCTCTAAAAAAACCAGTACACCATGATGCAATCGTAAAGCTTCCCAAATACCATCACCAACTAAATAACCACTATCGAAAACAGAAATTTTAGCGTCGTTTCGTGGAAATAATTGATCATTGATTGAAATAAGAATATCATTATTTCTAGAATCTTCTAAAGCATTGTGTGTACCATGAACCATAACTATAATTTTAGAGTAGAAAGATACTTAAAATTATAATTTTTAGGATTTAATAGTGAGATTTACTCTAAAGTCGTTTCATTCCCAGAAAGAAGACTTGCTATGACTTTGGTACCTTCAAACTGGTCTAAAATAATTTTGATAAACACGGTAATCGGTATTGCCATAATTAAACCTGGAATTCCCCAAAGAAATCCCCAAAACATCAACATGACTAATACGGCAATGACATTTATAGAAAAAGATTTTCCCATAAAAATAGGTTCTAAAACAGCTCCAAACGTCACTTGTACTAAACTAATGGCTAATATGAAAAAGAATAATGTACTTGTTGGATCTAATTCTACAAAGGCAAAAATAGATAATAAAATCACAGATATAAATGAACCTACCATCTGCACAAAATTAATAGCAAAGGCAAATAATCCCCAGAAAATAGGAAAACTAACATCAAAAAATACGCACATGAGTCCAGTGAATAATCCTGTTAAGGCACTGACTAAAAACTTCACTTTTATGAATTTAATTAAATCATTTTCAATTTTCATGAAGGTTTTAATCGACGTATGTTTTCGCTTTAATAAGGTATTATTTAATAATTTATGAACGTTAATGGATTCTGCTAACCACAGAACTACAAAGAATACGGTCATTAACAAACCAGTTAAAAATGAGTTTAAAAACCCAAGGGTAGAACCCAAATTTTCTTTCTGAAAAAATTGACCAAGAAAACTATGCTCTTGTTCAAATTCAATACCAAAATTATCAAACAAGTAGAGTTTTAGATCTGCTAATTTCAATTCGGCTTTTGATAAAAACTCTGTATTATTTGCCAAAATTTGTCGGCTTGAGAGTTGTATCAATTCAACACCTAATTTTAAGCCGATACCAACAATTAACAAAACAATGATGATACTTAGTACTTTTGGTATATTTCTGCGTCCTAACCATCGCATTATAGGAAGAAATAATAATGCAATAAACATTGAAAAAATCAACGGAATAAATATAAAAGACAAAATCTTTAATAAATAGAACAATAAAGGAACTACTATGATTATCAACAAAACATTTGTTGTACGTCTTTGGTCTAACATGAGGCAATCTTCTTTTTAAATAGCGACGGTAAAGATAGGTTAAAAAACAATGTTGAAATCCTTAAAAACCTGTTAAAAAGGAACACCATCATCCTCTGGTCCACCAAAGGCATCTGATGCAGAAGGGAATTTATCTGGTGTAAATGTATTATCATTTGCCGCAGCATTCATTTTAGAATGAAATTCGCCAAAAGGAGTATCAAAATCATCTAAATTATCGAACTTACCTAAGTGACCGATAAACTTTAATCGGATGTTTTCTAAACCACCATTTCTGTGTTTTGCCACAATAAATTCACCTTGACCTTCGGTTGGCGAGCGTTCTTCATCATCCCATTCGTCAATCTTATAATATTCTGGTCGGTAAATAAAAGATACAATATCGGCATCTTGCTCAATCGCTCCAGATTCTCGTAAATCTGATAATAAAGGACGTTTACTTCCACCACGTGTTTCCACAGCTCTCGATAATTGTGATAACGCAATAACCGGAATACTTAATTCTTTCGCTAATGCTTTTAGGTTACGAGAAATCATAGAAATTTCTTGTTCACGATTACCGCCTTTCTGGCTTCCACCTGCAGTCATTAATTGCAAATAATCAATCATAATCATTTTTATCCCAAACTGCGATGCCAAACGACGTGCTTTTGCTCTTAAATCGAAAATGGATAGCGATGGAGTATCATCTATAAATAACGGTGCTTTTTCTAAGGTTTTTACTTTAACGTTGAGTTGTTCCCATTCGTGCTTTTCAAGTTTTCCTGTTCTTAATTTTTCTGAAGACAAGCCTGTTTCACTCGAAATTAAACGGGTTATTAATTGTACTGAGGACATTTCCAAAGAAAAGAAAGCGACAGGAATATTACTGTTTACGGCAATATTTCTTGCCATAGTAAGCGTTAATGCCGTTTTACCCATACCAGGACGCGCAGCAACAATAATTAAATCACTTGGTTGCCAACCCGATGTAAGTTTATCGAGCTTATCAAAACCTGAAGGCACACCACTCATACCCTCTTTATTAGACATCTCCTCAATTTTCTTTTTAGCCTGAATGACTAAACTCTGAGCCGATTCTGTTGATTTTTTAACGTTACCTTGAGTAACTTCATACAATTTAGCTTCAGCAGTATCTAAAAGATCGAAAACATCTCTGGTTTCGTCATAAGCTTCTTCAATAATTTCGTTGGAAATTTTAATTAAACTGCGTTGAATGTACTTTTGAAGAATAATCCTAGCATGAAATTCAATGTGCGCAGAAGAAGAGACACGTTGTGTTAACGAAATAAGATAAAAATCGCCTCCAACGGCATCTAACTTTTCATCTTTCTTTAACTGACTTGAAACGGTTAATAAGTCAATAGGCTCACTGTTTTCAAATAATTTGAAAATAGCTTCGAAGATGTGTTTATGAGCTTCTTTATAAAATGAATCTGGACTTAAGATATCGATAACCTCATCAACACCCTTTTTATCAATCATCATTGCACCAAGAACAACCTCTTCTAAATCAGGTGCTTGCGGTGGAATTTTTCCTTTCTCTAAGCTGATTATAGTGCTTTTATCGACCTTGTAGCCTTGTACTGGATTGGGTTGTTTCATAAGTAACAAAAATAGCTAAATAGTGTTGATGAACTTGTTTTGATTGATTTTCAATCTTAACATGTCGTCAACAATTCAACTGTTAATAACTTTGATTTATTGTTAATAGCGACAAAAAAAACCGAAGCCATAGCTTCAGTTTTTTTTAGTACCCTATGTTTATTGGATTTAATCTTTATAGACTCCCATGGCATCGTATTTTTCCATACGTTGTTTCACAAGATCCTTTGGTGATAAGTTTTTAAGCTCTTCATAAGACTTTAAAATAGCATCTTTTACAGCAGAAAATGCTTTAGCTCTATCTGTATGTGCTCCGCCTAGTGGTTCTTTTATAATTTGATCGACAAGTTTCATACGTTTCATGTCTTTTGCCGTTAATTTCAAAGCTTCAGCTGCTTGCTCTTTATATTCCCAGCTTCTCCATAAAATTGAGGAACAAGATTCAGGTGAGATTACAGAATACCATGTGTTTTCTAACATCATCACGCGATCTCCTACTCCAATACCCAAAGCTCCACCAGATGCACCTTCACCAATAATGATGGTGATAATTGGAACTTTAAGACGTGCCATTTCTAAAATATTTCTGGCAATAGCTTCTCCTTGTCCTCGCTCTTCAGCTTCTAAACCTGGATAAGCGCCTGGTGTATCAATTAATGTGACAACAGGAATACCAAATTTTTCAGCAGATTTCATTAAGCGTAATGCTTTACGGTAACCTTCTGGATTAGACATTCCGAAATTACGGTATTGTCTGGTTTTGGTATTAAATCCTTTTTGTTGCCCTATAAACATATACGTTTGGTCTCCGATTTTACCAAGACCGCCAATCATGGCTTTGTCGTCTTTTACATTTCTATCTCCATGTAATTCTAAAAACGTCTCACCGCAAAGTGCTTTGATATGATCTAAAGTATAAGGTCTATTTGGGTGACGCGATAGTTGCACACGTTGCCAAGCCGTAAGATTTTTATAAATATCTTTTTTAGTTTCCGCTAACTTTTTTTCAATTTGCTTACAGGTTTCTGTGACGTCTACATCACTTTCTTTTCCTATAATCTGACATTTATCTAGCTGGTCTTCTAATTCTTTTATGGGTAATTCAAACTCTAAGTATTCCATACAATTTGAAGTTTGTTTTTAATTGTGTTAGTTGAGACAAACCTACGTATTCTATTTTACTTTTTAGAAAGAATATTTAAAAAGTAGGTTCTCTTTGTCTTATTTATCAAAAATAGACATAATCAAATAAAATATAAAAACTTTAATCGGTTATTGCACCTGTTTTGTTTTTTCGTCCTTTATAATTTTTGAAAACAGCATCACATAAAACGGTGACTAAAACGAGAATAGCACCTATGTAAAATTGTGGTGACATTTGTTCTGTTTCAGGAAACAAAAATAAGGCAATAGCAATGCCATAAAGTGGTTCTAAATTATAACTTAAGATGACTGTAAATGGACTTATATAACGCATTACGTCTACAGAACCAATAAAAGCATAAGCTGTACAAACCGAAGCTAGGATAAACAAATACAGCCAATCTTCATTAGATAAGGTAAAAAACTCTGCATTAAATGTTTTACCTGATAAGAGTATAAATGCGGTTAAAAAAATTACTCCACTAATAAACTCATAGAACGAAATCACTGTAGCGCTGTGTTTTTCAATAAAACGACCATTAATTACGGCGAAAAGTGTTGAAAATAAAGCCGAAAACAAACCTAGAATTATACCATTGATGTAGCCCATTTCACTACTTGTTATAAGAAAAACTCCCAATATCACCACGAGACCAAAAACAATTTCATAACCTAGAATACGACGTTTGAAAAAGATAGGTTCTATGAAAGAAGCAAAAAAAGCACCTGAGGAAAACATGGCCAAAGCTATAGAAACATTGGCTTGATTAATGGCTTCGAAAAACGTAATCCAATGCAAGGCAATAATAACACCTGCTACTGAAAATTGTAAAAACGTTTGTTTTGAAATCTTAATATTTAACTTAATAATTTTTATGTAGATGAACATTAAAATTCCGGCAATTGCCATGCGATACCAAACTAAATCTAAAGCATCTATGGTGATTTTTTTTCCTAAAATAGCTGTAAAACCAGCTATTATAACCAGAAAATGTAAATGTAGATAGTGCTTAAATTTAACGTTTGGCATTTTGCAGTAAGTATATGGCTAAAATACCAAATATTACATTAGGAAACCATACTGCTACTACAGCCGAAAAATCAGATTGTTCTGCCATAACACCAAAAACTTTATCAAAAAACACATAAATCATAGCAATGGCAATACCAACGGCAAGATTAGCTCCCATACCACCTCTTCTCTTTACAGACGATACAGCAACGGCAATAATTGTAAGAATAAAAATAGAGACAGGTAAACTCCATTTTCTTAATTTAACCACTTCGTAACGTCCAATATTGGGTGAACCTCGTCTTTTTTCGGCAGCAATAAAACGCAATAATTCGCCATAAGATTTTGTTTCTGCTGCGTACTGTACAGGTGTTAAATCTTCAAGCTCAAAGGGTAAGTCTAATAATTTTCGATTTTCTTTTTCAATGGTTTCAATACCATTTTCAAACGAACGTTTCATATAATTGGTCAGTCTGTAAGCACTGTCTGCTTCAATATAGCTGATTCTATCTGCAAACATTTTATATTTTAGTTCATTGCCTTCAAAATGCTCGTACGTAAAGTTTTGTCCTGAGTTATTTCTAGGAATAAAATTACTTACATAAATATAGTCGTTATCATTAATTTGTTGATACACGTCCTTGGTTTGCTGCACGCTTTTGTGCTTACTTAAATATTTAAATTTAAATTCATTAAACCCTTGACTTGCTACTGGAGCTAAATACATTCCTAAAAACATACCTAAACTGGCGACAATAGTTGCTCCTATTATATAAGGTCTTAAAAATCTTGAAAATGATACTCCCGAACTTAAAAAGGCTACAATTTCTGTATTATTAGCTAGCTTAGAGGTGAACCAAATTACAGACAAAAACAAAAACAACGGAAATAATAAATTTGCGAAGTAAACCGTAAAATTCATATAATAAATGACCACTTCTCCTAATGGAGCGTTATTTTCTATAATACGACCTACTTTTTCTGCTAAGTTCACTGTAATTCCAATAGGAATAAACAGTAATAACATCATTAAGAATGTAAATAAATAACGCTTTAATATGTACCAATCAAGGATTTTCAAAGTTGTTGTTTGTTGTTTGTTGTTTGTTGTTTGTTGTTTGTTGTTTGTTGTTTGTTGTTTGTTGTTTGTTGTTTGTTGTTTGTTGTTTGTTGTTTGTTGTTTGTTGTTTGTTGTTTGTTGTTTGTTGTTTAATAATTTCGTCGTTAAATCAAAATGACGTTAGTTTTTTTTAAAAAAATAGTGTTAAAAAAATATCCCTAAATTCACTTTTAAGGCACACTTCGCCATTTCAAATTTAAATTCTATAATCGATTATCCATTTGCTTTACCATTTTCTCTTTCCATGCTCTAAAATCACCAGCAATAATATGTTTTCTTGCTTCACGAGTTAACCATAAATAGAATCCTAAATTATGTATGGTTGCTATTTGCTTTCCTAAAAGTTCATTCACAGTAAATAAATGTCTTAAATACGCTTTACTATATTCCGTATCTACAAATGTAATTCCCATCTCATCCACAGGCGAAAAATCATTAGCCCATTTCAAATTCTTAATATTTATAGAACCATGAGCTGTAAACAACATGCCATTTCTGGCATTACGTGTTGGCATTACACAATCGAACATATCTACACCTAACGCAATATTTTCTAAAATATTGATTGGTGTACCCACTCCCATCAAGTAACGCGGTTTGTCTTCTGGTAAAATATTACACACCACTTCGGTCATGGCATACATTTCTTCTGCTGGTTCACCTACTGAGAGACCACCAATAGCATTTCCTTCAGCACCAGCATTGGCGATATATTCCGCAGACTGTTCCCTTAAATCTTTGTAACAACTGCCTTGAACAATCGGAAAAAATGTTTGTTCATAATCGTACTTAAATGGTGTTTTTTTGAGATGTGTTAAACAACGTTCTAACCAACGGTGCGTCATATGCATAGAACGCTTCGCATAATTATAATCGCAAGGATAAGGCGTACATTCATCAAACGCCATAATGATATCTGCGCCAATACTGCGTTGAACTTCCATCACATTTTCTGGAGTAAATACATGGTAACTCCCATCAATGTGTGATTTAAACTTTACACCTTCTTCTTTAATTTTTCTGTTTGCAGATAATGAATATACTTGATAACCACCAGAGTCAGTTAAAATATTGCGATCCCAATTCATAAATTTATGCAAACCACCAGCTTGTTCTAAGATCGTAGTTTGCGGTCTTAAATATAAATGATAGGTGTTTCCAAGAATGATATCTGGATTAATATCATTTTTCAACTCCCTTTGATGCACTCCTTTTACAGAAGCCACAGTACCAACTGGCATAAAAATAGGTGTTTCTATGGTACCATGATCTGTTGTTATCGTTCCTGCTCTCGCCTTGGTTTCTTTATCGTTTGCTACTCTTTTAAACTTCATGTGTTATACTTAATGTTTTTCAGCGTATACCATTGGTTTCACCGAATACAACTATCGTGTTGGCAATTAAAATTTCCTTTGGTTGCCCAAACTTTCAATATACTTGTATTATGAATTATAAGTCAGTCGGCAAATATAAATAACTCCTTAGTATTCCGTCTTAAATTAGAATTAAAATCCTGAATGATGTATTTCGCTTTTGGAATTTAGCGTTTGGCTTTTGGCTTTTGGGTTTTAGAATTTGGAATTTGGAATTCTAATACTATTGTTAGCAAATCGTGCAATTCGTTAATAAGTGCATCATGTCAACTTTTGAAAGACTTAAGTAAAAAGGTATTTTTGTAGCACAAATTATAAGCAACAAAACATGCCAAACATTAAAGAATTAACCGATTTAACTACACAAGTTCGTAGAGATATTTTACGAATGGTACACAAAGTAAACTCTGGTCATCCAGGTGGATCTCTAGGCTGTGCCGAATTTTTTGTTTCACTTTATCAAGAACTCTTAGAAACTAAGGCTGATTTTGATATGGATGGTATTGGAGAAGATTTATTTTTTCTTTCAAACGGACATATTTCACCTGTTTACTATAGTGTTTTAGCAAGATCTGGATACTTTCCTGTTGAAGAACTGAATACCTTCAGACTCATCAACTCGCGTTTACAAGGTCACCCAACCACACATGAAGGTCTTCCGGGAATCAGAATCGCATCTGGCTCATTAGGTCAAGGCATGTCTGTAGCGCTTGGAGCAGCACAGGCAAAAAAATTAAATAATGACAATCATTTAGTGTATAGTCTTCATGGAGATGGAGAATTACAAGAAGGTCAGAATTGGGAAGCTATAATGTATGCTGCTGGCAAGAAGGTGGATAATATTATTTGTACCATCGATTTAAACGAGCAACAAATTGATGGCGCTACCGATGATGTATTGCCAATGGGAAGCATAAAAGCAAAATTTGAAGCTTTTGGCTGGATCGTTTTAGACATTGAAGAAGGTAATAATTTAGAAGCTGTGCTTAAAGGTTTAAAAGAAGCAAAATCGTTAACTGGAAACGGGAAGCCTGTATGTGTTTTACTGCACACCGTAATGGGCAATGGCGTGGATTTTATGATGCACACACATGCTTGGCATGGAAAAGCACCTAATGATGAGCAATTGGCTATAGGTTTAGCTCAAAATCCTGAAACTTTGGGAGATTATTAAAATAGTTTAGAGTTTAGAGTTTAGAGTTTAGAGTTTAGAGTTTAGAGTTTAGAGTTTAGAGTTTAGAGTTTAGAGTTTAGAGTTTAGAGTTTAGAGTTTAGAGTTTAGAGTTTAGAGT
>NZ_JBGCDQ010000067.1:0-23251 GCF_045105575.1 Winogradskyella sp. | reverse complement strand
ATCTGTAGTAGATTTAACGGTAAGAACTAAAAAAGAAACGTCTCTAGAAGATATTAAAGCAGCAATGAAAAAAGCAGCTGATGGTTCTATGAAAGGTGTTTTAGGTTATACTGAAGATGCTGTTGTATCTCAAGATTTTGTAAGTGAAGAAAGAACGAGTGTTTTTGATGCTGATGCGTCTATTGAATTAAGCTCTAAGTTTTTTAAACTGATATCTTGGTACGATAACGAATTCGGTTACTCAAATAAATTAGTTGATTTAGCTCAAAAGGTAAACAACTTATAGTATTTAGTATTAATTCTTAAATTCCGTGTGATGGTTGATGAATTAGTCATACTATCCACGGAATTTTTAATTTATAGACATTATGATTTTAATAACAGATGGAGGTTCTACGAAGTGCGATTGGATTGCAATAAATTCAGACGGTAAACAAACCTTAGATAAAATTAGAACCAAAGGATTAAATCCTGCTATTGTTGCTGAGAAAAAGCTAAATAAAATAATTCGTAAAAGTTCAGAGTTAATGGCAATTGCTGCTGAGGTAACGCACATCCATTTTTATGGAGCAGGTTGTGGTACTGAAAAACCAAGATTGTTATTAAAAATGATATTAGAATCGTATTTTAAAAATGCAGTCGTTGAGGTGAGAGAAGATACCTATGCAGCGGTGAGAGCTTGTATTAATTCTAATGACGAAGCTGCTGTAGTCTGTATCTTAGGTACAGGATCTAATTGTAGTTATTACGATGGTAAAGACTTACACCAGCGCGTAGATAGTCTCGGTTTTATATTAATGGATGATGCTAGTGGAAATTATTTTGGCAAGCAATTAATTAGAGATTTTTACTTTAATAAAATGCCAGATACCATAAGTGTGGCATTTGCACATAAGCATAATCTCGATTCAGACTTTATTAAATATAACCTTTATAAGCAGACCAACCCAAGTGCGTATTTAGCGGATCATGCAGAGTTTATGTTTATTAATAAAGATTCTGAATATATCAGTAATATCATTACTAAAGGCATACGCTTATTTGCTGAAAACATGATAATGCAATATAAGGACGAATTAAAAGCAGGCATTCCAGTACACTTTGCAGGTTCTATAGCGTATTTCGGACAACAAGAAATTAAACAAGTAGCTGAAGAACTTGGCTTTAAAGTTGGTAATTTTGTAAGGCGTCCAATTGAAGGTTTGGTTGCATATCATGTAAAAAATTTAAAATAATAAGTTATAATTAATCTAATATTGTTCATTTCCTGTTAATAAAACTAGGTGATGCTATTGTGAAACTTATTAATTGGTTATATCTTTGTACTAACAAAACGTAAATGAATTAAGAATTATGTTCGAATTTGATCAATATTTAGGATTTTTAGCTTTTTTAACCATATTAACAATTGGATTTTGGTTAATGATTTTCCTTTTAACCTTTGTAATTCCTTATTGGGTATTCGGTTCGGCTATGGAACGTTTAAAAGAACTTAAAGAAGAAAAGAAAGCGAAGCGCGAAGGATTAACATCGTAGGCTTTACTTTTATATAAAATATAAAGAGCGCAACTTGCGCTCTTTTTTTGTACCTATTATTTAAGTATTTTTAGTACATCTAATTTGTCAATTATGAAACAGATTTTTATCCTTTTATTATTTGTAAGCGTTCAACTTCAAGCTCAGAACATTCTGCCAGAACGACAACGTGCTGAGGTGGTCGATAATATTTTAAAAGATCGATTCAACAACCTTTTACCCAAACTTATGGATGATACAGGTTTTGATATGTGGATTCTCATTTCCAGAGAATACAATGAAGATCCTGTGTTAAAAACCATGCTGCCAGCAACGTGGCTCAATGCAAGACGAAGAACAATTCTCGTCTTTTATAGAAACAAAGAAAACAATACTATAGAAAAATTAGCAGTTGCACGATACAATTTTGGAGACAACATTATGTCGGCTTGGGATAAGGAAAAAGAACCCAACCAATGGAAACGCTTAATGGAAATTATTGAAGAACGCAAGCCAAAAGCTATAGGTTTAAACTATTCCGAATACTTCAATATTGCAGATGGTATTGTAAAAACCGATTATGATGCGTTTATGTCGTACCTACCAAAAAGGTATGCCTCTAAAGTAACATCAGCAGAAGATTTAGCCATTGGTTGGATAGAAACCCGAACAGCAACCGAAATGATGATTTATAATCAGCTCATCACCATAACGCACAACATTATTGAAGAAGCATTTTCAGAAAAAGTAATTACAGCAGGTGTTACAACCACAACCGATGTGGTATGGTGGATGCGCGATAAAGTAAGAGATTTAGGCTTAGAAACGTGGTTTCATCCTACAGTAGATGTGCAGCGTACTGCGGAAGTAAAAGAAAATCAACTCTATGCCTTTTCAGACAGACCAGAAGAAATGGTGATTATGGCAGGTGATTTGGTGCATTGCGATTTCGGAATTACGTATTTAAGGTTGAATACGGATTGTCAAGAATTAGCCTATGTTTTAAAACCAAATGAAACAGCACCACCAAAATATTTAGTCGATGCTTTAAAAGAAGGCAATCGTGTGCAAGATATCTTTACGTCGAATTTTAAAACTAGAAAAACAGGAAATGAAGTGTTGGCAGTATCCTTAAAAGCAGCAAAAGCGGAAGGACTTAGACCTTCTATTTACACACATCCTCTAGGCACTTACGGACATTCATCAGGTACAACCTTAGGCATGTGGGATGCTCAAGAAGGCGTCCCAGTTACAGGCGATTATCCTTTACATGAAAATACCGTTTATGCCATTGAACTCAATACAACAGTAACCATTCCAGAATGGAAACGCGATATCAGAATTATGCTTGAAGAAGCTGGATTTTGGGGCGAAGACGGATTTCGATACGTGAATGGTCGCCAAACCAAATTGTTAATGATACCAAGAGTTAAGGAACATCAAGGAAATTAGATGGTATTTGATTTTGAATGTTGATACAATTTGTAAGATGCTAAAAGTCCAATTAAAGCAAAACCAAACATAATAGCAAATACAATTTGATGTCCAATTTCGGCATTATAAGCATCTAAAAAATAACCATTTATTAAACCCGTAAAAATATCTGGTGTATAGCCAACAACAGAAATAAACCCAACAGCCGTTCCTGTAACGGCCAAAGGAATTTTTGATTCTTCTAACGTTGCAAAATATAAAACTCTTGCCGAGTAAACACCAATAGCCATGGTTCCAATGGATAGCACAAACAACAAGGTTGCTGAATCAGTCACAATGCCAAATGCAAAAACTAAACTGGTTAATGCCATTAAAAAGAAGCCTACAATTATCCAAAGACTTGCTTTTGTTCTATCAGCTAATACACCAATTATAATTCCAATAACAGGTCGCATATACAATAAGTAGGTACCCACTTTTGCTGCTTCAATTTTGTCATAATGCATCACTTGTTCTGCGTATTGACTAAATAAATTCGTCATTTTATAACCGTAATACGCACAGAGAATAATGATCATTAATAACCAAACCGCTTTAAACTGCATCACGATTTTAAAGTTTTCAAGTGTAATAAGATTTGAGTTGTTTTCAGATGTTATAGTGGTTTCAAAATTCAATTTTAAAAAGAAAAACACAATAATACCAACCGTAATAACCGCAAAAGACGTGTAAGTAATCACCTCCTTAAAAGCAATACGTCGTTCGTCAATCGATGTTAATTCAATATCTTTTGTAATAAATAATGAAAATATAACAACACCAACAGAGCCAAAAAGTGCGGCAACCAACCCACGACCACCATCTAAAAATCCAAAAGCAATACCTTGTTTGTGAGTTCCTCCCCAAATTCGCGTGGCTTTTATCATGGCTGCCCAAAACAGAAAAATAGTGGTAAAACCCCAAAATCCGTAAAGGATGTGAAGATTAATAAGATTAGGATAAGTGGTTAAATATAAACCACCTAATCCTGTGAGAATTAATGCGATTGACATTAAAACATTTGGTTTGAATTTATCAGCTAAGGGTCCACCAAATAAATATGAAAATAGCGCCACAATACCATAGATTGAAAAACAACTTCCTAATTCGGTTTGACTAATAGAAAAAGATTCTAAAAACGTTGTTCTAAAAATACGAGGCAACACAAAGGGTAAAATAAAAACAGCCTCTGCTGCTAATATTAGTAATAATATAACGTACAGAGGCTGTTTCTTGGGTTGTTCTTTAGTTAAACTCAAACCTGTAAAACTCCCATATTAAACGATTTTTCAATAGGAGCGTGGTTAGCAGCTTCAATGCCCATAGAAATCCAAGTTCTGGTATCTAAAGGATCAATTACACCATCAGTCCATATGCGCGATGCGGCATAATATGGCGAGACTTGGTTATCGTATCTGTCTTTTATTTTTTTGAATAATTCGTCTTCTTTTTCTTTTGTAATCGTTTCACCTTTCTTTTTAAGCGAGGCCGTTTCAATCTGTGCCAACACTTTTGCAGCAGAATTTCCACTCATAACGGCTAATTCTGCGCTTGGCCAAGCCGCAATTAATCTAGGATCATATGCTTTACCACACATGGCATAATTTCCTGCACCATAACTGTTTCCTAAAATAATGGTGAATTTTGGTACCACTGAATTACTCACCGCATTTACCATTTTGGCTCCATCTTTTATGATGCCTGAGTGTTCAGATTTACTACCTACCATAAATCCAGTCACATCTTGAAGAAATACCAATGGAATCTTTTTCTGGTTACAATTCGCAATAAAACGTGTGGCTTTATCAGCTGAATCATTGTAAATCACTCCACCAAATTGCATTTCACCTTTTTTAGTTTTCACTAATTTTCGTTGATTGGCAACAATACCAACAGCCCAACCTTCAATTCTGGCATAAGCTGTAATAATGGTCTTACCATAGTCTTCTTTGTATTCGTCAAATTCAGAACCATCAACCAAGCGCTTAATGATGTCTTTCATATCATACTGGTCAGCTCTACTTTTAGGCAGAATGCCATAAATGTCTTGTGGATCTTCTTTAGGTTTTTTGGAGTCAGTTCGGTTATAACCAGCCTTATCAAAATCACCAATTTTATCAACAATAGATTTTATCTTGTCTAAAGCATCCTTGTCATCTTTCGCTTTATAATCGGTAACACCAGATATTTCACAGTGTGTCGTCGCTCCTCCTAAGGTTTCATTATCAATAGATTCGCCAATAGCAGCTTTTACTAAATAACTTCCTGCTAGGAAAATACTACCTGTTTTATCAACGATTAAGGCTTCATCACTCATAATCGGTAAGTACGCTCCACCAGCCACACAACTTCCCATAACTGCTGCAATTTGTGTAATTCCCATACTGCTCATTACGGCATTATTTCTAAAAATGCGACCAAAATGTTCTTTATCAGGAAAAATTTCATCTTGCATGGGTAGAAAAACACCAGCACTATCTACGAGATAGATAATAGGTAAACGATTTTCAATAGCAATTTCTTGAGCACGTAAGTTCTTTTTTCCGGTGATTGGAAACCAAGCTCCTGCCTTTACAGTAGCGTCATTAGCTACAACAATACATTGCTTTCCACTAACATAACCCATTTTTACAACGACACCTCCAGAAGGGCAACCACCATATTGCTCATACATACCATCTCCAGCAAAAGCACCAATTTCTATTGATTTAGCTTTAGGATCTAAAAGGTAGTCAACACGCTCACGAGCCGTCATTTTACCTTTAGCATGATGTTTATCAATGCTTTTCTGTCCACCACCTAGTTTTACCTTGGCGAAACGCTTTTTTAAATCAGATAAGAGAAGTTTATTATGGTCTTCGTTTTTATTGAATTTGATATCCATGAATATAGAATTGTTTGGTACGAATTTACGAAACCAATTGATGTTAGTAAAGTGAATACTTTGTAAAATAATGTTACATGGAATTATTTTCCTTGGTATATATTATTTTTTGTTCTATATTTGTATTCTAAAATAATAGAACTATGAAAAATATAATAGCATTTGCAGGAAGCGATAGTAAAACGTCAATCAATAAACAGTTAGCAACCTACGCTGCGTCATTAGTCAGTAATGCAAACGTTACGGTTTTAGACCTAAACGATTTTGAATTGCCAATGTATAGCATGAATTTGGAATTGGCTGAAGGCATACCAGATAATGCGAAAAAGTTTTTAGATCACATTAAATCAACGGACGCCATCGTGTTATCATTAGCAGAACACAATGGAACTTATGCAACGGTATTTAAAAATCTATTTGATTGGATGTCTCGGATAGATGGAAAATTATGGAGCAATAAACCAATGTTATTAATGGCAACATCACCAGGCGCTAGAGGTGGAGAAACAGGTTTAGATATTGCGAAAGGACGCTTCGTATTTATGGGAGGCCATATTGTAAGTACATTCAGTTTACCAAATTTTGGTGATAATTTTTCTGATGGTAAAATTACAAATGAAGAATTAAATCATCAATTGTTAAAGGAAGTGAACCAATTAGCTGAAAGTTTAAAATAAAAACAGAATACTCATAAGATGGGAGATTTAGCAAAGGATATCAATTCCAAGTTCGAAAATAATAGAGTAAAGGCATTACTCAATATTATTTATACAGCAAATTGGATAACGAGTTGCCAGAATGAATTCTTTAAAGATTTCGGAATTTCCCCTCAACAATACAATATTCTCAGAATATTAAAAGGTGCAGGTGAGCCTCTAAACGTTCAGACCATTAAAGACCGAATGTTAGAGCGCTCACCAAATGCCACAAGGCTTATGGATAAGTTATGTGCTAAAACCTACATAGAACGTTTACCATCTGAACATGATAGACGTGTGGTTAAGATTGCCATCACTAAGAATGGACTTAATTTATTAGCATCAATTCCGAAGAACTTGAATGATGAGTTATTGAGTAACTTAAACGAAAAAGAAGCTGAACAATTAAGTCATCTATTGGATAAAATGCGTTAATTTAATTCTTGAGAAATCAGGAATCTAACAATAGTTAGAAAGCTGTATTTTTTTAACTTAATAGTTTCCATGGAAACTATTCTAATATAATAAAAATAGTATGAAACTAAATACGATAAGAACAGTAGGACAAAGCGATTTCGTTAATATGGGACCAATTAGATTGCGTCAACCTTTACCAACACAGCAAGTAGAGATGGTAGATCCATTTATTTTATTGCATCATTATGGACCTTATGACATTAGTGAAAAAAGTAATCCGTTCGATTTAGGACCGCATCCACACAGAGGTTTTGAACCGATCACATTTTTGGTGCAAGGTGAGCAATTACATCGCGATTCTCTAGGAAATGAGAGTGTTGTAAAAGCTGGTGATGTGCAATGGACAACAGCAGGACGTGGCATCATTCACGCTGAAGCACCAACAAAAGAATTTGTAAAACAAGGCGGAACCATTGAAGGGATTCAACTCTGGTTAAACCTTCCTGCTGAAAAAAAGATGATGGTAGCTAATTATCAACATGTAAAACATGAGGATTTTAGGGTCGTCACTTCAGAAGATGAAAAAGTAGTCACCCGAATTATCGCAGGCGAATTAAATACCACTTACGGAAGAATTGCCACACAAACTTCTGTAAATGCTTTTATGATCGAAGCCAAAGCCGGTGGAAGGGAGTCCATTACATTTTCCGATACACATCAAGGCATGTTGTACCTTTTAAAAGGAAAAGTAAAAGTGAATGATGAAACAACGTTAGAATTAGATAAAAATCAATTCATTCAGTTTCATCAAGATGGTGATGGCTTTTCAATTGAAGCTGATGAGAATAGCTTGTTGTTATTTATGTCAGGTGAACCGTTTAATGAACCCGTTTCAACCTATGGTCCTTACGTCATGAACACACAGACTGAAATCATGGAAGCCATGCGAGATTATCAAATGGGTAAAATGGGGTTTCTTACCCCAAATTAGGTTACAAAGACCTAGCAGGTTTTTCAAACCTAGCAGGTCTAATAAAATGAAGTATAATTAAATGTTCCTGCAAGGTTTCAAAAACCTTGTAGGTTTTACTATAGCATAAACAGCAATTCGACTAAAATAATCCTATTATTATGAAAACAACAACACACAAAGCAAACACAAGAGGTCATGCAGATCATGGCTGGTTAAAATCGTATCACTCATTCAGTTTTGCAAGCTATCAAAATCCAGAACGTAATAATTTCGGTATGTTACGTGTTTTAAATGATGATATCGTTCAACCAAAAATGGGCTTCGGTACGCATCCGCATCAAAATATGGAAATCATATCCATTCCGTTAAAAGGAGCCTTATCTCATAAAGATAATATGGGAAACAAACGTGCTATTGAAGTAGATGAAGTACAAGTGATGAGCGCAGGCACTGGTTTAACCCATTCTGAGTTTAATGATAGTAAAACAGATGAAGTCAATTTTCTTCAATTATGGATCATTCCTGAAGAAATGAGCGTGAAGCCAAATTATGAACAACGTAGATTTCCAATTGAAGGAAAAAAGAATCAGCTTCAAACTGTGGTAGCACCAAAAGATAAGTTAGTGGATGATGCACTACCAATAAGTCAACAAGCTTACATTTATAGGTCGAATTTAGATGCAAACCAGTCCTTAGATCTAAATTTAAAGTCTGAACAAAACGGATTATACATTTTTGTGGTTGAAGGCGAAATTGAAGTTGGAGCACATTCACTTTCAAAAAGAGATGCGATTGGTATTTCAGAAATCGATGCCATTTCAATTCATTCGACTAATAATTCCGAATTAATTATTATTGAAGTTCCTATGAGCTAAACAAAAGAGTATTTACCTTATGGTAAAAGCATCTTATTTTTAAGATGCTTTTTTCGTTTATTTCACGATATTTGTAAATCAACTAACTAATGAAAACTAAGAAATAAGATTATGGCAATGAATAAAAATACAGTTTTAGCATGGGCTACCACTATAATGATTGCGGTAGGACTTGGATTAATTGCACTAGGAGCTTTTAGATATGACGACGTTGCAGGATGGGGATTTGCTGCAGTTGGAGGTGGATTTTTCTGCATCGCTTGGGTGTTCAACGCATTAAAAGGAAGGGTTTAAATATTTATAGTTTATTGTTCATAGTTAATGGCAAGAATAGAAAAATTTGAAGATTTAGAGGTTTGGATAAGAGCAAGAGAGATTTGTAAATTTGTTGACACGTTAATTATTTCAACACCAATTTGCGAAAATTTCAGATTAAAAAATCAAATGGAAGGTAGTTCTGGTTCTATTATGGATAATATAGCAGAAGGATTTGATAGAGATGGAAATAAAGAATTTCATAATTTTTTAAGTTATTCAAAAGGTTCGGCTAGTGAATTAAAATCTCAAGCCTATAGAGCATTCGATAAAAACTATATTTCTCAACAGCAGTTTGAAACACTTTCTGAAATGTGTGAAACCACTAAAAATAAATTGGGTGCTTTTATGCATTATCTACGGAATTCAGAATTTAAAGGTCAAAAATTTAAAAAGTAGTACATTTTAACCACAAACCACAAACCACAAACCACAAACCACAAACCACAAACCACAAACCACAAACCACAAACCACAAACCACAAACCACAAACCACAAACCACAAACCACAAACCACAAACCACAAACCATAAACCACAAACCATAAACCATAATGAGTGATGATAAAAAAGTAATTTTTGCAATGTCAGGACTAACCAAGTCCTTTCAAGGTGCAAACACACCAGTATTAAAAAATATTTATTTAAGCTTCTTTTATGGAGCTAAAATCGGCATATTAGGTCTTAACGGTTCTGGAAAATCAACCTTATTAAAGATTATTGCAGGAGTCGATAAAAACTATCAAGGTGATGTGGTTTTTCAGCCAGGTTACACAGTTGGGTATTTAGAACAAGAACCACAATTGGATGATGAGAAAACGGTTATGGAAATAGTACGCGAAGGTGCTGCTGAAACTGTTGCAATTCTGGACGAATATAATAGTATCAACGATCAATTTGGTTTAGAAGAGGTCTACAGCGATGCTGATAAGATGGAAAAGCTAATGAACCGTCAGGCAGAACTGCAAGATCAGATTGATGCTGCAGGTGCTTGGGAACTCGATACGAAGCTCGAAATCGCTATGGATGCCTTAAGAACGCCAGATGGTGATAAAAAAATCGGAGTACTTTCTGGAGGTGAGCGTCGTCGTGTGGCTTTATGTCGTTTGCTATTGCAAGAGCCAGATGTGCTCTTATTAGATGAGCCAACTAACCATTTAGATGCTGAATCGGTACATTGGTTAGAGCATCATTTAGCACAATATAAAGGCACTGTAATCGCTGTAACGCACGATAGATACTTTTTAGATAATGTAGCAGGTTGGATTCTAGAACTCGATAGAGGTGAAGGCATTCCTTGGAAAGGGAACTATTCTTCTTGGTTAGACCAAAAGTCCAAGCGTATGGCACAAGAAAGTAAAGTCGCTTCTAAGCGTCAAAAAACTTTAGAGCGTGAGCTAGATTGGGTACGTCAAGGTGCAAAAGGAAGACAAACGAAACAAAAAGCACGTTTGAAGAATTACGATAAATTGATGAGTCAAGATCAAAAACAACTTGACGAAAAATTAGAAATTTATATTCCTAACGGTCCACGTTTAGGAACCAATGTTATTGAAGCGGTTGGTGTTGCCAAAGGTTATGATGATAAATTATTGTATGATGATTTAAACTTTAACCTTCCTCAAGCTGGTATTGTTGGAATTATCGGCCCAAATGGTGCTGGTAAAACGACAATTTTCAGAATGATAATGGGAGAAGAGAATTCTGATAAAGGAGAATTTAAAGTAGGTGACACGGCGAAGATTGCTTATGTCGATCAGAAACACTCAAACATCGATCCAGAAAAAACCATTTGGCAAAACTTTAGCGATGAGCAAGAGTTGGTAATGATGGGAGGAAAGGAAGTCAATTCTAGAGCTTATTTAAGTCGTTTCAATTTCTCTGGAGGTGAACAAAATAAGAAAGTAAAATTACTATCTGGTGGTGAACGCAACCGTTTACATTTAGCAATGACTCTGAAGGAAGAAGGTAATGTATTACTTTTAGATGAGCCTACTAACGATTTAGATGTGAATACATTAAGAGCTTTAGAGGAAGGGTTAGAAAACTTTGCTGGTTGTGCTGTAGTGATTAGTCACGATAGATGGTTCTTAGATCGTATCTGTACACACATCTTAGCTTTTGAAGGAGATTCGCAAGTCTATTTCTTTGAAGGAGGCTTTAGTGGATACGAAGAAAATAAGAAGAAACGTTTAGGTGGTGATTTAATGCCAAAACGAATTAAGTATAGAAAGTTAGTTAGGTAATAACCAAACGACTTTACAATAAAAGAGCCAGCAAATTGCTGGCTCTTTCGGTTATATATTTTTCTAATATTTAATTTTCACTTTCAATTGGCTTGATTTAAAAAAGGACAGCATTCATAAAAAGGCCATCGCAACAAAATCAATTCCCAATAGGCTGATTAGTTTAGACGAGAATCATCAAATACAGCAAAAACGAATTAATAATCTTTAACGGTAATTAATTATCACCATAAAGATGTCCGCTAGGAATATCGTCTCCAGACTCTTCGTAATCTGTATAAGCATTAGTCTGCATTAATTTCTTGTTTTCTGCCTTCAATTTGTACATCTTAATTATGGCAATTATAATAAAAACAAGGAATATGGATGCTACAGCTATTAAAATCATGGTAAGTTGTGTAGTAGTCACGACTAAAGCTTTAGTAAGCAGGTTGTTAAACATAGTTTATAGGTTTAGAATTGGGTTCTAGAACGCTAATATAAAAAAAAATATCAATGTTAAACACTTAATTTTAAATAATTCAACCGTTTTAATTCACAATTTCATCGATAAAATGCATTATATATTCGGTAAAGCGCAGTGTTTCAGGGCGAAATACCACATTTAGTAAGTTATCAACAATTCAAATTTTAACACTATTTCGTTCCAACCAAAAACACGAAAAATAAGAGAGGGTAAAAGCAGCCTTTTCGATGTGTTTTTGCAACAATATCGCATTAAAACCGCTTTTTAATCAAAATGGTGTAACAATTCTGAATATAGTAGGACATATATTTTGTAAGTAAAGTTTTTATAGTCCTAAAAAATTGTCGAAATTGCTTTATAGAAAACCATTCACCTTAAAATACGATACCATATGTCTGATGATTTTGATTTATTAGAAACAAATACCAACGAAAAAACTGAAAAAGTCGATGTAAATTGGGGAAAAGCCATAGACCAAATGAAGTCTAAATTGGCACAAGAAGATGATCCTGAAAGTCGTCAGAAAATATTAAATGCAACATTAGATAATGTTGTAGATATGGCAGAAAAGGATAGAACGACCCTTTTAGATGCTATTAAAGATTTAACAGATTACCAAGATGAAGTTGGGATTATGTTCGAAGGTTTTTCGGCATTAAACGCAAATGAACAAAAAGTCATCGATGATGCTGTGAAGCGTTTAGAGCGTGCTAAAGTTGAATTAGAAGATGCGCAAAATAAACCAGACACGTGGTGGAACAATCTTTGGGGACGCAAAAGCAAGATTAAAGATGCGCAAGCTGAACTAGCAATAGCGCAAAAAGAACGTGATGCTTCAGATAATAAAGCCAAAGCCATGTTTCAGCAACGTATTGAAACAGCCGATGTGCAAACCTTACTAAATGAATTATCATTTAAAAGTCAAGCTGCGGTGAAGCGTTTAAAAGACAGAGAAATCGAAATTAAAGAAGTCGAGGAGAGTCTTAAAACCGCTATTGTAGAAGCGAGTAACAATCATACCAAAGCACTTCAAAAGAAAAAAGAAGTTGAAGATAATTTAGAAACCGAATATGCCTTATTAAAACAAGCGCGTCAAGCCTTAGAAGAAGTTTCAGATAAACAATCCGAAGAATATTCTAAAGCCTTAAGTGCAGTAACAACTTTAGAGCAAAAAGTAGAAGAGTTAGAAGGTCTTAAAAACGCCTACACGACGTTAGCAGCGTCTAAAGATAGTTTTGTGCACAAGCACAATTTGACTATTAAGGTATTAACCTCTTTACGTAGTAATTTGCAAACACATCGCGCAAAATTAAAGTCAGATACAGACGAGCGTTTAAAGTATTATGATGGGTACATTGTAGCATTAAAGGCACGTACAGATCAAGAATTTGCGGCGATTTTAGAACATTTAGGTGTCAAAACTGATGAGCATATTGGTGAAACATTGGCTTCAATGCATACCGCAAGTGCTAAGGCAAGACAAGAAATGATGGATAACATTCCAGTACACGAAAAAGTAATGCAAGGAGTTTATGGCAGTTATGCTGAGGCTTTACAAGAAATTCGTGAAAAGGATAAGTCTATTCAAAAGAACTTTGCTGAGCGTTATGGAATCGACATGAAAGAGATTTTCGAAGATTACTACGCAGCAGATGCCAACGCACCTTCAGGTGGTGATGGAGGAGGTGAACCAGCAGGTGAGCCAAAGCCAGAAGCTAGTGATGATGATTTGTTAGGATAATTTAGCGATGGTTAGTCTCTTCTGCTGAAAAAGCAGCGTGTTAAATTTTCGTTCGATATCTATCGAAAGAGAAGCTCAAATATACTGCTCAATCCTTAAAATAGGCCGACTATTGAGATTTGCAAATCTTATAAGTTGATGAAGAATTCAATTTAAATTAGAGATGAATAATGTGTAATACGGTTTTGATAATATTCTGAACAGATAGAACATATAAAGATGAAAAATAGAACGATTATACTGCTAACAATTTTAGAATTCGTTGCTACATTCTTAATTTTAAATGGGTTTTTTAATTATGAATATTTGATTGGTACGGCTTTAGTTGCCGCTGTTACGGCTTTTTTTACGCTTTTGGTTATGTTAAAGATGCGTAGTTGGGATGAGCCACAAGAAGAAAATTTCAAATAGCAATACAATCGTGAATAAACAGATATTAACCTCGATTTTAATAATTGTAACAGCTCTTACAGGAACGATTTTTATTACTCATACCAACGATCACAAGGAATGCCAAACAAGAACTGAATTGAGTTTAGGTAATGAAGGTGAGACTATAATTTCAGAAACTCATGTTTGTCGAGAACTATTTCATTTGTAAAAAAGGCTCTAATAACCCGATGATTTTTATAAATCGAATTCCATAATTTCTTATAAAGCACAGGTTTAAATTATAAATATTAATTATATTTACAAAATATAAATATAAAATGGCAACATTCACATCCTCGCTTCCAGATCAATTACTCGAAAAGCTTTCCAATATGGCAAAGGAGCTTCAGCTTCCAAAAAATCGTTTAATTGAAAAAGCCCTCGAACTCTATTTAGATCAGCTCGAGCGCGCGCAATATGCTAAGTCTTATAAAATGGCTGGTGAAGATATAGAAGTGATGCAAGTTGCCGAAGAAGGAATGACCAATTACCTTAAAGAAATTGCAGATACCGAAAACCTATGAAACAAGGTGAGATTTGGAATCTGTACTTAAACCCTGTTAAAGGGAGTGAGCACCAAGGAAAGCGACCTGCTGTAATTATTAGCGGAAATATGCTCAATACATATTTAAAGGTGGTCATTGTTTGTCCAATAACCACTAAGATTAAGAATTATAAAGGTAATCTCATTCTAAAACCGTCTCTTAGCAATGGTTTAAAGGCAGTTTCTGAGGTGCTTACGTTTCATGTGCGTTCGGTTTCTAAAGAACGATTAGATGAAAAAATCGGACAACTATCACGTAAAGAGGTGGAAAATATAAAAGCAACATTAAATGATATTTTAAGGTTTTAATTTTGAAGAAGTAAATGATCGTAACACCTTTAGATTCCGCAATATTAGATTCCAAAGAACAATATGTGTTCTATCATAAAATGATAGACTTCACATTAAAAGAACTCATTGTTGCCGTACAGCAAAAACAATTATTAAACCAACAAGAAGTCCTGCTTTTTAAACAATACAGTGATTTACTATTGTATTCTATTGAGGCTATGCGTGTCAAATACATGTATGACGATGAAGAAAATATGAAGGTCGATGTCACCGATTCTAGTTTTCCAAATTATTTGGAATTTAGATATCTATTTAACGATTTAGCACTGAGAGAAGAATACTTAGGAAAACTCACAAATGTAGATACTTTAAAAGAAGAGTTTTTAGACACTTTAATGCGAAAAAAAGAACCGATTGCCAAGCGCAAACTCTTTCAGGCGGCATCTATTGTGTACTATACCTCTGCAAAGAAAGAATATATTTTTAACCGTTTTGTACAAGGTAAAATTATACCAGCACCAAAAGGTTCGCCAGCCCAATATTTAGTAAGTTGGAGTTTCTATGATGTATCGCATAACAGACCGTTTATTTGTTACATGTACTTTAATTACGACGGAAAAGACCCACTTAAAGAGCGCGACGAAATTTATGCGGTATTAAAATCAGTTGCAGATCGCGACATGTCTTTAGATACCATGGCTTATGGTATTGACAAACGTTTGCCAGATGTCTTGCCTAAGTTAATAAAACGTGTGGATTTAGGGCCAATTCATAATGTTTTTGCAAAAGACGAAAACAAAGTCACACATGCCATTTTAAAAGGTATCGCCAATAAGGACATTCCGTTAGAATCCTATGCCATTTCCTTTAAAATAGATGAACTGAAATCGGTAAGTGAATTTCAAGAAGGCAATTTTTTTAGTAAAAAAACCTTCCAGAAATGGGATGCGATGTTTAGACAGCGTTACGTCTTTGCACCACACAGAATCATTCAATTGTTGTATAACAAAACACCAGAAATTATGAATAAGTTGGCTTTGGCTCCGATTCAGGTTTCTGAGTTAAAAGTGAAGTCATAAATGTGTGATTCTTGTTGTCTTATTTAAAAAGGACAATTTTTTATCATACGATCAAATAATTATTAACTAATTTAATTTTTCCCTCTTGGAAAATGTCCAAAGGACAAAAGGGCTATGGAACACAACTCAACTTTCCCTATAAAACAAAACGAACTAGACATGCTTCGCGATGAAGCAACAACCTACTTAAAATCGATTCAGTGGGAACAAAGTCAGCGCGTTAAAAATAAAGATAACGACGTTAAAGATGAATCGATCTTATTGTATCTGTCAAGAGCAAATAATGGCAGTAGCGTCAATGTTACATCAGTTTCTAAAACGATATTGGCGTTAAAAAAGCGACTGTTACCAGAATCGGTGGCACTTCCAATTCATTTAAATCAAGCCTTATTTGCGGTTCAAGAAGGGTTAACCTTAGGACTTTGGATTAAAGATTCTTATTACGACGCTTCAGGTTTATCGAGTTTAAATGAGAACAAATCTGCATTAGACAGTTCCGGACGACGCGAATACGAAAGTAAAATGCACACTGCAACAGCTTTTATGTTATTTGCAACGGCTTATAAAATTCTGCACGACCTTAAACCACATGCATCTGACGATTTATCGGTAATGAAACAGAAGTTTGCTGGCATTCCTGAAGTGTCGCTAATGACTCCTTTAAAAGGAGTATCGTGTCAGTTATTTTATTACGATAAATATTTAGGGCATCCAGAAATCATCAAATCAGATAAAGATGTTATCGATTTTACAGTGGTTTATTTTGAAGCCTTAATTGCCGAAATTCAACTCCGTAAAAGCAGCTTAGAATACACAGAAACCATAGAAGATAGATCCTATAAGTTAGAAAACTCTGAGTTTGCCGTAGATGGTTGGAATAATATGTTTTCAGGCACAGCAGTAAGTGTAGAATTCAACAAAATTGAGTTCGAACAAATTGTAGGGAACAAAGATGCCAAACACTTTGCACGTCGTTTAACAGAACGGATGTTAAGCTACGATTTTGAAGCCAAGAAAAATCCGTTTCAAGAATTAGGTGGCTTTATGCCAGTATTTATGGGTTACGGAATTCCAGGAACAGGAAAAAGTATGTTAATTGCTGCCATTGCAACGCGTTTAAAATTGCATTCCGATAATTTAGACATTCCGTTTTTATTCCATCCCATGCCAGATACATTGATTAGTACCTTTCAAGGTGGTTCTGCCGAAAAAATGGTAGAGTGGATGAAACCTTTACAAGATCCTACTAAATTAATTTTTGCACCAATCGATGATGCCGAAAATAATTTACAAGAACGAACGGCACAAGGAGTCTCGGCTGGTGTAAAGGAAGTGATCGGAGTCTTTTTAAGATACACAGAAGGAGCGTATGCTGTAAATTACGGAAATAGTTCCATAGGTTTATTTACCAACTTACCAGAAATGTTGGATAAAGCGGTAATATCGAGAGTACAAGGCCGATTTAAAATTGATGGTGCACGTTCTGAGCACGATTTTGTAGATCAAGATTACATCTGGTGGAAAAAACTACAAGATACCATGCCAGACTTTGTGAATATGAAAGATCCTGAGGTGTACAAATATCTGTCAGATCAAGGTTTAGCAAATAGCATGGGAGAAATCCTAAACGCTATCGAAAACCCATCAGAAGAGCGTGTGCATGATACGTTTGACAAAGTCGAAAAATTGCACGAAAACACAGATCACATGTTTTACGCGACTTTGTATAAAGAAATTCAGAAAATATTTCCGTTCTTCTCGTCTAGAGATGTGCGAAACATTCAATCTGCCATTTCATTACGATTAACAGATTTCGATTTAGAACAAGATTGGTTCGAGAATCCTGAGACTTATTTCAAAAAGGATTATGAGACAAAGTTCAACATGCTTCAAGAATTAATGAAGTCTAATATGAAAGGCTTAAACTTTTCAGACATCAGAAGACAAGAAGTCATTCGCTATCTAGATAACGTGGCCACCATCGCAGATACTGACTTTAAACGAAAAGTAGATGCTAGAGTGAACCAGTTGAATATTGAAACTGAAGCGCGTGAGCAATTTGGAAAATAAGATGAAATGCTATGTCATTGCGAGGACTAAGGACGAAGCAATCTCATTAAAGGTATAACCTAATATGAGTAAGATTGCCACAGCTAATTAAAAAATCAGCAGAGAAAATATAATTTAGAGTATAGTAAGAATCAAATTAAACCAGAAAATACGTTAGTCAAGTCCTTTCCTCTGGAAAGGATTTAGGAAAGGCTTATGAACAACCTAAAAAACATAAAAAAAACAACCCTTTCAAAAGAATGGGCAACCTTAGATAGAATTGATTATGATTACCAATTCAAAAATGATGAATGGAAATCCGTTTCGAGAGAATGTTACAATAGAGGACACGGAGCTGCAATTTTATTATACAATCTTGAAAAAGGAACGGTTATTTTAACCAAACAATTCAGAATGCCAATTTATGAAGCCAATAAGGAAGAAGGCATGTCCATAGAAGTTTGCGCAGGTGCTATTGACCATAATGATACGGCTTTAGCAACCATCATTAGAGAAACAGAAGAAGAGGTCGGTTATAGAATAAAAGACGCAAAACAAGTCTTAACCGCATACACATCACCAGGTGCTTTAACCGAAAAAATGTTTTTATTCATTGCAGCATATAACCAAAGCATGAAAGTAAATAAAGGAGGTGGATTAGAAAGTGAAGCCGAAGAAATCGAAGTCCTAGAACTTCCATTTTCTAAAGCCATTAAAATGATAAAGAATGAAGACATTATAGACGCAAAAACAATCATGCTATTGCAATATGCGCAGATTAATAACCTCATTCCTGCGAAGGCAGGAATTTCATAAATAGAACAATAATAAAAACAACGCTGAGAATCCAGCGTAATTAATCTGTGAAAATCCGTGAAATCCGTGTCAAAAAAAATATAAAATGAATCTAAAAGACAAAACAACAGCACAACTAGAAGGAGAATTAAAAGGTGTTAAAATAATTACAGGAGCCCTAATTGGGATTTTGAGTCTGTTATTTATCATATGTGTTTTTGGTTTAATTACAAAAGAAGATAATAGTACGTTTAAAGCATTAATAGTGGTGCCTTTAGCATTAAGTGCCATTATACCATTAAATTACGGTAACATGAAAAAAATTAAAAAAGAATTAGAATCAAGACATTAAAAAATAAGACACCTATAAATAAATCGATTCTAAAGCAACGCTGAGAATCTCAGCGTAATTAATCTGTGAAAATCCGTGAAATCCGTGTCAAAAAAAATATAAAATGGATCAAAGATAATAGTACGTTTAAAGCATTGATAGTTGTTCCTTTAGCATTAAGTGCCATTATTCCATTAAATTACGGTAATATGAAAAAAATGAAGAAAGAACTAGAATCAAGAAATTAAAAAAGAAGACACCTATACATAAGTCGATTCCAAAACAACCCTGAGAATCCAGCCTAATTAATCCGTGAAAATCTGTGAAATCCGTGTCAAAAATATAAGATGCAAAAACTAAAACAAGCAAACCTATACAGAAGCGAACTCATTCCCATCAGCGGAAAGTTAGTTGAGCGCTATAACAAATGTTTAAATACCTTAGGCTTTTCAGAAACGAAACTCACAGCCTTCAATATCGATGGAGTAGGCTGGAGCCCAGAGATTGCCGAAGAAAAAAAGAATACCCAATACCTTAATCACGGAGACGCCAATCCGCATGGTATTATCATAACACCTTTACAAAAAGGAAAACCAGTCTATTTACCGTTTCATTCGTTCGATAGAGAAATGATGCAACATGTATTTAGAACGCACGGACAAAAAATTAATGATATTACAAGAGATTCAGCCATTTGTATCGATTTCGATCAAAATATCGATGTTTTTTATGAGCCATTAGACATTCTAAAATACGATAATGTTAATATCACCTTCAGACTCATAGATAACCTAGAGCAAATTCAAAAAGAACAATTACAACTCGTCGAAAAATTTAACAGAGAAAACAATTTTATAGACGAAGATCTTCATAAGCAACTCTTAGATTCTGCCACCACATATGGAGATTTAAGAGAGCGTGATCTAGGCTTACACGCACTAAATTTCTCAACCAGTTCCTTTTATACCCGAGCCTTCAACGGAGTGTATTTGCTGAGAGATTTCATAAAACCAATTGTCGTTTTTGAAAGCGAAGCGGCTTATAAAGAAGCCATAAAAGATACCATTCACGACGTGCTTATTTATCATATTGAGCAGCCAGAATTGGTAGATAAATTAAAAGATCATATCATCATTGAGTGCGATTTGGAGCAAATGGTAAAAACCCCAAATTACGACCGTATTAAAAAGTATGAATTAGTACAATTTCTAAAAGATACAGAACATTCAATCAAAGACATATTAAATGATAAAGTGCTCTTCAAAAGCTATTTAAATAAAATTGATATCAACGCCAGAAAACAAGTAATGAGCGTTGAGTTATATCTCGAAAAATTAGAACGCAGTAATGCTTATAAAATTGAAGACATTGTAGAGCCGTCTGTATATTTTGCATTACACCAACCACATTCGTCACTATCAGCAGAGCATCGCGATTTAATTCATAAATTATTAATTAATATTTCGCCAAAAGATGTCTTATTCCTTTATTGGTATGATAAAGAACAGTTTTATAAAAGTTATGATACTTGGGACGATTCCTTTAGAGATTGGGTAATTGAGCGTATTAGTAACAATATTTGATTTTTTTAGACTAATTTTATAAGAACCTTAAACAAAGTAAAAATGGGAATTGACATTATAGTTTTTATAGCCTCTATATTATTCGGAATCTTCTTGTATTGGAGAGAATCCAATGATAATGGAGTTTATCGATTTTTGAACAAGATTGTTAATAGTAAGGAGTTACAAATGAGTGCTGATAATCCTAAAGGCTTTGTTTACAAACAATCCCTCATTCCAAGACTCATATTTATCGTTACAAGCCTTCTCATTACGGGATTAATACTACAGTTTTTAACACCAATAGAAGTCTTTACAAATTATTTTGTACTCTCTGGTTTCGCCTCTTTTGCAACAGGCACACTAATCGGCACCTACCTAGCCAATTTCGTCATTAAAACAACCCAAGTCGTAGAAGAAAAAAGCGATTCTATCGGAGACATGGTCGATGAGGCGATGGAAAAAGGAAAAGACTTTATAGAAGATTTAAAAACCAAAGAACCAGAAGTCATAGAACAAGCACAAAAAGAAATAAAAACAGAACCCGAAGCAGATAAACCAAGCGCACGTGACCGATTAAAAGATAAGGGTCTCATGTAAGACGAAGTAATCTTTTAAATTGAACATTTAACTTTGAACTAAAGATTACAAATCAATTGGCCGCAGAATTATAACGATAAATAAATAATGTTACACTCAGCGCAGTCTAAGTGTCTCACTAGAAGTAATAACAAATTTTGAACATTAAATTAATATATTAACATTCCCATTTTTCCCCTCTGGGGAAATGTCCGAAAGGACAAAGGGGCTTAGTCTTTATCATGATAAAAAATTACTGGAAAAAAGGAGCAAAACAAAAAGGCATTGTAATTCTGTTAGTACTCGTAGTACTCGTCTTATTGTTTTATTTTAGAGACGATTACCAACCTGCCTTACTGTTTTTACGCAAGTACATCTTCATAATTTTGGTAAGTGCATTGGTGTTAATTTTCGGACTACGCAAATTCCGAAAGTCAGCAAATGTAGGCAGTCGCTTAGGCATACTAGCCTTACTCATTATCTTTTTCGGAATGATATACGTCGTCGGTTGGCACTATAAAATGTACGACTACATGAAAACCTACAACGTATTCAACAGTCTCAATAAAGTTGAAATAAACGAATTGCCACTCACCCAAAACGAACGCATTCAGCCCTTAAGAAACATCTTCTCTATGGCTAACGAAAGTGTGGGCGAAACCAAAGATGTCTCATTACCACATTTAGTACGTATCGATGACCAAAACAAATGGACCATGGCCATCCAACCGAGCGAAAAGTACGTTATGCAGCAAATTAGCGACAATACCGAAGAAGTATTTTCCGTGAGCAGCACGTCACCATTTCCAAGATTTTCTAACGAAAACCGTATCGATGTTACCTTTTCAATAGGCGAATCCTTAAAGTTCAGCCGTAACACCTACAATGCTGTGGTGCAACGTTTCAATCCATGGATGTTATTTAATCACGAACCTAGTGATACCTTCTACATGAAAAATGACGACGGACAGTGGGTGCAAGTCGTAAGTTTAATCAAATGGAAAGGCTTCTTTTTTCCATACCCAACCTTTGGAGGAGTCATGATTATCGATAATGGTGAACACGATTTTAACGATTATATAGAACGTATTACCATCGGAAAAGGCACTTATGTAAGTCCAGATCAAATTAAAAACTACCCCTTCTTAAACAAGCAAAACACCTTGTCCGAAGAAGTCTCACAACTCAGCGCAGAATCCTTAAAGTTTTTAGGTGGTTTCAGTGATCCTTTACCTTGGAATATGGAAACAGCCGTTAAAATTCCACTCATGCCAAAAGATCAAAACCAACAACCTTATGTTACCGATTTCGATTTTGCAGGCTCTAACTCAGATGCCTACAGTGGCCTTTACCATTGGTTCGGTTTAGAACCCGTTGGTAACGAGCGTACCAGTTTAAGTTACAGCGTATTTGTACCAGCAGACGGCACCGATAAACTCTATTACTACGATCATGCTACTAAAAAACAAGGTTACGCAGGTGTATCTGCCATGCCCTTAAAAGTAAAAGAATCTCGAAAAGAATACGATTGGAATGCCAGCACACCAGTAGAATTCAGACCCTACATCAAAAACATAGCAGGCAGAAAGCGCATGTTCTTCTTAGGCACCATTTCATCCATCAGTTCTACAGACGCGCAACAGTTTGATGGTTCTGCCACACCAGATTTAGTATTAATAGATAGCGAATACCGAGATGTCATTTGGATAGATGTAAAACATCCAAGCACTTGGGACGAAGAAGTGTATAGCCAACTCAACGAAGCATGGCGCGCTAGCGAAGGCATCGGTTACTATTACAAAGAAGAACCAAAGGACGAAGACATTATGGAACGCCAAATGGATTCGCTAATGACCATTCCTAAAGTGGAAGATAACACCGACCAAATTGAAGCCTTACAGCGTAAAATTGATTCGTTGAAGGCAACCAATAAGTAATAATAGGTTGAGATAGTATAGACATAAGTACACACGTTAAAGTTTTTTT
>NZ_JBGCDQ010000066.1:0-28755 GCF_045105575.1 Winogradskyella sp. | reverse complement strand
CTAATATCAATACCAGTTGGGCAAACATTGACGCATTGATTACAGTCAATACAATCTCCATGTCCTAAGGCGTCACGATCTTCATTTTTTCTGAATTTTTTTCTGCCATTTTCTGCTTCACCACGTTTGTAATCGTAGGCCACAACGATAGATTTATTATCTAAAAGCACTCCCTGTAAGCGACCATAAGGACAAGCTATGATGCATACTTGTTCTCTAAACCAGGCGAATACAAAATAGAATACGGCAGTAAATATAAGCAATGGAATTAGTGTGCCTGAATGCTCAAAAGGACCTTCGATTATGTATTTAATAAGTTCATCTCCACCGATTAAATAGGCTAAAAACACATTGGCAATTAAGAAGGAAATGACTAAAAAGATAAACCATTTTAGGACACGTTTTTTTATTTTTTCTGCATCCCATTTCTGACGTTGTAAACGCATTTGTTTATTCCGGTCTCCATCTATCCAATATTCAATACGTCTAAAGACCATTTCCAAAAAAATAGTCTGTGGACAAATCCAGCCGCAAAACACACGTCCAAAACCTACAGTAAAAAGGGTTATAAAAACAACGCCAATCAGCATCGACATTACAAAAAGATAGAAATCTTGAGGCCAAAAGGGGAAACCGAAAATATTAAATCGTCGCTCTAAGATATTGAATAACAGAAATTGATTACCATTGATTTTTATAAATGGTGCTGCGAATAAAAATGCGATTAAAAAGTAGCTGACTAGTTTTCGCTTTTCATATAATGGTCCTGAAGGCTTTTTAGGGAATACCCATTTACGCTTACCATCTTCATCAATAGTACCGATTGAGTCTCTAAACACTTCATTTCCTGAGGTTTCCATTTTGGGGTAGCAATTTCTGTATATTAATTATTTGAAGCTATCGTTTTTGCCTCTTCTATTATTACCTCAGAATCTTCAGTGGTAGTTTGAACTTCGGCTTCAACTTCATTTTCAGATGCTTTCACGGATTCATCAACCCAAATATCTCCTTCGGCTGCTTTAGGTTCTGCAGGTGTAGTGCCTTGAAATTGTAACACATAACTTGCAACTTGTGCCATCTCTAGAGGTTTTAATTCAGATTTCCAAGCAACCATACCTTTACCGGCCCGACCTCCTTCAGAAATAGTTTTAAAGACATTTTTAATGCCCCCACCTAAAATCCAATTTTCATCTGTAAGATTTGGTCCAATACCACCACCACCATCGGCTTTATGGCAAGCAACACAATTTACTTCAAATATCTTTTGCCCAGATTTTAGGTCTGATGCGTCTGCTAACAATTCAACAGTATTAAAATCGACTAAACCTTTAGCATTTTTCTTATACTCCTCTATAGCTTTATTCGCTTCTGCATATTCAACTTCATATTCTACAAATTGGTCATCTGCATTAAAAACATGATAACGCACCATATAAACTACTGCAAAAACGATAGAGATATAAAATGAATAGACCCACCATGGCGGTAAATTATTGTCTAATTCTTTAATACCATCGTAGTTATGATCTAGAATAATCTCACCTTCTGCTTCAATTGGTTTAGATCCAAGTAGATTTTTGTAAGTTCCCTGAACCCATGCCACTAGTTTAGATGGCTTATTAGCATTTGCTGTGTAACGCGCTTTACCCTCGTCATCCAGACTTTGGTAAAGAATGTTATCCATAGAGCTTACAATAGCTTCGATTGCAATTAATAGCATTAATACTAATAGTAAGAATAACAAAATTACAGGTTGCTCCATAAAAGCAGGCTGATCGCCAGAATCTACAAAGTATTCAACAAGTCCTGCAATAATAAAAAAGAGTATTGGCACTCTTATGTATGATGGCGTTAAATTTCTCATAATATAGTGTCGTTTTGGTTGTCTAATGGAATGTTACTAACGGTGTTTATATAGTCTTTCTTAGCTGTAAATACCCAATAAAAGAGTACAACAAAAAAGATAAAAAATATAAGGAGTGATATCATTGGGTATATTTCAATACCTGTAATACTCTCTAAGTGGCCTTTTATAAATTTGAACATAATAAACTTAGTTTTGAGCGGTTTGATCTATGATTTCTTTTACTTTGATATCGGTTCCAAGACGCTGTAAATATGCAATCATCGCAACGATTTCTCTGTTTCGCATTTCTATAAATTCGTCACCAGAAGCGGCTTTGTCTGCCTCGTAAGACGCTACAAAATCAGGATCATTGTATAGATTTTTTTCAATCTCAGTTCCTTGCTCTAACATAGACGTCTGTGCATTAGAAATCTCTTCGTCTGTGTAAGGCACACCTAAAGTCACCATAACTTCCATTTTCTTCTCAGTCATAGATTTATCGAGCTGCGCTCCTTCACCAACAATTAACCATTTATAGGATGGCATAATTGATCCACTAGAGGTGCTCTGAGGGTCGTACATATGATTAAAGTGCCAATTGTCTGAATACTTGCCTCCCACACGATGTAAATCTGGTCCTGTGCGTTTACTTCCCCATAGGAATGGGTGATCATAAACAAATTCTCCAGCTTTAGAGTATTCTCCGTATCGTTCGACTTCAGATCTAAACGGACGTATCATTTGAGAGTGGCAACCAACACAGCCTTCTCTGATATAAAGGTCTCGACCTTCCAATTCTAAAGGTGTATAAGGTTTAACACTACTTATAGTTGGAATGTTAGATTTTACAACTATCGTTGGTATAATTTGAACAATACCACCAATTAAAATAGCAACTGTTGCGTAAATAGTTAAAAGCACTGGCTTGCGTTCTAACCACGTGTGCCAGCCTTCTCCTGAAACACGACCTTTAGATACGCGTTTTAATTCTGGTGCTTCGGCTAATTCATCAGTGACTTTATTTTTAGATTTTACAACGGTCATAATAACGTTATAGACTAAGACCAGCATACCTGTAATATATAAGGTCCCACCAATAGCACGCATCCAATACATTGGCATAATTTCAGTTACGGTTTCTAAGAAGTTACCATAAACTAAAGTGCCATCTGGGTTAAACTGCTTCCACATACTAGCTTGAGCAAAACCAGCGACATACATTGGTAAAGCATATAACATAATTCCTAAGGTGCCAATCCAAAAATGAACATTTGCTAAGCCAATAGAATAGAGTCTGGTTTTAAATAATTTTGGAATGAGATAATAAATCATCCCGAAAGCTAAGAAACCATTCCAAGCCAAAGCACCAACGTGAACGTGGGCAATAATCCAATCTGTATAATGCGCAATGGCATTTACGTTTTTAAGAGAAAGCATTGGGCCTTCAAAAGTGGCCATACCATAACCAGTGATGGCAACAACCATAAATTTTAAAACCGGATCTGTACGTACTTTATCCCAAGCTCCACGCAAGGTTAAGAGACCGTTTATCATTCCTCCCCAAGATGGCATAAGTAGCATAATAGAGAAGGCGACACCTAAATGTTGTGCCCATTCGGGTAATGCTGTATATAATAAGTGGTGCGGTCCTGCCCAAATGTAGATAAAGATTAAAGACCAAAAGTGCACAATAGATAAGCGATAAGAGTAAACAGGTCTATTTGCTGCTTTTGGGACGAAGTAATACATCAGTCCTAAAAATGGTGTGGTTAAGAAAAATGCAACCGCATTATGTCCGTACCACCATTGTACCAAGGCATCTTGCACACCTGCATAAACCGAATAACTTTTCATACCAGTAAAGCTAACAGGTAGCGCTAAACTATTGAAAATGTGAAGTACGGCAACCGTAACAAACGTAGCTAAGTAAAACCAAATGGCTACATATAGGTGTCTTTGACGACGCTTAAGAATTGTACCAATCATGTTCACTCCAAAAGCAACCCAAATTAAAGCGATAGCGATATCGAAAGGCCACTCTAATTCAGCATATTCTTTAGATGTTGTATAACCTAATGGTAATGTAATAGCCGCTCCAACAATGAGTAATTGCCAAGCCCAGAAATTAAAGTTACTCAGCATATCGCTGAACATTCGGGCTTTTAATAAACGCTGAAGTGAATAATATACACCAGCAAAATGGCATTACCTACAAAGGCAAATATTACTGCGTTAGTGTGCAATGGTCTTAAACGACCAAAGCTTAGCCATGAAATACCATCTGTTAGGTTTGGGAATAAAAATAAAAACGCTAATAGTAAACCTACTAGCATTCCTACAACTCCCCAGAGTATAGTTGCGTAAAGGAATTTTTTAACGATTTTGTTATCGTAATAGAATTGTTGCATTTCCATATTTAAAAAATTAGTCAGTTTTAGTGTTGGTTGATGGTTTGGTTTTTGATTTTACAAGTTCGTCTTCAAAAAGCATGCGAACGGAAGGAGTATAACTGTCATCGTATTGACCAGACTTTACTGCTACAATAAATACAACAAAGAAAGCCACGCCAACAATGACGCTTACTGTTAATAAAATATAAATAACACTCATACCTACTGAAGTTATAGGTCAAAAATAATATTCAACCTGTTTTAAAAACATGACAATTGTCATGTTGGATAACTTATTTTAATTTTTGTCCTAAAAGGTTGGTGCAAATTGTTGTGAACACCACAATACTAATAGAACTTAAAGGCATTAAAATCGCAGCTACTACTGGTTCTAATTGACCTGTGACTGCAAAGTATAATCCGATAACATTATAAATAAATGATAGCACAAAGCTCCATTTAATAATTTTTATGGCCGATTTGGAAGCCCTTATAAACTGATATAATTGCTTAAATTTTGAAGCGTCTAAAATGGCATCACAAGCCGGTGAAAAGACATTGACATTTTCTGATATAGCAATGCCAACGTCGCTCTGCGCTAATGCACCAGCATCGTTTAAACCATCACCGATCATTAATACTTTTGCTCCTTCGGATTGATGGTATTTTATAAACTCTAATTTATCTTCTGGTTTCTGATTAAAAATTAATTTGGTTTTAGACGGCAATAATTTTGTAAGATTATTGCGTTCGCCTTCATTATCGCCTGAAAGAATTACCAAATCGAATTGCTTTTTAAGTTGATTAAACAATTTTGAAACGCCTTTTCTATAACTGTTATAAAATGTGAATTTTCCTTTATAAATATCATTACTACTAATATGAACCGCAGTGTTGAGCACAGACACCTCTTGACTACTATTACCAACAAAACTTGCAGAGCCAATCTTCATACTTTGTTCATTATGTCTGGCTTCAATACCTTTTCCGATATGTTCTTCAAACCTATCGAGTGTAATAATATTATGGTCTTCGAGTATGCTGTATAAGGTTCTACTTAGGGGATGATTAGAACCACGAAGTGAATTTTTTAAAACTAAGTTTTCGGAATCCGAAAGTAAATCTCCATCATATTCGGCTTTGCTGTGTTTGTTGGATGTGATTGTTCCTGTTTTATCAAAGATTACAGTATTGATTTGTGCTAATTTCTCAATAACACTAGCGTTTTTAACGTAGAATTTTTGCTTTCCAAAGATGCGCAAAAGGTTCCCAAAAGTAAAAGGTGCAGAAAGCGCTATCGCACAAGGACAAGCAATTATGAGTACAGCGGTAAATACATTCATAGCCTTACCTGCGTCTGTAAATAGCCAAAATGTAGTTGCAATAATGGCAATACTTAAAATGGCAATTGTAAAATGTTTACTTATGTTATTTGTGATATTAGAAAAACCTTCTTCTTTATTTTTATTAAAGACATCATTACTCCAGAGCTGAGTTAAATAACTTTGCTCTACAGATTTTAAAGCTTCTATTTCAATAACTCCAGCCGTTTGTTTTCCGCCTGCGAAGAGTTTATCTCCAGACTGTTTTGAAACCGTTTGCGATTCGCCTGTCACAAAACTATAATCGATTTTTGCTTTTCCGTTTATTAATATAGCATCTATAGGAATCAACTCTTCATTCCGGATGACGATGCGGTCCCCTTTATCAATATCATAAACTTGAATGGTTTCTTCAAAACCTTTGGTATTTATTTTGGTTACAGCTATGGGGAAATAGGATTTATAATCGCGCTCAAAGGATAAGAAATCATAGGTTTTTTGCTGAAAGAATTTACCAACTAAAAGAAAGAATACTAAACCAGCAAGACTATCAAAAAAACCAGAACCCAAATCGAACATAATCTCAGCAGTACTTCTAATGAACAAGACAGAAATACCCAAGGCAATGGGCACATCAATATTTAAAATTTTTGCTTTTAAGCCTTTAAAAGCCGAAACAAAATAATCTTGGGCAGAGTAGAAGACAACTGGTAATGACAACACAAACATTAACCATCGAAATAGTGGTTTGTATTGCTCTAGCCAAAATTCATTGACTTCAAAATACTCAGGAAATGATAAAAACATAATGTTTCCGAATCCAAAGCCAGCAATGCCAAGCTTATAAATTAAGCTTCTATTAATTTGCTTTTTCCCAGATTTAAAATCGTCTAAACTTATATAGGGTTCATAACCAATTGAACTTAATAGAAGCACAACAGATTTTAAGTCAATTTGTTTAGAGTTATACGTCACTCTAACAGTTTTCTTGCCAAAATTGACTTGAGAATCTGAAATGTTTGGATTGAGTTTGTTGAGGTTTTCAAGAATCCAAATACAAGAGCTACAGTGAATGTGTGGAATGTAAAGCGTGGCGATTTCAATAGTATCGCTTCTAAATTCCGTAAGTTTTTCGATGATATTTTCTTGAGACAGAAAATCGTATTTCCCTTCAATTTCTTTAGGAATTGCTCCAGGAGAATTCTGTAAATCGTAATAACAGGTTAAGTCATTTTCGTTAAATATTTCATATACAGTCTTGCAACCATTACAACAAAATGATTTTTCTTTAAGTGTAATTGGATGACCTCCACAGTCATCACCACAGTGGAAACAAGAATCGTTTTCCATTATTAATTTGCTCTTTTATACCTGCAACAAAGGTCACATATACTAATATTTTAAAATATGATATTTGTCATGTTATTACTATATTTGAAATACTACCAAAAAAATCAGTCATTATGAGTAAGTGCGAATCTTGTATTGTAAAAGAGTTTAACTCCTTAAAATCGTTAACTAGAGACGAATTAATGCGTGTATCTGCTTGTAAAACAGGAAAGCACTATAAAAAAGGACAAGTCATTTTTGAAGAAGGTGAAACTTTAAATGGTGTGTATTGTGTAAGAGATGGTGTTTGTAAATTGACAAAATTGAGTGAAAATGGTAAAGACCAAGTGGTTAAGTTAGTTGTAAAAGGTGGTCTTTTAGGAAAACGTTCTTTAGTCTCTGAACAAAAAACTAATTTAAGTGCTGTAGCCCTAAATGATATGGAAATGTGCTTTATTCCTAAGAGTGAAATTATGAATGATTTGGAGAAGAATCCTAAATTCACCATGGATGTTCTAAAGAATATGGCAGAAGATTTAAAAGTATCGGATTCGTCATTGGTAAATATGGCTCAGAAGTCCGTGAAAAGGCGAATGGCCGAAATATTGATGCATGTGCATGATAATTTCGGAACGGATTCACAGGGGTATTTAAATATCATTTTATCTCGAGAAGATTATGCTGGTATTGTTGGTACAGCTACAGAATCTGCCATTAGAATTTTATCTCAATTTAAAAAGGACGGTTTGATTTCTACTAAAGGCAAACAAATTAAAATTGAAGACTCTAGCGGTCTTAAATGGATTGAGTAAAAAAAAATTGTTATAAAATGTAAGTAATAGTGTCACAATGAGCGCAGTCGAAAACTAAATGCGTATAGATTTTTAATGCATTTCGACTGCGCTCAATATAACAGCTATATTATAAATAGACTTTATGTAAAAGTCCTAGTCAATTCCAAAGGTCTTAGTCTCCTTAAAAGGATCCATTTGTACTTGCTTCATATTAGTTTGATACCCTTTCCAAGCATCATTATAGAAACTATTGGTTTCACCTAGCAGTTTACCCAAGGCATCTTTTGCATGTTTTATTAAAGTAGTTTCAGTAGACGTTAATCCTGTTTGACTGTTATACACATAGTTTCTAGCATTTCCTAAGCGCTGTAAAGGAGTGACTTCCGGATTTCTCGTAATACCTTGTCGTTTATCTACTTTGCCTAAAAATTTATCTATTAAACTGTCTATTGATTTTGCAATAGATTTAGACCCTTTAATTTCATCTTTATATTTCTCTTTGTCAAGTTTAGATAAATTAGTTTTATAAGTCTCTGCAATTGTTTTACTCTCTATCAATTGCTTCACCGCATTTGCTGCCGTTTCTTGCATTTTTTCTAACTGTTTAGCTGCAGCATAAACTTCATCAATATTTTTTTGAGACACTTCTAAACGTGGGTCGGATTCTACTTTAATCGTTGTTTCGGACTTTTGATCTCCGTAGTGCAGTACTGCTTTGTAAGTCCCTGGCTTAACAGAAACTCCACCGGACTCTCTTTTACTCTCCCGAATTCTTCTCGAGGGTCTGTCTACACCAGCTTCATCCATATACCAAGTCCATTTATGAATCCCATTTTCTTTTGGTGCTTTTGTTTTTAAAGTTCTAATTAAACGACTACCATCATAGAGTTTTAGTGTTAATGAATCCCACTTGATACTATTTTTGTCGATCTCTTCATCTTTTTCGGAGTCCATTTCTTCTTGGTCACTGAGAGACGTCGAAGCGTCATCTTTATCTTCATCCTTATCCGTTTTTGGCTGCTCTTTCTTATTGAACAAATAACTAAAACGAGCTCCACCACCTCGATTTTCACCATGATACATGGCATCTGCACCAAAACGACTTCCGGTTGGTTGTTGGTATGCTGCTTGATACGCAGTTGGAGGATCAAATAATTCAATATTGGAATTCATAACTGAAGCATTCCTCGCCATTTCACGTAAAGGTCTAATATCATCCAAAACCCAAGCCGCACGCCCAAACGTCCCGATGACTAAATCGTGTTCTCTTGGCTGAATAACTAAATCTTTGACAGATGTTGTTGGGAAACCTTCTGTCCATTTGGTCCATTTGTCACCAGCATTTACTGATACGTATAAACCATCATCAGTTCCTAAGAATAATAGGTTGGGTTCAATCAAATCTTCAACTATAGCTAAGGTGTAACTTTGTACATCGTTTTCATCTACAATACGTTCCCATGATTTACCATAGTTTTTAGTTCTGTAGGCGTAAGGCGTATAATTAAATCGTCTATAATCATTAGCTATTAAAAGGGCTTCTCCTTTGTTTTTATTAGACGCTTTTATTTGTGCAATCCAACTGCCTTCTGGTAAACCTTTTAAGTTTTTGGAGACATCTGTCCAATTAGCTCCTCCGTCAGTGGTATAATGTACACGACCATCATCAGTGCCAGCCCAAAGCATATCTTTTTCTAGTTCTGAAGGCTCAATCACTAGAATAGTGGTATGGTTTTCGGCACCTGTCGCATCCATACTTAGTCCTCCACTTTCAGATTGTTTTTGTTTTTCGGGATCATTAGTTGACAAATCTGGAGAAATGATGGTCCAAGTTTCTCCTTTATCAATTGATTTATGTACAAATTGACTTCCAAAGTAAAGCGTGCTATTATCAAATGGATCAATATTTATAGCAGAGTTCCAGTTAAAACGTAAACGCACATCCGGATCTGGATGTGTTGGTTTTACACCATAGTTGTTCCCAGTTTGCCAATCATAACGGCTTACAAAACCTTGCTGACTCATAGACCAACCGTAACGCGAATCGTCTCTATCTGGGACCACATCAAAGCCATCACCAAAACTAATTTCTTGCCAATAGCTGTTTCTTATACCTTGTGCACGCCAAACATAAGCAGGTCCTCGCCAAGAGCCATTATCTTGCATGCCTCCATAAACGTTGTATGGAAATTCATTATCGACGTTAATATGATAAAATTGTGCCACAGGCAAGTTGCCAATGAAGCGCCAAGTTTTTCCACGATCGTGCGTAATATTCATGCCTCCATCGTTACCATCAATCATAAAGCTGCCATCTTCAGGATGAATCCACCAAGCATGATGGTCTGGATGTACACCGTTATCCACGCCATAAGCAGGCATTAATTGTTTGAAGTTTTTTCCGCCATCTTCAGAAACATTCACATACGTGTAAATTGAAAACACACGATTTTCATTCTGCGGATCTACGTAAATTTCAGAATAATAAAAAGGTCTGTTTCCAATATCATTCTTGTCATTTATTTTTTTCCATTTAAATCCGCCATCTTCACTTTTGTAAAGTGCGTTTTTCTTTGCTTCAACCAAAGCATAAATTATATTGGGCTTGTTGGGTGCAATGGCAACTCCGATTCTACCAAGATTTCCTTTAGGAAAACCATCATTTTCTTTGATTTTTTTCCAAGTATTGCCACCATCGTGCGTGATATGCAAACCTGAACCTTCTCCACCAGAATTAAAAAACCAAGGATCTCTTTTGTGTTCCCATAAGGTGGCAATCAATTTATTCGGATTTGTAGGATCCATGACTAAATCAGCGACGCCTGTTTTATTATTTGCGAATAGGATTTTATTCCAAGTTTTTCCACCGTCAATGGTTTTAAACACGCCACGCTCAGGATGTTCGCCCCAAGGCGACCCAATGGCTCCAACATAAACGATATCTGGATTTGTTGGATCTACAATAATTCTGTGGATATGTCTGGTTTTTTCAAGTCCCATCGACAGCCACGTTTTTCCTGCGTCGAGTGATTTATAAACGCCAAAACCACCATTAAGTGAGTTACGTGGATTTCCTTCTCCAGTACCAACCCAAATGACACTAGGATTGGATTGCTGAATTTCTACGGCTCCAATTGAAGCCGTGAGTTCTTTATCGAAAATAGGTGCCCAAGTAATGCCACCAGAGTTCGATTTCCAAAGGCCACCAGAAGCTGTGCCAACATACATAATATCAGTATTGTTATTAACAACATCAATAGCTGTAACACGGCCAGACATGCCACCAGGACCAATATTTCTGGGTGCCATGTTTTTTAATAAGTCTATGGAAAAGTCTTGTGCAGAAATTAGAGTCACGCAGAAAAGCATAACGAGGGAACATATATTCTTCATGATAATAAGGTTGGTTAACTAATGTTTAAAATTAAATAAAATAGTAATAGCGTCCTTGTTAAATTACGTTAAGTATTGTTTAAAGAAATTCGCTTTGTAGGCTCTTCCAATAGGAATAATTTTATTGTCTTTAAGATAGACCTGATTACCTGCAATTTTTTCTATTTTTTTTGTGTTTATAATGTACGATTTGTGAATGCGAACGTAATCCTTAGGTGTTAAAAATTCGTCCCAACTGCTCAAAGAATCAGAAGATAAATGTTTTTTGTCTTTGAGATGAATTTCAAGATAATCTGAATCAGACTTTATGAAATAGATATCTTCAATGTCTATTCTAATGTGTTCGTAGCCCGACTTTATAAAAATGGTTGTTGTGTTTTTCTCTGCTAAACTATTCTGATCTGTTTTTGCTAGTTGAATATTTTGATCAGTTGCTTTAGTTATGGCTTTTAAAAAACGAGGAAAAGAAAAGGGTTTCAATAAATAATCAACGACGTTTAGCTCATAACTTTCTATGGCATAATTGTCAAAAGCAGTGGTAAGAATCACTTTAGGAGGATGCGTCAATGTTTTTAGAAAGTCGATGCCAGAAAGTTTCGGTAAATGAATGTCTAAAAAAATTAAATCTACTTTTTGTGAATTTATCATTTCCAAAGTTTCAAGTGCATCCGTATAAGTTCCTATTAAGTTTAGGGAATTTGTATCATCTATATACTTTTTAAGTATGCGTTGGGCTGGTTGTTGGTCTTCAATGATGATGCAATTCATGTGGTTTCATTCAATTTAATAGTCAGCTTAACGGCATAAATATCGTTTTGTGTACTAATCTTTAACTGATGTTGCTTCGGATAAATTAATTCTAAACGTTTTTTTACATTTTCGAGTCCAATGCCATTGGATAAGCTTTGTGTGTTTGATAGTGCATTAAAAGTGTTAGAACATTTAAAATGCAGCACATTATCCGCATCGACATTAATACTAATAGCTAAATTAATAGCTTCGGTTTGGCTAGAGGCACTGTGTTTAAAAGCGTTTTCAACAAATACCATAATTATAAGTGGCGCAATTTGTAAATTAGAGCTGATATTATGGGTTTTAAAATCTACAGTACCACGACCCTCAATTTGAAGCGCATGAAGATTAGTGTAATTTTTAAGTTGCTCAATTTCCTTTACTAAAGGTACGTATTTTGCTTTACACTCATAAAGCATGTAACGTAAAACAGCAGATAATTCTAAAATGATATCTGGCGTTTTTGGTGATTGCTCAATGGCATGAGCATAGAGGTTATTCATATTATTGAATAAGAAATGCGGATTTATTTGAGATTTCAAAAATTGAAGTTCGCTTTCTTTTACAGAGTTTTTTAGGTGCTGTACTTCCTTTTGTTTTTTAAGCGCATCCCAAGCAAATTTAAAGCCTGCCAAAATAGTTAAGGTTGGCATTGTATTTAGGAGATTGAAAAATAAATTTGAAAACCGTTTTCCGCGTGTATCAGGATAAAAAATGCGCTCCAATACAGCTTCTTCAATAATTATAACAAGAGCTACTATAAAGCAAATATAAATTGCGAATTGTAAGTATTTATTATTGTACAAAAATTTTGGCAGCAGGATATAATTAATAATTAGGCCAGCGATTGCAAAATTTAAGTAAAAGAGAATTTGATGCCACTGAAATCCAGGAATACGCTTGTCAAATGCATAAAAAATAAACACAAGAATATTAAGAAGTATTACAAATACTAATTCTCTGGAGGATATTTTTTTGAATAGGAGACTTGCTTTCATTTAATGATTTATGGCGGTTTACGTTGCTGGCTAGTTTTAATTGAGCCTTTGTAAGATCATCTGTTGAACCATTCTTCGAGTTAAAAATATAAATTAATCGTCTAGAAAGGATAAAAATCTTGGTATCGTCTTAATTTTCACCTTAAACGTCATGTTTAATGCTGTAAACAACAGAACTGTGTTTGAGGGTTTAATTTGTGCCGTTTGAAGGATTCTATTTTCCAAATCATTATAATAGTAGTTATTTTGAGTTTTAAATTCTATGAAATCAATTAACCACATGAAAAAAATATTTTGTTTCCTGTTTATTTGTTTAGGTGTATTTGCATTTGCTCAGAATTCAAGTTCTAACAAAACCGATGAAGTTTCGGTTTCTGGTAAAATTATAGAATCAGTGACCAACCAGCCTTTGGTATATGCCACGGTTGCTTTTACAGATTTAAATGGTAAAATTATAACAGGAGGAATTTCAGATTCAGAAGGGATTTATAAGATTAAAGTGCCGAGTGGTGTTTATAAAGTGACATTTGAATTTATTGGGTTCAAAACAAAAACACTGAACAATCAAAATCTTACAACAGATACTACATTGCCAACTGTAAGTTTAGAGGAGAATAATGAGCTACTAGATGAAGTTGTTGTTACGGCCGAAACTACAGAAGTTCAAATTCGTTTAGACAAGAAAATTTATAACATTGGTAAAGATTTAACAACAGCTGGTGCTACTGTTGGTGATGCACTCGCAAACGTACCATCTGTAACGGTTGATGCTGAAGGTGCAATTGCGCTTCGTGGTAATGGTAATGTAAGAATACTGATTAACGGAAGACCATCTGCCATCGCTGGTTTTGGCTCAGCAGAAGCTTTACAGTCTTTGCCAGCAGAATCTATAGAGCGTGTTGAAGTCATCACTTCACCATCTGCACGTTATGATGCGGAAGGTACAGCGGGAATTTTAAATATAATTTTAAAACGCGAAAAAGTACTCGGATTAAATGGCTCTGTCCAAGTTAATGTGCAAGATCCAATTGGTGCTGGATTTACAGGTAATATTAATTTAAGAACTAGAAAGTTCAACGTTTTTAATACCACTAGCGTAAACACAAGAAATTCGCCTGGTCGAGGAGTGGTGAACAATCAATTTTTTTCGAGTACTGTAGAAAATCCATTAGTTCTAGAAACTAGAGATTTTGATCGTAATGATGTTGGTTTTAACACTAACATAGGAATGGAATATTTTTTAACTGATAAAACATCTTTTACAGGCTCATTCTTCTTGTCAAATGGAAAGGACGATGATGAAACTTTTAATAATACGAATGAGTTTGATAGTGCTAATAATTTAGCAGTCAACAGAATTAGAATTGAAGAAGAAACCGAAGATGATAATAATTATCAGGTCTCCCTAAATTACATTACACGTTTTAATGACAAAGGTCATGAGCTTACAGCAGATTTTCAGTATGGTATAGACGATCAAGGTGAAAGGGCACTTATTAGTGAGCGCAACACATTTCCTACGGTCGAATTATTACCGACAGAACTGATTACAATTGAAGAACGCGCTGATGAATTTTTAGCACAAATAGATTATGTATTGCCAATTGGCGAAAATGCTCAGTTTGAAGCAGGTTATCGAGGAAATTTTGAAGAAACTACTACAGATTTTGAAGTGACAGAGCAATCAGTGCTTGGTGGCGTATTTGAGATAGACGAAGGTCTTACAAACATTTTCACCTACGATGAAGAGATAAATGCCGTGTACACTCAATACGGTAACAAATTTGGTAAATTTTCATTTTTAGCAGGCTTAAGATATGAGCATACACGCTTAGCAGGAACTGTTGGTGGTGTAAGTGAGGATAACGACTTGGTTATTGATTTTGATAATTCTTATTCTGGTCTGTTTCCAACCTTAAATCTAAATTACGAGCTTAACGATTCTGAAAATATTACCCTTGGTTATAACCGTCGTATTAACAGACCTCGTGGTCGTTTCGTAAATCCGTTTCCATCACGTTCTAGTGAAGCTAATATTTTTCAAGGAAATCCGAGTTTAAACCCAGCTTTTGCGAGTGCTTTCGATTTGGGTTATTTAAAACGTTGGGGCAAAAAAGTAACCTTAACCACTTCTGTGTATTATCAATATGAAACGGATGCTTTTGAGCGTATTCAAGAAGGTACAGACCTTGTTACACCTAATGGAATTCCTATTATAAGAACAATTCCCATTAACTTAAGCACTAACGAACGTATTGGTTTTGAAGCTGGTGTACTATATAATCCAACCGATTGGTTGCGTGTTAACGGAAGTTTTAATTTCTTTCAGTTTAATTCTGAAGGTGCTTTTAATGGTATTGAATATGGTGCAAAAAACACGAGTTATTTTTCAAGGTTGAGTGCAAAAGTATCCTTGCCTTATAATATTGACTGGCAGACTAATGCCATTTATAGAGGGCCAACAAATAATGCCCAGACTGAAACTGAAGATATCTTATTCTTAAACTTAGCTTTTAGTAAGGATATTTTAAAGGGTAATGGTACACTTGCACTTAGTATAAGAGATGTTTTTAATTCCAGAAAACGGATGTCATTAACTAATACCGATACGTTTAGAAGTGATAGCGAATTTCAATTTAGAGTACGTACCGTTAACTTGTCTTTCATATACAGATTTAACCAAAAGAAGGAAAAAGGCGGCGGCTCTAGAGACGATAATGGTGGTGACGATGGTTTTTAGGTTGTAGTATAGTTGTTAAGGATACTTCTATTTCTAAAAGAGATGTTAATGCTTTTTATAGAGATTTAAAATGTAGTATTTTTACATAGCTATGAAAAAAACAACGAACAAATCGGGTTTCGTCTTTAAAACCTACGAAGCTCCCAATCAATCTCCGTTTGATAAACTCTTTGAGATATTTAAAGAACTCATTACCCACACATCTGGCGACTTTGACGAAGCTATAGATTGGCTACGTCAATTAGATAAAGAGTATAAATTAACGACTCCAGAATATACCATTGATGATTTTATAGAAGACTTAGAATCTAAAGGCTACATCAGAGAAGAAATTGATGCTACAGGTGATGGTCAAGGTGGCAGCGGAATGGCCATTACGGCAAAAACAGAGCGCGCTATTCGCCAACAAGCCTTAGATCATATTTTCGGTAAGATTAAACGCAGTGGTTCAGGCAATCATAAAAGTAAAGGTGTTGGTCTTGGTGATGAGCATACGGGAGATTTTAGAGCCTATCAATTTGGTGATGGTTTAGATAAAGTCTCCATTACGGAAAGCATCAGAAACGCCCAAATTAACAATGGTATCGGCGATTTCAGCCTTACAGAAGACGATTTGGTTGTGGAAGAAACACTTCATAAAAGTCAGATGAGTACGGTGCTGATGATAGATATCAGCCATAGTATGATTTTGTATGGTGAAGACCGTATTACTCCTGCTAAAAAAGTCGCAATGGCATTAGCTGAATTAATCACCACACGTTACCCAAAAGATACTTTAGAAATTTTAGTTTTTGGAAACGATGCTTGGCCGATTAAGATTAAAGAATTACCCTATTTAAAAGTCGGGCCTTACCACACCAATACAGTTGCAGGCTTGCAATTGGCAATGGACATGTTGCGTAGAAAACGAAATACAAACAAGCAAATTTTTATGATTACGGATGGGAAACCGAGTTGCTTGCGTTTGCCAGACGGTCAGTATTATAAAAACAGTAACGGTTTAGATCCATACATTACCAATAAATGTTATGCGATGGCACAGCAGGCGAGACGTTTGCATATACCTATCACAACATTTATGATTGCTGAAGATCCATATTTAATGCAATTTATACGTGAATTTACGCAAGCCAATAGAGGTAAAGCGTTTTACACAGGATTGAAAGGATTGGGTGAAATGATTTTTGAAGATTACGAGAATAATAGGAAGAAACGGATTAAAGGATAAAAAAGAAGCCCATCCTAACCTTCCCAAAGGGAAGGAACTAGCAATATTACTTTAAATCCTTATTAGTTTCTCAGTTACTTGAAGTTGAATAGATAGGATTGTCCCCTTGAGGGGACTTTAGGGGTGTCTAAAAAAGAATAATAGGAATTAGAAAAATAAAATATTAAATGAAAATAGAACATATTTCTACACTAGGAGAACTAAAAAAAGCAGGCTACCAATCAAAATCTATAAAAGATGAATTGAGAGATAACCTCATTGAAAATATTAAAAATAAGGTCACCACATTTGAAGGGATTCACGGTTATGAAAATACGGTGATTCCTGAATTGGAACGTGCAATTTTATCGCGTCATAACATTAATTTACTAGGTTTACGAGGTCAAGCAAAAACACGTTTGGCGCGTATGATGGTGAATCTGTTAGATGAATATATTCCTGTGGTGGAAGGTTCAGAAATTAATGATGATCCTTTAGCTCCAATTTCTAGATTTGCATTAGAATTGGTTGCAGAAAAAGGGGATGATACTCCAATTACTTGGTTGCATCGCGATGAACGTTTTGCTGAAAAGTTAGCAACACCAGATGTTACAGTTGCTGATATTATTGGAGATATCGATCCTATAAAAGCGGCGAATTTAAAATTGAGTTATGCCGATGATCGTGTGATTCATTACGGTATGATTCCACGTGCCAATCGTTGCATATTCGTCATTAATGAATTGCCAGATTTACAAGCACGAATTCAAGTCGCTTTGTTTAATATTTTACAAGAAGGTGACATTCAGATTAGAGGTTTTAAATTGCGATTAGCTTTAGATATGCAATTTGTATTTACGGCGAATCCTGAAGATTATACCAATCGAGGTAGTATTGTAACACCGTTAAAAGATAGAATCGGTTCTCAAATTTTAACGCATTATCCCGATTCTGTGGAAACGGCAAGAACTATTACCTCTCAAGAAGCGAAGTTAGATTCTAGACAAGCGGAAGCTGTTTATGTTCCAGAATTAGCGAAAGATGTCTTAGAACAAATCAGTTTTGAAGCCAGAGAAAGTGAATATGTGGATGTTAAAAGTGGTGTGAGTGCACGAATGAGTATTACCGCTTTTGAAAATTTATTGAGTACAGCCGAGCGACGTGCTTTACTTTCTGGTGATGAGAAAACGTCAGTACGCTTATCTGATTTTGTTGGAGTAATTCCTGCCATAACAGGAAAAGTAGAATTGGTGTACGAAGGAGAACAAGAAGGAGCTGATTTTGTTGCCAATGCCTTAATGGATAATGCGGTTAAGACCTTATTTCCTAAATATTTTCCAGCTATAGAAAAATTGGAAAAGCAAGGAGAAGAAACACCTTATGACGATTTATTATCGTGGTTTTTTCAAGGCAGTGGCTTCGAATTGTTAGATGATTTTGACGATGCCACTTACAAAGCAAAACTAGATGAGGTATTACCTTTAGATACGTTGATTGCAGATTACCAACCAGAAATTGATCCAAAAGACGTTTATTTTGAAAAAGAGTTTATTCTTTGGGGATTGGTACAGTTTAAAAAATTGAGTAAGTTCCGTTATTCAGAAGGGACTCAGTTTCAAGATCCTTATGGGAGTTATATTAACGGGTTGTAGAAGAAATAATTTTAAATTTTCCAGACCTGCAAGGTTCCAAAAACCTTGTAGGTCTTTATAATTATTACTTTTTGATAAACTTTTTAGTGATTGAAATGCTTTCTATATTAATGTCACTTTCTATAGATTAGAACATTAAGTTTTATACCTACAAGGTTTTGGAAACCTTGCAGGATATTATCGTTTTTCTTTTAGGATAACATAAAAATTACGATTAAGGTTAATTGGTTTTTTACTTGAAGAAGTTCCTAAAGTTTGCCATTCTGCTTTTGGGTAAAGCCACTGCTCGTCATCGCCAATGCTAATTTTGACAGGTAAATTAAAACCATTGACAGTATTTGTCCAGCGGTATTTTAAAACTCTATTTTTATGCGAATATTCAAGTGTTGGAATCCGAACATCTCTCAAATACTGATTAAAGAAAGCGCTTAAATCAATACCAGAGTGTTCACTTAAATAATCTTCAATTTGTTTTGTTGTGACTGTTTGATGATAAAATTCAGAATTTAAACCTCTAAGAATTTGTCTCCATTTTTCATCATCTTCAACCAATTGACGCAACGTATGCAGCATGTTGGCTCCTTTATAATACATGTCTCCAGAACCTTCATTATTCACATGGTATGCACCTATTAAAGGTTTGTCATTTTGAACATTTTTTCGTGTACCAATCACATAATCTGCTGCCGCTTCTTTACCGTAGTAATAATCTAAAAACAGATTTTCGGAATAAGATGTAAACGCTTCATGAATCCACATGTCTGCAATATCTTTATTAGTAATGTTGTTGGCAAACCACTCGTGGCCAGCTTCATGGATTATAATAAAATCGAATTTTAAACCCCAACCAGTTCCAGATAAATCGCTTCCTAAATAGCCTTGCATATATTTATTGCCATAGGTCACTGAGCTTTGGTGTTCCATACCCAAATAAGGGACTTCAACCAATTTAAAACTATCTTCATAAAACGGATAAGGGCCGAACCAATGCTCAAAGGCTTTCATCATTTTTGGAGCATCTTTAAAATGTGTTTTAGCTTTTGCGAGGTTGTCTTTTAGGACATGATAGTTCATATCCAAGTCACCTTTCTCTCCTTGGTAAACTTCAGAAAAATTAGCATAATCACCAATATTAACATTGACACCATAGTTGTTAATAGGATTATTTACAAACCAATGTGAAGTTACTGTATTGTTATTGTTTTCAACTAATTGTCGCAACCTACCGTTAGACACATTAGTTAAGCCTTTTGGGTTGGTAACACTAATAAGCATACTATCCACTTCATCGTACATGTGGTCTTTGTTTGGCCACCAAACACTTGCGCCTAATCCTTGGCAGGATGTGGCTACAAAGTGTTTTCCATTTTTATCTTTTTTCCAAGAAAATCCACCATCCCAAGGGGCACGTTTAGCTTCCTTTGGATTACCCTTATAATAGATTTCTATTGAATTTACATCTCCAATAGTTTGATTCGATTTTAAAGTAATAAAGTGCGCATTTCTTTCATGACGTACCTCTAATGCTTTACCATTTTGAATCGCTTTTGTAATTTCTAAAGGCGATTGCAAATCGATTTGCATCACCTGATAAGACTTTAAGACTTTATAATGAATGGTGTTTTTTCCTGAAATAAATTTGGTATCAGGTTTCACTTCAATGTCTAAATGATAATAAGTTAAATCCCACCAAGCACGTTCTGGAGTAATTGAACCTCTTAAAGTGTCTTGTTTTGTGAAGTTGTTTTTTTCTTGAAGCAAACCTTGACTTTGGCCGCTCGTTATTATTAAAATAGCTGAAAGTATTAATAAAAATCTCTTCATATTCTTTTGATTGTTAATCCTTTACTGAGGACAGGAAACTGTTGAGTGCTTATTCTTATGGCTCTTTTAAATTATTTATTCGTGTTATAACATACAACTTTACTAGAGTGTGCTATTCACGTCTAGTCTCCTTCCCTTTGGGAAGGCTAGGATGGGCTTTTTTCTACCTCATTATTTTATTAGGAAAAACAACCACACTCTCATGCCCATTTTCTCCTACAGCCGCCACACCGAAGAACGAGTTATCAATAACAATGCCGTCTAAAGTGAATTCCGTCACACCTTCAACATATCTGCTATTATCCCAAGTTGGCGAAGTGGTATCGCGCCAATAAATTTTATAACCTTTTGCTCCATCAACTTTAGTCCATTGTAATTTGGCAGATGCTTCTACAATGCCTCCAATACCAACTTCTGTTGGTGAAGGTGGAGCGGAAGCAAGGTTGGCCATAGTTATGGCGTTTACCGCAGTTAATTTTTTACAATACGGAAAGTTAACATGCTCAAACGTATCTCCGTAATTAATACCATTTTCAGTTCTGATATCTTGATGCTGTTGTGTGTAGTTTTCGTGTGCTTCCATAATTCGGATGCCTGGAAAACCAGCATCGTTAAAAGGTCTGTGATGGCCTCCTCGTCCAAAACGGTCTAAACGATATACCATCATCGGGTTCATTTCTGGCATGTATGTTTTGGTCGTTTTATGAATATATCTAGCGAGTTGTCGCGATGTGCCATCAACTTCACCACCATAAAAACGACGACCTCTTGCTTGTCTGGCTAATTTTTTAGCATCTGTTTCATCAGTTGTAATGGCTTCAGAAAAAATTCGGAAGGTACGGTTGTCAATCACACCATCGACACCAGAAATGTTTCCAATCATGTCGTTATTTAAAACTCCAATAATATCCCAATTGTTGTCTTTGGCATATTTAGCTAAACCTTGTCCACCAAAAAGGCCTTGTTCCTCTCCTGAAAGTCCGACGTAAATAATACTATTTTCAAACTTATATTTCGATAAAACACGTGCAGCTTCCATAGCACCAGCCATACCAGTAGCGTTGTCATTGGCACCAGGTGAATCAGACGTAAAATCATTAGGATCAGAAACTCGAGAATCTATATCACCACTCATTATAATAAAGCGGTTTGGGTATGTTGTGCCTTTTTGAATAGCCACCACATTAACCACCATAACGTCTTTTACAATACGCTGATTGGTTCCTTTTTCTACTAAATCTTTTTGATAAAATACATTTAAGCAATCGTTACAATCTTTGGAGATCGCATCAAACTGCGATTTTATCCAACGACGCGCGGCACCAATACCACGAGTTTCAGAAAGGGTGTCACTTAAGGTGTGTCGTGTGCCAAAATCAGCTAAAGTTTTGACATCGTTTTTTAGTCTTTCCTCAGAAATAGCTTCAATAATGTCGTAAATTTTTGAATCTGTTTGTGCTGATACAGTCAAGGATAGTAATACGGTTAAGAATGGTAGTATATATTTCATGTGTTATTAATTTTCAAGTTTTAAAGTTCCAAAAATATTGGCATCAATCCAACCTCTATTTTTATCGTTTCCTGGCACGTGAACCGAACCTATAAAGTTTTCACGCGTTTCGCTTTTATCGTTATCACAATAGGCTAGGGCAAAGCCCATCACTTTTCCTGGTTGAAGTTTTATAGGTGTATTTTGTTGATCTTCTTTATAGGTGTCATCATAAAGTGAAATTTTTACTTCCCAAATGGTGGTGTTTCCTGTTGTGATGCGTTTGGATGCGATGTGCGAATTATAAAGTTTTCCTTTTTTATCTGTTGACATATCTACCACATTACCATCTAAAGCGATGTGATAGGCAAATGCGTTGTGGTTGTATTGATGTTCGCCACCACTATGGTCTTCGTCTATAAATATTTCTAGGCAATCATCGTCCCACCAAGCCACTAAGGGATCAGCGTTATTGTCAATCAAAATATCATCTTTAATTTCGGCTAAAAGGTACAACGCATCGTTAGACCAAGATAATTTGTAACGACCAGAAAAATCGTCTTTTGTATAAGCGTTACCCAGCCATAACTGGTCTAGAGGCAACCAAAAATTGTTAGTCCAAGTCGCTTCGTCTGCTTTTCCATCAATAACAGGTTTTGTTTTTGCTTTTCTTACCGTTATGAGTTGATTAATTTTCTTAACCTCATTAATTTTCTTTTTATAGACGAATTTTACAGTCTCAACGTTGCCTTCATTTTTAACATCGACATAAACATGCATTTCGGTTTTAGATACTTTTTCAAAAGTCATGCCTTCAAAAACAACCTTTGTTTCGGTAATGTATTTTAAGGGGAAATCAATAGTTTCATCTTTGGTTTCCCATCCTTTTAAATCAGGTCCAAAATGTTTCAGTTGTAGTATGAGTGAATTTTCAATCTCTCTAATCACTTCAATTTCATAAAACGTAACTTTTCCATCATTAATGAGTTTGAAAGTCGCCATCATAGAACCTCCAGAAGGTGCACTCCAAATTTCTTCTGTGATGCCACCAAAGGCTTCTCCATGCCAAGTGCCAGAAATCCATGCGATATTTTCAAGTTTAGGTTCGAGTTGTTTTTCTTGTGAGTGTAGTCCAAGTGATATAGTACATAAGACAATGAGCAGATATTTCACGGTGTAAATTCTTTAGTATTTTTTTTATAATCAGTATCTTTCGTCAAGATACTATAAAGTTTAAATATGAGCAATTTCGGAAGATTATTAGTTGTATTATTAATGGTGAGTTTTAGCTGTGGCGACGCACCAAAGGTTGCAGAACAGGTGAATCCTGAAACGTTTTGGGGTGAAAACCCTTGGCCAGAGATTAGAAAAGAGCGTATTAATACATTATTACCAAAAGCCTTAATAGCAGCTAATGTAGATTGCTGGTTAGTGATTTGCAGAGAAAATAATAACGATCCCATTGCAGACCATATTGGTGGCGAGAATGCTGGAGGTACGGCTGTATTTTTGTTTTATAATGATGATAGTGGTTTTCATTCTTTAGTGTTCTCGCCATCTGGTGAAGCTACAGCTTTAGATGATTTAGATATTCATGATACCGTGATAAGCGTTGAGCGTGGTAAATCTGCGGTGGAAATGGCAACTGCGTTTGTAAAAGAAAAGGATTTTAAAACAATCGCTGTTAACTCGTCGGAATCTAATGCTGTGGCAGACGGTTTATCTTATGTGCAACGTAAAAACATAGAAGCATTTTTAGGTGACCAAAGTGATCGTTTAGTATCCTCAACTGATTTAGTGTACGAGTGGTTGTCTATAAAATTACCTCAAGAAGTTGAAATCTTGAAAAAAGCCGCACAACTTACGGCAGATTGGCAGATTGAAGCCTATAAACAAGTGATTCCTGGCACCTCGACTGATGCTGATATTGCTAAATTTTTAAAACAAAAAATGGCTGAATATGGAGTGACAGATGGTTGGGCACCAGACCAAAACCCGAATGTGAATTCTGGTGCAGATCGCGGCCATTCGCATGCTACAGACAAAGTGATTATGCCAGGTGATGTGATTCAAATCGATTTTGGTATTAAGGTTTATGACCGTTGGGTGAGTGATATTCAACGTTTTGCTTATGTCTTAAAAGCTGATGAAACTGAAGCACCAAAAGACATTATGCATTATTGGGAAAGTGGTAAAGCCGGAAATAGAGCCGCCTTAGCAGCCATGAAACCTGGTGTAAAAGGAGTTGATGTCGATAGAGCGCAACGTGTGCTTATGAAAAAAGCAGGTTCTGAGTATGTAATGTGGAGTACAGGCCATCCTGTAGGTTATGTGGCGCATGATGTTGGTCCTAATTTAGGTGGATCGCAAGCCTCGCATGTGAGGCCAGCTTCCGAAAAACAACTTAAAGCAGGTATGACCTTTGCTTTTGATGGTTTTCATTCTTGGAAATTAAAAGATGGTGGTATAAAAACCATTTCGGTAGAAGAGATGGCAGTTGTAAAAGAGAATGGTGCGGAGTATTTAATTGCGCCTCAGGAAGATCTTGTATTAATAACGACTAAATAGTCTCATATTAGAGTAATACTCTTGATGGTTTTAGAGGTGTAATGAGCAACTTTTATTATTGAATAAAAGTAACGCGAGAAATTAATTCATTTCTAACTTCGTAAATGGCAATAGCATAAAATGTTTTTCCATTGATTTTTACCTTTTCTTTATCGATGACTTTATTGCCAATAACAATTCTATTTACAATTTCAGCATTTAAATCTGGAGTACTTTTAAAAAAACTAGCGTATTGTTTTCTTAAAGCGTCTTGCCCTTCTGAGATTGGTGTGTACGGAAATGTAAATAACATCACGTCTTTGGTATAGGTTTTTACAAAACCATCAATGTCTCTGTTGTTGTAAACTTCTAATTGTTCGTTTACAATATACTCTGGGTTAGCGTCTGTTTTAGAATTGCTAAGAAAGGTCATAACTTTAATATTGTCCGCATCAGTTTCGTAAAAAGTAACTTGGCGCTCTGTGGTATTATTTAACGTGACTAATTCTTCATCTATAACCATATTTTTATGGATCATTCTATTGATGACCTTCACATGAGATTTTTCATTTTTCTTAAAAAACTGCTTATAACTTTCTCTTAAAGTAGCACGACTTTCGTACATTTTTGCTCTTGGAAACCGGTTGACAATCACATTGGCATCAAAAGCCATGGCAAACTCATCTAATCTGCGATTATTAAATGGTTCAATATGTTTTTCTACAAGCCTTGCAGCTTCTTTTTCTAGCGCCATAGTTTCGGCTTCTGTACTTTCTTCAGTGGTTTCTTCTACAGTTTCGACGACAGTTGTGTCTATTGGAATATCTCCAACTAAAAGTAATTTTGTACCAGAAGCATTAGTCGCTAAACGTGTTATTTTTGTGATACCTAATGAGGCCAAATCAGCAACTTTTTTCCAGTTATTATCGCGTTGCAGTCGTAATTTGTATAGTATGTTATCTTTACCTAAAAGCAAGGTTTTACTATCTAACCAACAGATATCTTCAACATTTTTAAGGGTATTGGCTATGACTTTAATTTTTCCAGTTTTAGGATTTAAGGATTTTATTTGCCATTGATTCTTATTGGTTTTTGAAATAAAACTAATTAAATCAGAATCTGGGATTTTATGAAATGATCGTCCAACATTTGAGGCGTATTTTTTATTGGTTGCGTTTATAATATTAGAGACATAAAGATTCAGTTTTTCATCTTCTATTACCGCAGATACAACAGTTTCAGCATCAGCCCAAGTGTAATAAGCCACTACTAAATCTTTAATGAGTTCTGTAGATTCGCCATTTCTTAAACTGTAAGCATACAATTGCTGTTTACCATCGGTATCTAAACGAACGGCAGAAACTTCTTGTTGATTGGGAATTTTTATGGGAGAATACTCGCTACCATCTGTAAAGTTGATCCAGATTTTAGCGTTGTAACGTGTGTCGTATTTTGCAATATCGGTTTGTCCACTTCTGGTTGAAGCAAAAACAATGTAGCGATCATCTAAAAACGACGGTTGGTTGTCATAACCTTGGTTGTTAGAAATATTTTTAATGTTATTGAATTTAATAGTTCCGTTGGTCGTTGCAATGTCACCCAGAAATATTTCAGTATTAGATTGACCGAATGCAAAAAATGGTAGTAAACATGAGATGGTTAGGAAATTACGCATGGCTTTAAGTTTTTTTTAAAGATAGAAATTTTATCAGTGACTTGGTTATTAATTTTTTATTACTACATTTGTAGTATTAAAACTATAATTGTGGATATAAAACAGTTAAACAAATCAGAATTACAAATCATGAAGTATTTGTGGCTACTTGAAAAAGGATTTATGAAGGATATTGTCGAGAAATTTCCTGAGCCAAGACCAGCTTACACAACAATTTCAACCTTATTAAAACGTATGACGGATAAGCAATATATTGGTTTTGAGCGTTTGGGAAGGGATAAACAGTATTTTCCAATTCTTAAAAAGAATGACTATTTCACCAAGCAGGTGAATGGGATGATTCAACATTTTTTTAATGATTCTAAAGCCCAATTTGCATCATTTTTTACTAAAAATGCGGATTTGTCCATGGAAGAATTGCAAGAATTACAAGAACTTTTGAAACAGAAAATCGCCAATAAAAAGAACACATGATTACTTATTTCATTTATACCATTATAAGTTTAGGTGGTGCTTTTGCACTTTACTTTTTGTTATTAAGGACACAAAAGACCTTTCAATTCAATCGTTTTTATCTTATTGGCTCTTTACTCTTATGTTTAATAGCACCATTTTTAGAAATTGAACTGTTTAGTGCTGTTCCCAGACTTATTGAAATTCCTGCTGAACCCTTTACAGTATCTAACGTGGTTACTGAAAATATAGACAATGTATCGTTTGAAGATGTCGCAGTGGTAAATGAATCACAAGTCAGTCCTGTGTTTTATATGTTCTTAGTCATATCGTTTTTGCTGGTATTTCGATTTTTGAAAAACCTTTTTAAACTTTATCGACTCACGAGAGGTAAATACGAAGGTTTTGGAAAACTCAAATTAATCAGGCAGTCGGAATCGAATATGGTTTCAAGTTTTTTTAATTACATGTTCATTCACGAAAACCAGAATTTAGAAAACGATGACTTTTTAAATATTGTAAAACATGAAACTGTGCACTATCAGCAATGGCATTCGTTAGATGTGATTTTAATGGAACTTTTAATATGCTTGTTTTGGTTCAATCCGTTGGTGTGGTTGTATAAAAAAGCCATTTTACAAAATCACGAATATATTGCAGATGATCTATCTGTATCTTCTGGCATTGACATTGAAAATTATGCCAACTCCATTATCAATTTAGGACACAAGGAACACCGTGTTCCTCTTACTAGCGGATTTAATTTCATTCAAATCAAAAATCGAATTATTATGTTACATCAATCAAAATCATCACTTTTAAAACGAACCGTAAACATTTCATCAGTACTCTTACTTTTTGCAGGCATCTTTGTGTTTAGTTCTTGTAAAGCAGACTTAGAAGATGCTTTAGTCGAAGATACATTAATTGTTGTGATCGATGCTGCACATGGCGGACATGACGATGGTAATTTAAATGAAAAGGATGTTGTTTTAAATATTTCTAATAAGTTAAGTCTAATGAGTAGCGCTAAAATTAAAATTATAACAACTAGAGATAATGATACATTTTCTACATTAGAGGAACGTACAAATTTTATGAATGCTCAAAATCCAGATATCGTAATTAGCTTACATTGCAATGCGCATTCTGATGTATCTATTGATGGAATTGAAGCTTACTATAACGATAACAATGAGTTTAAAGAGAAAACGTATGCCTACAGCAAAATTTTATTAGAAAATCAAATGGATGTATTTTCTACTAATCGTGGATTGAAGACCGCAGGTATGTATGTTTTAAGACATGCAACGCGTCCTGCTGTTGTTTTAGAACTTGGATTTCTTACTAATGACCGCGATAAAGCAATTTTAATGAATTCTGAAAAGCAAAAAGAAATTGCTGAATCTATTTTTGAAGCATTAGAGGAAATTAGAGTTAACAACTAAAAGTAAATTAAAAAAGCCAACTCAACCGAAATCATGAATCGGAAGAATTGGCTTTTAACCATTCAACTTAACTTAACCTAAATTCTTAAAAGCAGTACTTATTTTCTGCTTTTACTTTTTCTGCAATTTCGTTACGTAAATCAACAATATCTGGATAGTTGGTGTATTTCGTAAAACGTTTAAGACCCATAAGCATCATGCGTTGCTCATCTCCTTCAGCAAAAGAAATAATACTTTCTTTTCCTTTAGATTCTACAATACTTACGGCATTATATAAATATAATCTAGACATTGCGATTTGTACCGCTTGTTCTTTTTCGCTTGTGCGTTTCGCGTTTTTCTCAGTTCTTAAAATTGTAGATTCTGCCATGTAGATTTCAATTAAGATATCTGCAGCCGCAATTAGTAACTGTTGGTGCTTTTCTAAATCTGGTCCAAATTTTTGAACCGCAGAACCAGCAACCATTAAGAATACTTTTTTCAATTTAGCAATCATTGCTTTTTCTTCTGAAAATAACTCAGAGTAATCTGGTGTTTCAAAAGAAGGAATACCCATTAATTCGTCAGCCACAGCAGTTGCAGGACCTAATAAATCAACATGACCTTTCATGGCTTTCTTAACTAACATACCAACAGCTAACATTCTGTTAATTTCGTTAGTTCCTTCGTAGATACGAGCAATACGTGCATCTCTCCAAGCCGCTTCCATAGGTGTTTCTTCCGAGAACCCCATACCACCAAAGATTTGAATCCCTTCATCGGCACAATTTTGAACATCTTCAGAAACTGCTACTTTTAATATTGAACACTCAATGGCATATTCTTCAACACCTTTAAGTTCTGCTTCTTGATGCGT
>NZ_JBGCDQ010000065.1:0-6143 GCF_045105575.1 Winogradskyella sp. | reverse complement strand
CAAAACCAAAACACCATGGCAAAATCAAAAGACGCAAAAAAGAATGTAAAAAAGGAAGCAGCTTTATCACCAAAAGAAAAGAAAGCGGCAAAACTGGCTAAAAAGGCGAGTCGTACTTAAAGGTCATTTCAAAAATAACCAAACAACATACTGTAGCGCAAAATCAGCTTTATTCTATGAAAGCTAAAAAAATAAACAAAAAAAGTGCGCTACAATTGCAGTGCACTTTTAAGTATTTATGTTAAGCCTTTGGGTGTTATTTCACCATAGCTAATTCTTTAGCATCTAAAGCCTTTGTATAATTGGCCTTAACCGTGGTTAAATAGCCAAAGAATTTAGCACCGTTTTTTTGCTTTAGGCTAACGTCAGTGCTGCCATCTTCATTTGTGATGACGTCTTCTACAATGACCTCTGTATTATAAACACTTTTATAATTACCAAGTTGCCCTCGCTTTATTAAGATATTCAATTTAGGAAACTTAACATATCTAAAGTTACCCGTATTCGTTTCGTTAATAACAAGCACATCACCTACTTCTGGCGCGTCTTGTGCATGCATGGATAGTGAACATCCGAAAAATAACAGGATAAAAAATACATTTTTCATAATTTAAAGCTGCTTTGGTTGATATCATCACAAAAATACAAAAGGTGCTATACTGTGTGAAATTGTTTAAATTTTCTTTAACATATTTTAAAGCCTTGCTATTTGTCTTCGGCAGAATTGTTTTATTTTAGTTTCTTAAAAAAACAAACGTTTAACTAAAAAAAGGGGCTGTAAGTGCAGTTCTGTATATCGCATATGACATTACTAGGCATAGGATCGAGAATCAACCATTTAGAATACGGTAAAGGCGTGGTGACTAACGTTACGTCGAAACATTATTGGGTGACTTTTATAGATAAGGGATTAGAAACCATTGATATTGACTCAGAATTTGACGTTATTGAAGCAGCAGAAGACGATGTGGATACCATTAGCTTTTACGAAGTAGAACGCAGTTTGAAACAGATTTTAAAAAAATGGTCGGATGTTTCGGAAGTCGTGACCATTGCCGATAAGTGGAAAGGCGGTACATTGGTAATGACACCTGGCGACCCCAATTTAAAGTCGAACGAAGTTGCTATCGATACCTTTTTTCATAAGATTACCATGGTGCGCGATCGGTTGCGTGTGATGGAACAGAAGATTAATTCGAGCAATCTTGAAGAACAAGAGAAAATTGATTTGCAGCAGTATATTACTAGAAGTTATGGGAGTTTAACGAGTTTTAATGTGTTGTTTAAATTGAAGTCGCAGCAGTTTGTTGGGCAACGGTCTAAGGCCTAATTTAAATTATGAATTGGGTGTTTCTTTATTATTCAATTCAAGCTAATAGATAGTCAATTCAAGCTAATAGATCTTTTTTCTGTTCATTTTAGTTCCTGTTTTTTTTATTCTATTAAAAAGGAAGTCATGAATGCTACGGCATTTGCCTTGATGCAAAACGAACCAAAAAATCAAAACGATTTGTTAGGAAATTACTGCGTATCATTCGCTAATACATGATTGTTATAAGATTTTAATGTGTCTTTTTTATCCGATCCTTGATCTGTATTAATAACAATGCTTGTGGCTCATTATTTCTGAAAATCGTTGGTTCCGACTATGTCGGAATATGGGAGTTGAGTTTTTACTTGTGTTTGGACTTTATTCGCTGGGCGTTTAGCTTTTGGAATTTAAGTTTTGGCTTTTGGCTTTTGGCTTTTGGCCTTTAGCTTTTGGCTTTTGGTTTTTGGCTTTTGGAATTTAGATATTAGCATTGAGGTTCAAACCCAAAACTCTGAGGTCTGAACTCTTAAGTCCGAACTCAAAACTCAGCACCTTTTTCACTAAACAAGATATTATCCCTAAATTTGAACGGTACAAAAACACCTCCCTTTGTTTTCAAAAGAAGCATCACGACAACTGAGACAAGAATTCTGGACTAGCTTTGGAAAATCATTCCCAAGGAAATGGCTCTTATACGATACCAAGATTAAGGGTGTCGCGTTTAAGTTTCATTTTGATACGAAGAACGCTTTAATCGCGCTAGACTTAGAAGATGATTTAGAGAACCGTATTAATTGTTGGGTGCAACTTGAAGCTTTAAAAACCATCTTAACAAGAGACTATTTAACTGATGTTATTTACGACGAGCAATATGTTTTAGAAAACGGGAAAGAGATTTCACGAATTTATTTACCCTTGGATGAAAAAGTCTCTATCCATAATAAAAATTCTTGGAGATTGGTTATGGAATTCTTTAACACGCATATGCATTTATTTGAAGCTTTTTTTGAGGATTACCGAGATATTATAAAGGGTTGAGGTTTGAGGTTTGTTCTTGGGCTTAAGCCTATCGACTTTTATTCCTATGACTAAAACTAGCGTTGTTTTTATCTATTCAGCCTTTTATCTGCACCACTCTATTTTTACTTTTAAGCAAAACGATTAGTTCTATTTTTGGTTCTAAATGCCTGTAAATGTACCCAGATAAAACAACATTAGGTTATCCAATTAAATACCGTACCTTTGCAACTTGAAAAATAATTCACAGAAGCTTTTTGCTAAAGTGGATAAATTCCTCAGAGAGAGGATGTGTTACCTAGAAGTTTAAGTGTTTAGTATGTCGATTCGCTTCTTTTGTAACACCAAAAGCACATAATCGAATACAATACACAAGAATGAGCACATTCCAAGATTTAGGTCTTAATGAAGACCTTTTGCGCGCTATTACGGATTTAGGTTTTGAAAAACCTAGTGAAGTACAGGCAAAATCAATTCCACTTTTATTAGAAGAAGACAAAGACTTAGTGGCTTTGGCACAAACTGGTACAGGTAAAACTGCAGCTTTCGGATTTCCGATGTTGCAAAAAATAGATATCGATAGTAGAACCACTCAAGGTTTAATCTTATCTCCTACTCGCGAGCTTTGTTTACAAATCACCAACGAACTTAAACTTTACGGTAAATACTGTAAAGGACTCAATGTTACTGCCATTTATGGTGGAGCCAGTATTAGCGACCAAGCACGATCTGTAAAACGTGGAGCACAAATTATTGTTGCGACTCCTGGTCGAATGAAAGATATGATTAGCCGTAATATGGTTGATATTTCTAAAATACAATATGCTGTTTTAGATGAGGCTGATGAGATGCTAAACATGGGTTTTAAAGAGGATATTACTGATATCCTTTCGCATACACCAGATGATAAAAGCACGTGGTTATTCTCTGCCACCATGCCAAGAGAAGTGGCTACGATTGCTAAGAAATTTATGTACGATCCTATTGAAATTACCGTAGGTAACAAAAATGAAAGTACAAATAACGTTACGCACGAGTACTATTTAGTAAACGCACGAGATCGTTACCAAGCCTTAAAACGTTTGGCCGATACCAATCCGCATATTTTTGCTGTAATTTTCTGTAGAACAAAAAGAGATACGCAAAAAGTAGCGGAAAACTTAATTGAAGATGGTTATTCAGCAGGTGCATTACACGGAGATTTAAGTCAGAATCAGCGTGATATGGTTATGAAATCATTCAGAAACACACAAATACAAATGTTAGTGGCAACAGATGTTGCAGCTCGTGGTATTGATGTGGATGATATTACACACGTTATTCATTACCAATTGCCAGATGAGCCAGAAATTTACACACACCGTTCTGGTAGAACAGGTCGTGCAGGTAAAACTGGCATCTCAATGGTTATTGCTTCTAAAAGTGAAGTAAGAAAAATTAAAGGTATTGAGCGTATCATTAAAAAACAGTTTGAGAAAAAGGAAGTCCCTTCTTCTGAATCTATTGTAGAAATACAATTAATGGCATTAGCCAATAAAATACATGCGACAGAAACTAACGACGAAATCGATAAGCATTTAACTGGAATTAACGCGTTATTTGCAGATACTGAAAAAGAGGACTTAATTAAAAAGTTTTTCTCTGTAGAGTTTAATCGTTTTTATAACTACTACAAAAAATCGAAAGGTGTTGGTAGAGTCGAATCTCGCGACAGTGATAGAGATGGTGGAGGTCGTAATTACGGGAAATCCTCTAACGACACACGTTATTTTATAAACGTGGGTAGTAAAGATGGTTTTGACTGGATGAAGATGAAAGATTTCTTAAAAGAACAGTTAGAACTTGGTCGTGACGATGTTTTTAAAGTAGATGTAAAAGAAAGTTTCTCATTCTTTAACACCGAAAATGAATTAAAGGACAAGATATTAGCATTCTTTACTGATTATAAATACGAAGGCCGTTTTGTAAATGTTGAAGTCAGTGAAGACCGAGGAGGAGGACGCAACCGAGGTGGTGGCAGAAGTGGCGGAAGAAGTCGTGGTGGTAGTGATCGACGCTCTGGAGGCGGAGGTGGTCGCAGACGTGATGATAAACCAAGAGGAGAACGACGTTCTTCTGGAGGTTCTGGAAATCGTACTGATAGACGCAGCAGACGCTCTGATGATTCTTCTGGAAGTACTAGAAAATTTGATGACTCTAGAGGCGACAGACGTTCTTCAGAATCTACAGCTTCTGGTTCTGATAGACCAAGACGCTCAAGACGTAGAGATTAAAACTTTATAACATATAAACATCCCAAGACGTAAGGTCATTCTTAACGTTTTGGGATTTTTTTATATCTCAAATTTAAAGCAGGTCTATTTATTCGTTGAAAATTTGGTTGATACTAAAAATACATTTTCATTACCAACACTATATCTTGCGCCTTGTAAACTATGTTTATTAAAGGTTATAGTCCATTTCAAAAAACAATCCATTCCGAATTAAATATTAAGAATTATTAACCATAACCTAAAGTGTACAACAAATAGCCACATAAAAGCGTTAATATTACGTCAAATCTAAACCTGCCATCTGTTAAATTCATTTTCTTTATTATCTTTAACGCGTAACACAGATACATGCGCTATTTATTAATTTTATTTTTATGCTTAACTACAGTTTATGGCTATAGTCAAGACACTACAGCAACTAAAACACCGACTAAGGTTAAGGGAACTTTGGTCAGCGCGTCTACAAACTTACCGCTGAGTGAGGCTAATATTGTCAACATCAATCAGGTCGTTGGTACTGCAACAGATGATGCTGGTGTATTTGAAATTAAAGCTAACGTTAATGATACCCTACATTTATCTTACTTAGGTTACAAATCGATAAAAGTGCGTGTCACCAATGACTGGTTAAAATTTGGAGATACTGAAATCCAAATGACCGAATTGGCATTGGCTTTAGAAGAAGTTACAGTAAAACAATTACAGTTAACGGGTTACCTTGCTGTGGATATGAAACAAATTCCGGTTACCTCTAACAACCGTTATCGTATTTCTGGTCTGCCTGGTCAAGGTTACGAAGCTGGCAAACCAAATATTGCTACTAAGGTATTAGGTGCCATTTTTAATCCTGCAGATTTCTTATACAACATGTTTGGTAGAAAGCCGAATGAGATGCATAAGTTAAAAAAGATGAAGGAAGATGATGAAATAAGAAACCTTTTAGCAGCAAGATTTGATAGAGAAATGCTAACCGTTTTACTTCAGGTTGATCGTGTTGATTTAGATGAAATTGTTAGTCAGTGTAACTATTCTAAGGGCTTTATACAAACAGCTAATGATTTACAAATACTTGATGCCATTAGTGAATGTTATGAAGAATACAAGGTTTTAAGTAGAGGACGAAGTAGAAAGATTTAAAGCAAGAAATATATAATAACTTAAGAGGCTAATAGAGCCTCTTTTTTTTTTTCATATACTTATTACTTTGATTATACCGCTCAATAATCTCCTCGTAACTTTTAATTGTTTTTTTACACCAATCTAAACGTTTTTCTTGTTTTTCTTCTTCAGTAAGTTTCCAATTTATATCGGTCTGTTTTAGCTTTGTTGTTACATGTTGCAAAATAATAGCAGCAGAAACCGATATGTTTAAACTTTCTGTAAAACCAACCATAGGTATTTTCAAATAACAATCAGCAGCATCTAGAACATCTTGAGATAAACCTTCTGTCTCTCTACCAAAGAAAAAACAAGCTTTTTTTGTAATATCAAACTCATACAACAAGCAATCGTTAGTGTGCGGTGTAGTAGCAACAATTTGA
>NZ_JBGCDQ010000064.1:0-35386 GCF_045105575.1 Winogradskyella sp. | reverse complement strand
AAAACTTAAATTTTTAAATAAAAAAAGCCCTCACATTGCTGTAAAGGACTAATTTTAATTCAACGGTTTAATACTAAACCACTAAGGATGGTATTATTTTTTTACAATTTTACTTGTGTACAAATTATCATTTACTCTCACTTTACAAAAGTAAATTCCTGGTCTCCAATTTCTAGAATTTATTTGAAACCCTCTATTGGTAATGCTATTACTATGAGCTAATTTTAAACCAACACTGTCAAATATTTCAATAGACATTTTATCTGACAGATTAAACCTATCTATCACAATTTCAAAAGTATCTTTTACTGGGTTTGGTGAGACAGAAACCCTATTCTTTTCGTTAACGTAATGCGTATTAACCATCTTTTTGCCATTACAAGACCTTACAATATGTTTTATTTTATAAGCACAATTAGAATCTACGGGTATTTCTATTGGGTCGTACATATCATCTCCACTTCTAATAAAAGTATACTCTAAAACCCAATTAGTAGTATTATTACATTGCTTATAAATCAAATATTTTTCTTCTTCGTAATTATCTACATACTCTGGAATATTTTGAATCGTCATAAAATTCACAGGACTGTTGTATGTATGTGTAAAATCTGGATTAGTCTTACAACATTTAATAACTTCAAAACAAATAGTTGTAGCACATAATTTAATGTTTGTCCAATTTACAGTAACACAATATTCTCCTGCTCCTTGATATGGTATTGCATAATTGAATGCCGTTATTGGAGCTCCGTTAAACGTCCACTCATAACTGATTGCATTAGTTACAGGATAAGAAAAACCTACTACTAAAGGTGTTTTTTTACAATAAAACACGTCCTCTATTGAATCCGCAGCTCCTTGAGCGTTAACAATATCAAAATCCTGTAATGTTATAACACAACCATTGATATTTGTTATTTGAAGCGTATACAAATCGTATTCTACTGGTGTAAAACAACTCTCTGTAGATAGGATCTCGTTATCTGAGTTAGACCATTCGTAAGTATAAGTACCTGGGTCTGGTGCACATATTTCCTGAAAATTCTCATTACATATATTTATTTTGTCAGGAATATTTACTGAAAGTCCTGGTGCATTTGCACAACAATTATTTAGAGCACTATCGTTATAACGGCCAATGAAAATGCCGTCAGATGTATTTGACGTGTACTGATCTATTATTATTTCATCATTTCCTGTTTGAGCAAAATATTTACCAATAATCATCACTCTATTATCGGAACTTATTAGGACATTAGAAGTATAAGAAATTATACTACTTTGTTGTGAAGGTGATTTCGACCAAATTGTCTCACCTGTATCTTTATTAATTGAAAGTGCTATGAAATTTTCTCTATTATCCCCAGTATGGGAACCAGTATTTAATGGAATATTAAAATAACCCCCTGAATAAATATCACCACAATCATTGGTCTCAATACTTAGAGTTGTCATCTCATTAACCTCTTTTTCCCAAAGTAACAGACCTTCACCGCTTTTAGTATAAGCTGCTATATGCCCGTAATACGGCCAATACACTGCATCATTTATATTACAAACGGTTACATCATAACCCCCTCTTACATTACTAGTTTTAAAACTAAAATCTTCGTCAAAATTACCATCAGCTGAGAATTTTGCTAAAAATGCTTGAGAAGCTGCATTAGTATTAGTAAATAAAGATGTATTTAAACCGTTATACAAAACGGCTGTTCCTTTAAAATTACCAGAAATAAATATATTGCCTAATGCATCTACGTCTATTGCTTCGGTATTTACAGAAATTGTAGCATCAATTTTCTTAGCCCAAACCATTTCACCATCACTAAGTGTATATTTAGCAATAAAACTACTATTGTGGTTACCTACAAGGCTTATTCCGTTAGAAAATTCGTATTGCGAAGAATCATGTTGACTATAACCAAATGTTCCAACGATATAAATAAAGTTCCCTACAATCTTAATATCGTTAACTATTGCAGAATTTTGATATACTAGGTCTGAAGACGTAGTCTGTAATGATAAGTGTTCGAATACTTCTATTGGTGAGTCTTCGGAAATACCTGTCTTAATAACAATACCACTATTATTTTCCATTCCAACCACGTATAATGTATTATTAGAGTAAGCAATTCCTGTTAGGCCTGCACCAACATCACCCTCAGTATTGTAACCATCTATATATGAACCTATATCTTTTATCCATTCAACTTCACCAGAGGAATTTATTTTTTTTATAAACCTAGTTGAAGAAGTAATATCATCCCCATAAATATATAAATTATCGTTTTCATCTATAACAGCATCACCAATGCTTTTTACTGCTAATTCATCGGTAGAATCAATAAAATTAATGTCTTCCCATGTCTGAGCATAAAAAATACTCGTAAATAAAAAGACAATTAAAAAAAGAAGTTTTGTTTTCATAATATTAGTTAGTTATTAGTCCCTACTCTTTTTAATATTGGCTTTTCGGGATGCACCTTTAAATTACCAAGAGATACTAATATTTAGTTGATTGATTTATTAAATATTATAAATTAGGTAACTATTCAAAAGTATTTTTTCCACAAAGGATTATGAACCTAAAGCCAATAAATGTGGCGACTTTACTATAGAATAGGTACGAATAAAAAAAGCTCGGGTACGAATACTACATTAAATAGGTACGGATTTTAATTTAAAAAAAGACTTTTTCTAAATTTTGAAGGTAGCTTTGACTTACTGGAATTTTTATGGTGTTTATAAAAATTTCGTTTTTAGATTTTGAAGTAATTTTATCTAACCGAACAATGTAAGAACGATGTACTCGTATATATTCAAGCTTATCTGGAATTCTATCTAAAAATTTACCAATATTCATTCTAACAGTGTACATTTTATCCACAGTTTTTATATCTATATAATTACCAGAAGATTTTACGAATAATATATTTGTAGCTTTGATTTTAACATCTTTACCGTTTTCTCTAAATGAAAAATGTTGTTCTTTTCGTTTTAATCGTTTTATCAATAAACGGATTAACTCCTGAAATATGTCTTTATTGTAAGTAAGGATACGTATTCTAAAAAAACTATAAATTAGTCCTATTAATAGGAGGAAACAAAGTGTATAAAACCACCACGTTCTCCAAAAAGGGTATAGAATGTTAAACTGATATGTAATTCGTTTTATCGCACAATTATTGTCATCAATGCAAACTTTAGCCTCAAAACTATAGTTACCTGGTGGTAGTGCTGCAAAACTAATTTTGCGGTTTCTTGTTGATGTCCATAAGTCACTTCTATTAAGTCTGTATTGATAAAAAACATCTTCATTATGAACATAAGATATGTCCTCGATAAAAATATCTATTTTATTTTCGTTGTATTTAAGGTCTAAATTAAGATTGGCCTCTTTTAATTTGTTATTAACTTTTATCTCTTTTAGTTTAAAAAAAGACGGACTGTAAGGAACGTTATTCATCAAGTTTTTAGGGAAATAACAGACACCATGCTTTGTACCTGCCCAAACTGTGTCATTAATTATTTCAACGTCTATAACTTCATTATTTAAAAAACCCTGTTTTTTATTAATTTTTGATACGATAATACTATCGCCTATAAGAGATACTTTATTTAATCCCTTGTTAGTACAAACCCAAATAGATGTATCATTTTCTAGATATACTTCCTTTATATTATTACTAGTTAATCCTTGACTTTGCGTTATATTGTAGGCACTATTTTCGTTATAAACTACTAATCCTGCTCCTTGAGTAGCAATAAACAACTTATCTCTTTGGCTGTTAATATCTATGTCATCTGACCGATATTTTAATAAATTAGATTTTATAGAAAGAGGTTGTATGGTGCTGTCTTTAAATATAAATATACCTAAAGGTGATGCTATAATTGGATTTTCTTTCCAAATACAAACATCTTGAATTCGATAAGGAGAGTAAATTTCATTATTATTTTTAATCTCTCGAAAAGAATTACCTCCAGATACAAAAACATGCCCATCAACAGGTTCTGATATCTTTATAATATAGTCCTTAGATAAGACTTCATTTGTTGTCTTATTTTTTAACTCTTTATCATTATAAACGTAAGTAAATCCTAAAATAGAGTCATGCTCAATAAAAGCTGGACTTTTAGTTTTTGGTATGTCTAAAACTTGGGAAAGCCTCTTTTTTGTGAGTTTTGCTAAATTTCCATTCTTATAAGCTATAAGTAATTCATTATTATTGTTTTTAGACAAAGAACTAATTTCGTTCGTTTTAAATTTATTTATATCTAAAACACGCATAGAGGGTTTTTTACTATAATATACTCCGTTAGATAAGGTACTAAACCAATAGCCACCTTCGTGGTCAATCAAAAAATTAGTTACTGATTTATCTTTGAGAAATTCATCAATAACATTTCCGTTATCATCTATTAATTTCCCCCCTCCAAATAAGTAACCAACAAAAAAGCGATTATTAGAAACTCTTTTCAAACCGATAGGCTTATACCTACTATCTATAATTATGGTCTTTTTGTTTTTAATTTTTATCTGATTTGTTCCCATAAAAACAGAACTTCTATTTTTATCAAGCCAAATCGCACCAATGTGATCGTGTATTTGTATTGGACAAATTGAATAATTTTTATCAAAACTCTTATTTTTTATCGAAGTAACGAAAAAGGAATTAGATTCGTCATTACGAAGAACAATTTGCTTTTTATCCCTTTTATTATTTGATTTAGTTTGATTTGTTGATAGATTATATTTAACATCTCCATTCTTATTAATTACCAATTCACCATCTATATTAAGTACACCAAGAGATAAGTTACCGAATTCATCTAGATATAAACTTTTTAGAGTTCCATTATTACCTAAACTCTCCCTAAGAATTTTATTGTGCTTATAAACTTTGAAACCCTTAAATATTTCATCAAAAAAAAATAATGATTTATTATGGTGATCATAACACCAAACTTGTCCGTTTTTTTGGGGATAAAAACGTAAAATTACGTTACCCGTTAAGCCATCATTTGTGTCAAATACATCAAACTCATAGCCATTATATCGAGACAAGCCTTTATCTGTCGCAAACCATATATGACCCTCTTTATCTTGGTATACATCATAAACCTCAGAGCTAGATAAACCCTCATCTACACCAAAATTTTGGTATATAAGTTCTTGCGCTTCTGCGCTCACAAAAAAACTGGCAATTAAGAAAGTTAAAAAGTACTTCAACAAAATTCTTTTATTATAGAATTATATAATTTTAAAGTAGAAACTGATTACAGGACTGTTTCAAGTCAAATTTATGCTTCTTTAATTAAATTGAAAAATAATTCATTTTTCTGATTTAATTTTTTTTATCAAATCTAACTCTTCATTAATCTACACAACCTCAAACAACTTACCAGGCAAAGGCCTCACCACACCTTTCAACTCCATATTCAATAAAATACCAGCAATTTTATACGTTGGCATTTCGCAACGTAAGGCAATAACATCGAGTAATTCTTTATTATTGGCTTTTAAAAAATTATAAACGATTTTTTCATCAGGTTCTAATTCTACAAAGAGTTGTTGTTGTATTACTGGTTTTTTATCAGATTCTAATTCCCAATTCAACATGTAAGGCACATCTAGTGGATTAGATAATAAATGAGCTTTCTGAAATTTTATCAAATTATTACAACCCACACTTTGGCTATCTGTAATTCTGCCTGGTACTGCAAACACTTCTCTATTATAGGAATTCGCAATATCTGCGGTGACTAAACTGCCTCCTTTTTCTGCCGATTCAATAACGATTGTGGCTTCACTGAGTCCTGCGATAATACGGTTTCGTTTTAGAAAATTGTTTCTATCAAACGTATCAGTACTCCAAAAATCAGTGTAAAAGCCTCCATGTTTTTCAATATCTGCAACATACTTTTTGTGTACTTTAGGATAAATCTGATTTAGGCCATGTGCCAAACAACCCACCGTTTGCAAATTATGCTTCACTGCAGCGCGCTGTGCCGTAATATCTGTACCGTAAGCAAATCCTGAAATAATTACAGGATTAAATTGTGCCAAAGTTTCCACCAATTTTTCGCAAAAGGCAATACCGCTTGTGGTTATTTTTCGAGCTCCAACAATACTAATAATACGTTGTTGTTTTAAATTAATATTGCCCGATTGAAATAATACAATTGGCCCATCAATACAGTGTTTTAGTTTTTCAGGATAGGTTTCTTCTGTAAAATAATGGGCAATAATGTTATTATCTTTAATAAATTTTAATTCATTTTCAGCGTCTTCCAAATGGTATTTATCAAAAAGCCCTTGAATGGTCATTAAACCAATACCATCAATTTTTAAAAGCGTCGTTTTCTTTTCTTTCAAAATCGCTTCTGCCGATCCACAATGATTAATGAGTTTTTTAGCCGTTGTAGCACCTATTCTTGGCACATGCTGCAAGGCTAAAGCATAGATAAGTTGTTGATCTGTCATCAGTAAAAATTCTTTAGCCTCTAATTTAACAAATCCTTGAGAACAAAAAAGACGAATTTTTCTTATTTTTAAAAGATAAAAAGGAAATTATGAAAACTTACTTAACGTTTATCGTATTACTCTTAGTTGGTTTCATTAGCACAGCACAATATTCAACATTTGATACGATTGAAGACGCTATTTCCATAAAACCCAATTTAACTTTAATTGATTGGAGTGATGAATCCTTCTCAATGGCTGAAACGACCTCTAAATTTAACTCCTTTAAATACGCTCAGAATTTAACCAAACAACTTAACGATTTAGATATGAGCGTTTCAATGATTGAACCAATGAGAGAGGGCTTTATTGTATTTTCACCTGATAATTTAAAACGCAATTTTTTTAAAGATTTTAATACTGCTTACAAACGCTCTCAATTAGAACGTCTGCTTCCTCGTCTTCCTGATATTTCAGATTTTACTCCTTGTTTTTAATTATTAACCAAGAAAAAAGTAGCACTGTTGATAACTCTATTATTGATTTTGATTGTAGAAGTTAAAAAAAATTAACTTTGTGTCAATATGCAATTAGAGACTTACATTAGCGATCTTTTATACCGATACGATTGTGTTACTATTCCTGAATTTGGTGCGTTTTTAACACAGCGTTTGTCAGCAAAAATACACGAATCCACACATACGTTCTACCCTCCAAAAAAAGCCTTGTCTTTTAACGAGCAGCTACAACAAAATGATGGTTTACTGGCTAATTATATCGCTGAGGTTGAAAAAATACCTTATACAACAGCGTTAATTAAGGTATCTAAACAAGTTAAGTCAATTAAATCCCTTTTGGCTGAAGGGGAAACCATTCAACTTGAAAATATTGGCGAATTGGTTTTGAATGCAGATGAGAAAACGCAATTTTCACCATCTAACAGCATAAACTATTTAACTGACGCTTTTGGTTTATCTCACTTTACATCCTCTGATGTGAATCGTGAAATTTACAAAGAAACCGTTGAGGCTATTGAAGATGTTACTCCGATTGTATTGACTCCAGAAAAACGTTCTAATCGTAATTGGTTAAAATATGCAGCAGCAGCTGTTCTATTTCTTGGTGTAGGTGGTTTTGTTGCCACTGCTTATTACAACAATTCTATTGAAAGCCATAACCAATTAGCACAAGAAGAAGCCAACGAGCAACTCGATGCTAAAGTGCAAGAAGCAACATTTGTTATTAGTAATCCTTTGCCTGCTGCAACCTTATCTTTAGAAAAGCAGAGTGGCAATTATCATATTGTAGCTGGTGCTTTTAGAGTTGAAGCTAATTCTGAAAGAAAAGTGAAACAACTCAGAGACAAAGGTTTTAAAGCACGAAAAATTGGCATGAATCGTTACGGTTTACATGAGGTGGTTTATGCTAGTTTTGAAACGAGAGAGGATGCGCAACGTGAGCTTTATAAGGTGCGTCGTGAACACAATCGTGATGCTTGGTTGTTGATAAAGAAGCTGGATTAAGCCTAGGCTTGAGGTTCTTTATTTATTTTGATATGGATTTACACGGATTCAAATGAGACACTAATTTCACTAATTTGCACTAATCTCTATAGTTAACTTTGTGGCTTAGCGGCTTAGCGCGAAAAAATTATACAGAAATTATACAGATGCTTTGCTCAAAAAAACCAAACCTCAACTAGTGAACCGCAAGCCTCAAGTCTAATCTCTATTTTCTTTTTTCCATCATTTTAAGTCAATTCTCTTCTATCCAATTTCACCTTTTTAACCACAATCATACAACTAGCATCTAAATTCCCATTATCTTTGCAGAAATTTTAAAAATTATGCTTTCAAGAACTGCATTTCAGTCAAAAACGATTGTTACAGATTTAGTATTACCGAGCGAAACTAATCCAATTAATAATTTATTTGGTGGCGAGCTTTTGGCGCGTATGGATAGAGCTGCAAGCATTTCGGCAAGAAGACACTCTCGACGTATTGTCGTAACGGCTTCTGTAAATCATGTGGCATTTAACAGATCTGTGCCTTTAGGAAGTGTGGTAACTATTGAAGCTAAAGTATCGCGTGCATTTAAATCTTCTATGGAAGTTTATATGGATGTTTGGATTGAAGATAGAGAGTCTGGTGAATGTATTAAAGCTAATGAAGCTATTTACACGTTTGTTGCTGTAGATGAAACAGGACGCCCTGTAAAAGTGCCAGAGTTGGTGCCTGAAACTGAATTAGAAAAAGAACGTTTTGATGCGGCTTTACGTCGTAAGCAATTGAGTCTGCTTTTGGCTGGCAAAATGAAACCAGCAGATGCCACTGAATTGAAGGCACTTTTTGAGTAATATCTAAAATTTAGCCAACCAAGGTTCAGGATTAAGCACCTGATCATTTTTATAAATTCTGAAACCTAATAAGGTTTCTCCTGACGATTTATTAGAAAACACCTTTCCGATCACTTGACCAGTATTGACTTTATCTCCTTTTTTGACGTTTACTTCTGAAAGATTCATGTAAACACTGAAATAATTTCCATGTCTTACTAAAATCGTTGGGTTTCCGCGTTTCATAACATGGATTTCAGCTACTGTACCATTAAATACAGCTTTAACTTCAGAATTAGTGTCTGTAGCAATATAAATACTTTTATAATTTTGGGTAATAGAATTGTCGGTTAGGGATCGTCGCTTTCCAAATTTACCTTTAATAACTCCTCTTGATACTGGCCAACCTAATTTTCCTCGGTTAGATTCAAAATTAGCAGATAGTTTTTTAGCTTCTGGTGTTAATACAAATTTACCAGATGCCGATTTTTTACCTGTTTTTTTATTAGCAGCAGCAATTGTTTCTCTAATTATACGGTTGATTTCTTTATCTAAACGATCCGCTTCCTGTTTTTTCTTTTTAATCTGAGTGGCAAATTTTCCCATATCAGATTTAATGGAAGCCATAAGCACTTCGCGCTGTTTTAATTCACCTTCTAATTCACGCTTCGCAATTCTATTTTCTTCTATAAGCTTTTGCTTATCTTTTTTTTGTTTAGAGAGTTGAATGTTTAAATCCTGTAATTCTTTTGTTTTCGTCTTTATAGCTTCTCCTTGTTCTTTTTGATAAGCTCTGTATTGACCAATATACTGTAGGCGCTTGTAAGCTTGTTGAAAGTTGCTAGACGACAATAAAAACATCACTTTGCTCTGTTCAGACTTGCTTTTATACGATTTTACAATCATTGCAGCATAATCGTCTTTAAGCTCTTGTAATTGGGTTCTTAAACTTGTTATTTCAGTTTGATTGGTATTGATCTCTCGGGTAAGTAGGTTGGCTTGTTCGTTTGTAATTCTAATGAGATTTTTTCTAACATTAACCTTGGCATTAATATCTTCAATCAATGTAATTACCGACTTTTCTTCTTTCTTTTTAGTAAATAATAAAGCATTAATTTGCTTCATTTCTTTCTTTAATTGTTGAAGCTCAATTTCTAATTTTTTTTGTTTTTCACTTTGAGCAACTAAGGAAAGTGAGGATAACACCAATCCTAAAGTCAATATAATATGTAAACCTTTATTTATCATGAAAACACACCTAAAATCCCCTCAAGGGAACAATTATTTAAATTAAACCTTATTTGATAATTATTTCTTTATAACCTGACGGAATATTAAATGGAAAACGAACCGCATCATTTAAAGCTACAGATTTAAATTCCATAGCAATCGTTACTTCATTTGTATCATCAACTGCTATGATCCTTATATTTTGAGGTAGCACCTGTTTATTTACCTTTTGATAAGATGCATAATCAACTTGAAGCATGCGTTTCTTTTGCAGTTGTTGCAATTGTAAGCTGTCCATCTTAAAGTGTGATGGATTAATTAAATAAAATAACTCGATTAATGCATTTTGATCTTTGGGACTTAAGGCATAAGAATTCCCACTCACTGAAACCTGATGTGGTCCGTCTTTAAGGTCGTAAATCGCTTGACCCAATAAGATGTTTTGAACCTTTGTGAAATCGAGATCTACACCAACAAAATCGCTTAGTAATTTATAATCTCCATCAAAATAGGTGTTATCACTTTTATTATAAAAACGCACTTTTTCTGGTGTAATCATCATTCTAGCTAATCCCAAAGGTGCATTTAACCAAATCACTTGATCTTTTTCCATTCTAAAACCAAATGTATAGCCTTGTTCATTTTCTCCTTGAATAAGGTCTATCCGAACTCTAGCTTGCATCGTATTAAAATCAGCATTATTTTTTTGATGCTGTTTTATGACTTGCTTTACGCTAAGCTTATCACTGGCTTCTCCAGATGCAATGACGCTTTTGGTTGCATTGCAGCTTGTAAAAAGAATGGCTACTAAAAGCGCAAAAGCAATTTTTAATAGTTTAGATTTTTTATAATTTAGATTTTTTTTCATTCTCTATGATGAGATTTCTGCTTTACGCATTGATTCTTATGTTACGTTAATGAATTCGTGAATCTTCAATTTCGCAGGAATGTCTTTATTGCTGTACTTTTAAAGCTTTGGCCTTTTTAGCAAACGCTTCAGATTTACTAATATTATTTAGGGCTTTGTAAGCTATGCTTAATTCGGAATAAAAATCGGCTTCCATGGTTGGGTTATCAATTAAAAAATCTAATCCCATTTCTAAGTTATCGATGGCTTTTTTGGGCGCATTTACATTATTATTTGCCACAGCACTTACGAGATATAACATAGGTTGTGCAGGATAAAGCTCTAAAGCACGCTCAGCATCTTTTAAAACGGCGTTGTAATCCTTAACATCTAATTGAAGCAGCAATACATCTTTTATTAACTTGAAATCGTTTGGATCTTGTTTTAACGCTTCTTTAAAATTATAAAGCGCTTTCACTTTATCACCTGCTTTTAAGTAGTAATGTCCTAGGTCGCTATGTGTTTGTGCGTCTTTATTATCATCTACAAGTGCTGTAATATCAATTAAATCAGATTCATATTCAGGATTTTGAGACACAAAAGCCACAAAGTCTTTGAGTACTTTAGCCTTAGCATCTGCATTAATTTCTGGACTTGTTAAAACCGTTTTTACCGAGCTAATAGCGTCTTCTACTTTAGCATCTTGTAAATAAAACTTATACAACGCCAAGTGCACAAATTTTGAATCTGGCTTTATGTCTAACAAGTTTTTAGCCGCATTGTAAGCCTTCTTTAAATCTCCGGTTTGGCTATATCTGTAAATAAGTTTTAGATGATTCTCCTCGTTATTAGGATTGTTGGCAATACGCTGTTCTAAGTTTTCAATTCTCTCGTCAGCGTTGCCTGTAATTCTGTAAATATCGTTTCGCATGCCGTCTCTAGATTCGCTTAATCCAAATTCGGCATCTAACTCATCTAACAATTCTAAAGCTTGTTTGTATTTTTCTTCTCTTACATAAAGTGCTGCCAAATCTTCTTTATAATCTGGATGGTATTTAACTAATTGCTTAATGGTTTTTAAGGCATTTTTAATATCATCTTGCTGAAAATACACATCGTAAAGCTCATCTAAAAACCAGACATTGTCTGGCTGCATATCAATGGCTTTCTTTAGGTTTTCTTCTGCAGCACCAAAGTTTTTGAGTTTGTTATAATTTTTACCAAGCTCAAAATAGATGACTGGTTTTTTACTGTCTAAATTCAAACATTTTTGAAGGGCATCAACCGCACGATCATAATTTTCGATGCCTTTTTGTTTTAAGGCTTCAAAAAAATGCTCTTGAAATTCGTCTTCTACATTTCCTAAATCGTCATCTGGTCGTTTATTAAAATCGACTTGAGCATAGGTTGCCTGTGGCATCAGGATGATTCCTATAAGTACAATTATTATGTAGAGTTGTTTTTTCATCATTAAAACCTTTCGATTTGTTTTGCAAAGTGCTTTCAATGAAAATATATTTTCATTTTCAACCAATGCTCAAGGTGACAATACGTTTTCAAAAGTTGTTCCAAACTTAAAATGAGGTTAGCAAACCTGAATCTTCGGTTTCATACTTTTCAACTTCGGTAAAATTATGTTGGACAAAGATGAAGGAATTTGTTATTCTATCACAGTGTAATCGCCAATACTAATCTTAGTAAACTCACCATTATACGTTACATGGTTTCCAATCATTGCTTCGTCTAAATTAGCGTTTTTAATAGTGCTTTGGTTTTGTATTAGGCTATTTTTAACGGTTACGTTTTCAATGACACAATCTTTTCCAATGGATACATGTGGTCCAACGGTTGTGTTTTTCAAAATAGTGCCTTTACCAATATAACAAGGTGCAATCACTTTTGAGTTTTCTAAAACGACGGAATCGTGTATTAATTGTTCTTCATTATCTGCTGTTAAGAAGCCCAACATTCTTGCATTGGTTTCTAGGGTTACGGCTTTGTTTCCGCAATCCATCCACTCATCTACAGAACCTGTTTTAAAAATACGTCCATCAGCCATCATGCGTTTAATACCATCATTAATTTGGTATTCTCCGCCATTCATAATGTTTTCGTCTAATATCTCTTGTAATTTTTCTTTTAAAACAGCTACGTCTTTAAAGTAATAAATACCAATGACTGCCTGATCGCTCACAAAGCTTTCTGGCTTTTCTACGAGCTCAACAATGTTATGATCGTCATTTAATTTTACCACACCATAGGCTTCTGGATTAGCAACGTGCTTTGTCCATATGACACTATCTGCGGTTGGATCTAAATCGAATTCTGCTCTAATTAGTGTATCTGCATAAGCAATTACCGCAGGACCAGATAATGATGGTTTTGCACTCATAATGGCGTGACCTGTGCCTAATGGTTGATCTTGTCTGTAAATAGATGCTTTGGCACCTAGACCTTCTGCAAGTTCGGTTAAACTAGTCACCACCTCATCACCAAAAAATGCTGGATCACCTAAAACAAAGGCAATTTCTTCGATGGGTTGTTTTAAAACTTTTGCAATATCCTTTACCAAACGATGTACTATCGGTTTACCTGCAACTGGAATTAATGGTTTTGGTACGGTTAAACTATGTGGTCTTAGGCGAGATCCTCTGCCTGCCATTGGTACTATTATTTTCATAGGCCTATCCTAAATCCTTTCCAAAGGAAAGGACTTTTCTATTTTATAATTAAACTTTGTTTTTATTAACTAACATTAGCAAAAATACGTAACAAAACATTTACATTTTGCACTTCCCCCCTGGGGAATTAAAGGGGCTTATTACTTCACTCCTGTGCTCCCAAAACCTCCAGAACCTCTATCGGTATTAGATAAAACTTCGGTTTCCTGCCATTCCGCACGTTCATGTTTTGCAATCACTAATTGTGCAATGCGTTCTCCATTATTAATGGTAAAATCTTCGTTAGACAGATTAACTAAAATTACACCGATTTCACCTCTGTAATCTGCATCTATAGTGCCTGGCGCATTTAATACTGTGATTCCTTTTTTTGCTGCTAAGCCACTTCGAGGTCTTACTTGCGCTTCAGTGCCAATTGGTAATTCTATGAATAAACCTGTACCAACTATAGTACGTTCTAAGGGTTTTAAAATTCTAGATTCCGTTAAACTGGCGCGTAAATCCATACCTGCAGACGCTATAGTTTCGTAGTGTGGTAAATGATGTCTTGATTTATTTATGATTTTAATTTTCATTTTTTTTAAGTAAAAAGACCTTTCGTTCCGATAACTATCAGGAGTGCTCAAGGCGACATTACAATTAGCTTTTTAAAACTTGTTTTAGTTGATTCTTTTCCAACAGAATAACTAATCCCAAAAATACAATTAACATTGTAATTCCTATAAAATAATTACCTCTAAATACGTAGAAATACATCATAGAACATAGTATTGACAATCCGAAATAGAGTCCTATTTTTTTGAAATTATAAGGGATAGGATAGTACAGCCTTCCGAAATAAAATGACAACATCATCATAATACCGTAAGCCGAGAGTGTTGCTATTGCGGAACCTTTAAAACCGATAATAGGAATCAACATATAATTTAAAAGCAGTGTTACAATAGCACCAACTATGGAAATGTACGCGCCAAATTTAGTGCGATCTGTTATTTTGTACCAAACCGAAAGGTTGTGATAAATACCTAAACAGAAATTAGCTAGTAGAATAAAAGGCACAATCCACATGGCTTCATAATAGGCTTCACTTTGGATGATATAAGGTTTTATAAGGTCTGCAAAAATCACAACCGTTAATAAAATAACCGATCCGAAAGCCACAAAGTATTCTAGAATTTTAGCGTAGTTTTTTTGTGGGTTTTCAGCTTTAGAATGGCTAAAAAAGTAAGGCTCAATACCTAAGCGAAATGCCGTTGCAAAAAGCGTCATAAATAGTGCAAGCTTATAGCAAGCAGAATACATACCTATTTGTTGGTCTGCAATATCGTCTGGTAGTAATTTTTCTAATAGAATACGATCAAAAGTTTCGTTGATAGAAAAGGCAATGCCTGCAATGAGCACTGGCATGGCGTAGCGCATCATTCTTTTCCATAATACAGTATCGAACTTCAACTTAATTTTACTGTAGAATGGCAATAATAACAGTAAGGTAAGTCCACTCGCTATTAGATTTGAAATGAAAATATAACTGATTTCAAAATCTGGTTTATAAATACTATTAAATACGGAACTACTATCTGCTAAATCTTTTAAATACAATAAGAAAAAGATACTCAACCCTAAATTAACGGCAACATTTATTATTTTTATTATGGCATATGTCATTGGTTTTGCTGTTGCACGTAACCATGAAAATGGTATGATTACCAAAGCATCTAACAGCAGAATAACAAAAACTAAATTGAGGTACTTGAGTTCTATATTAATTAATGCAGATATTTGATGTCTGAACAAAAACGCAATTCCCATTAAAGCAAAAGAACTTAGTATCAATGAAATTGCAGAGGTACTGGTTACGGTCTCTTGGCTTTCTTCTTTATTAAAAAAACGGAAAAAGGCGGTTTCCATTCCATAAGCTAAGACCACATTAAAAAGCACAAAATAGGCGAATATAAAAGATACACGACCATATTCTTCAACCGATAAAACATTTGGATTTGTGTACAATGGCACCAAAATAAAACCCAACATTCGTGGTAGCACTGTGGCTAAACCATAGATAAATGTTTGTTTAAAAAGTGATTTGAATCCGCTCAAGGTTATGATTTACAGGAAAATTCAAAAGTATTAAATTAATAGTAGCTAAACTCAACTCCCTAAACAATTAATCTTAATAGAAAAAAGCCTCACTAATTAGCAAGGCTTGTTTTACTCTTTCAAATTATACTATGTTAGTCATCGTCATCATCGCTATCTAATGTTGCAATGTCAGTATCAGATCGGTCTGTGTAAATTGATGGAGGTCCATTTTCATAATAAATACCTGCAAATTCAGTGACAGCTGCTATCTTAAGATATTTTGTAACCCCTTCTTCAATATAACTGACAACACATTCGTCATCTTTTAATGTAAACGGGAAATCTGCTGGTGCTTCAGATTTTTTAAATGTGTAACGGCGTGACTCGCTTTTAAGTGTCGCGAAGAATTTACCATCTTTCTGATTTAAAATTCCTGAAAGGTTTCTAAAATAAACACGGTCAATTTCAACATTTTCAGCGATATCAGTTAAAGGCACAAATATGTTTATTCCTGTGCCACCAACTTTAATACCTGCGTACCATTCTTGAAAGGATATAGGTTTGACTTTAAAGGGTAATTGCGCTTCAAAAACTGTTGTAAATGTGCCTTTTTTTTGACCTTCACATGGCACAGAAAAGGTATAGATAAAAGCAAAAACTATGGCATAAGTTGCCTTTTGTAGTAGTTTCATAATTATGTAGGTTAAGGTTTGGGCAGGTAAGATATATAAAAAAGGTATTTGCCCTGCTCAAAAACTTATTTTATCGATGAAATACGCATTGTCTCATCAAAATTGAAACTACATAGATTATGGACTAACCACTCATTCATTAGAAGCAATCATCACCTCTCGTGCTACTCTCTTGTAAATTGGCGGAGGACCGTTTTCGTAATATACTCCTCGTTTTTCGGTAAGATCAGACACCTTAAGATATTTTACCTCACCGTTTTCAATATAGCTGATAGCACATTCGTTGATACCGAGTGTAAAAGGGAAATCATCATCCTTTTTTGCTATTGTAAAGGTGTAATTTGGTGACTTATTTTTTAAAACCGCAGTGTATCTGCCATGACTAGACACAAGCTTTCCTTTAAGATTTCTAAAGTAAACACTATCTATTTTAATATGTTCACCTTTATTGACTACGGGAACAAAAACGTTAATACCAGTACCTCCTACCTTAATACCAGCGTACCAATCTTGGAAGGCTATGGTTTTAACTTTAAATGATGTAGACTCTTGAAATATAGGTATTGTCTTTAGCTTTGATGGCTCTTCAGAGATGATCATAGCTTCGCGTCGTCTTTGATACGTTAAAGGAGGTCCTGTTTCATAAAAAATACGATCTTTTTTAATGACGTCGGTCACTTTAAGGTATTTAACTTCACCATTTTCTAGATATCGAATCGCACATTCATTATCTGTTAAGGCAAATGGATACGCGTCATCTTTGCCTGAATTATCAAAGGTATGTTTAGGTGAATCATTTTTTAATACTGCCGTATATCTGCTATAATTACGAACGAGTTGTCCTTTTCTATTCCTGAAATAGATACTGTCTATTGTGACGTGATTGCTTTTGTTTATGATAGGAACAAAAACATTTAGACCAGTACCTTCTCCATTAACACCAGTATGCCATTCTTGAAATGCGACCGTCTTAACTTCAAAAGATTCGGTAACTGTAGGTATATGATTTCTTTTAAAACTTGCGCATTGAAAAGTTAAAGAAAACAGAACAATTAAAACTATGGCATGGCATGCCCTTTTTAGTCGTTTCATTTTTTTTGTAGGTTACGATTTGGGCTGGCAATATACACAAAAAATTAAAAAACACCATAAAGTGTATTATTTATTCGATAAACGGTAATTCACGAAAGAAATGTATTACAATTTATTTATTGGAAGGGGCTATTGGATAGTTTAAAGTTCTTTGTTGTTTGAGGTCTGAAATTTTAAAGTATCGTGTTTTAGATTCTAACAGATAACCTACTACACATTCCGTATTTTCAATTTGAAACGACCATTTAGAATCGGATTCTGACGCTTTTGTAATAGTCTTGAATCGTGCGATGAATAATTTATTATTGCTTGGGTCGCGTTTTAGTTTTCCAACATAACCACGAAAAAACACACTATCTAAGACTACTAAAGTGTCTTTAGTTTCTATATAAAGATCGATCCCAGAACCACCTTCTTGGATTCCTGCGTTCCATTTTTGATAATATGAGTTCGTAATATCTGTTGGTGATTCTTTTTGTAATTTGGGCATGCTGGTGCATTGGATACAGGTTAATAATAGTAAGAATAGGGCTAAACTAGAACTTAAGACGATTTTGACTACTTTCATGTTATAAATATAAGACTTAGAAAAGAAACTGCATAAAAAAACCTAACTGGTAAAAGTTAGGTTTTATACTATAGCGTGTCTATAAATAAGACACTTCGACTACACTTAGTGTAACAGAGTGTGTTTTTTTATTAATTATTTAAAGCCTCAGCACCACCAACAATCTCTAAGATTTCATTAGTAATTGCTGCTTGACGTGCTTTGTTATAGGTTAATTTCAACTGATCTCTTAACTCTGTTGCATTATCTGTTGCTTTATGCATGGCAGTCATACGTGCACCATGTTCAGATGCAAAAGAATCTCTAATCCCTTTATATAATTGTGTCTTTAATGACTTCGGAATTAATTCTTCTACAATTTCTAATTTAGAAGGTTCAAAAATATAATCTAAATTCACATTGGCATCACCTTCAACTGGTACAATAGGCAAAAACTGCTCTGTCATTATAATTTGAGTCGCTGCATTCTTAAAGTTGTTGTAGACCAATTCAATTTTATCAAATTCACCTGCTACAAACTTTTCCATGAGCATTTCTGCAATTTCAGCAACGTTATCAAACGTTAAATCATCAAAGATTTCGCTTTTATTAGCAATCACTCTATTCTGCTTTACAAAGGCGTCATTCGCTTTTTTACCAATTGCTAATACGGATACATTTTTATCAGCATATCTATCATTAATTAAGATGTTAGTTTGCTTAATAATATTAGAATTAAACGCACCGCACAACCCTCTGTTAGATGTTATAGCAACGACCAACACATTTTTCACCTCACGTTGCTCTGCAAATTTACTTCCAGAATCTGCATCTAAAGTTGCACTTAAACTCTGCAGCAATTCAGTCAACTTATTAGAATAAGGACGCATTGCCGTAATAGCATCTTGTGCTTTCTTTAACTTAGCAGCTGATACCATTTTCATGGCACTAGTAATCTGCATCGTTGATGACACTGATGATATTCTGTTACGTATTTCTTTTAAATTTGCCATAATTAAAGCCTATCCTAAATCCTTTCCAACGGGAAAGGACTTTAATTAGTTAACTATTTTCTAGAACCCTATTTTTTCCCTCTGGGGAATTAAAGGGGCTTTTATGCTCTATACTTCCCAGAAAGCTCTTTTGCTACACTTGTAAGCGTATCAATCACCTCATCCGTTAATTTACCTGCTTTTAAAGTACTTAACACATCACTGTGCTTTGCTTTTAAAAATTCTAAGTAATCCGTTTGAAATTCTCTTACCTTCTCAACTGGCACATCTCTTAACAAGTTTTTAGAACCTGCATAAATGATAGCTACTTGATCTTCAACTCTAAAAGGATCGTTTTGTGCTTGTTTCAAAATTTCAACATTACGCTTTCCTTTGTTAATAACGTTTAAAGTCACGGCATCTAAATCTGAACCAAACTTAGCAAACGCTTCTAATTCACGGTACTGTGCTTGATCTAATTTTAATGTTCCAGAGACTTTCTTCATAGATTTAATCTGTGCGTTACCACCAACACGCGATACAGAAATACCTACGTTAATTGCCGGACGAACACCAGAGTTAAATAAATCACCATCTAAGAAAATCTGACCATCTGTAATAGAAATTACGTTGGTAGGAATATATGCTGATACGTCACCTGCTTGCGTTTCAATAATTGGCAATGCTGTTAATGAACCACCACCTTTTACAATTGGCTTAAGCGAATCTGGTAAATCGTTCATTTCTTTAGCGATGGCATCGTTATTAATCACCTTTGCAGAACGCTCTAATAATCTTGAGTGTAAATAAAATACATCACCAGGATAAGCCTCACGTCCTGGAGGACGTCTTAATAATAAAGATACCTCACGGTAAGCAACGGCTTGTTTTGATAAATCATCAAAAACAATTAAAGCTGGTCTTCCAGTATCTCTAAAATACTCACCAATTGATGCTCCTGTAAAAGGTGCATATACTTGCATTGCAGCAGGATCTGATGCATTTGCAGCCACTATAGTTGTGTAAGCTAACGCTCCTTTTTCTTCTAAGTTTTTAGCAATTAAAGCTACTGTTGAGGCTTTTTGACCTACAGCAACATATATACAATATACAGGCTCGCCTGCATCGTAAAATTCTTTTTGGTTTATAATGGTATCAATACAAACGGCCGTTTTACCAGTTTGACGGTCACCAATGACCAACTCACGTTGTCCTCTACCTACAGGAATCATAGCATCAATTGCTTTAATACCAGTTTGTAATGGCTCAGTTACTGGCTCTCTGTAGATAACACCAGGTGCTTTACGCTCTAAAGGCATCTCATAAGTTTCTCCAGTGATTGGCCCTTTACCATCAATTGGGTTACCTAAAGTATCTACAACTCTACCAACAATACCTTCACCTACTTTCACAGATGCGATACGCTCAGTACGCTTTACCGTAGAACCTTCTTTTACTCCTACTGAAGTTCCTAAAAGTACAATACCTACATTATCTTCTTCAAGATTCAATACAATACCTTCTGCACCACCATCGAATTCTACTAATTCGCCATATTGCACATTAGCTAATCCGTAAGCACGTACAATACCATCACCTACAGTTAATACGGTTCCTACTTCGTCTAATGAAGCACCTGCCTCAAAGCCTGAAAGTTGTTGTTTTAAGATTGCTGATATTTCAGCTGGTTTTACTTCTGCCATCTTTATTTAGATATTAGATATTAGACGCTCACTTCGACTACGCTCAGTGACCAAACTAACATTTTTAATTTAATGTAAATTCTCTTTTTAATTTATCGAGTTTATTTGAAATACTAGCGTTGTACTGAATATCTCCCACTCGTAATATGAAACCACCTAAAATGCTTTCATCAATAATATTTTCTACTTCTGCATCTTTACCTGTAAGCTCTTTAACTTTTGCTAAAACTTTCGTTTTCAAATCATCCGTTAAAGGTATTGCTGTAGTAACCGACGCTACTTGGCTTCCTCTAGATTCATCAAATAACTGCACATAACTTTGCGCTACATTATTTAATAAAGGTAATCGCTTATTGGCAATTAATGTATCAATAAGATTGCTTGTAGTGACATTTGCATCTTTAAATATTGCCAACAGCACTGCTTTCTTATCAGAAGATTTTACCACAGGACTTTGAAGCATCTGATTTAAATCGTCACTGTGTGCAATAGCATTAGTGATCGATTTCATATCACTATTTACGGCATCAGCAGATTTCTGATCTGTTGCTAAACTAAAAACGGCTTTAGCGTATCTAATGGCTGCTCTTGATCCTGACATATTATTATTAGTTTAAAGTTGCTTCACCTAACATATCTTCAACCAATTTCAATTGCTTGTCTTTGTTAGATAATTCGTTACGCACTACTTTTTCCGCAATTTCTAAAGATAAACCTGCCACATGACTTTTTAATTCTGCCATTGCTGCTTTCTTTTCGCTTTCTATTGCCAATTGCGCTTTCTCTATGATTTTATTGGCTTTGTCTTGCGCTTCTGTTTCGGCTTTAGCAATAGTTTGCTCTCTAATTTCACGAGCATCTTTTAACATAGCTTCACGTTCATTACGTGCTTCTTGTAAAATACGTTCGTTATCTGCCTTAAGATTTTCCATCTCCTTACGCGCGCCTTCAGCAGAAGCTAAAGCAGTTTTAATGCCTTCCTCTCTTTCTTCAACTGCGCCTAAAATTGGTTTCCATGCAAATTTCCTTAATACTATAAGTAATATTACAAAGGTTATTAGCGACCAAAATATAAGTCCGAATTCTGGTTTAATTAAATCCATAGTATTGTATTTCTGTTATAACTTAAATTTTATTCTTTATTACTAAAACATAAAAAAGACTGATAAAAATTACAGAAGCAGCCAACCGCTACTTCTGTAATCTTAACTAATCATCTATCAGACGATTAATGCTGCAACAACACCAAATAAAGCAACTGCTTCTACGAAGGCTGCTAAGATAAGTGCTGAAGTTTGAATTTTTCCTTGAATTTCTGGTTGACGTGCCATAGCATCCATAGCAGATCCACCGATTCTTCCAATTCCCATTCCAGCTCCAATTGCTGCTAAACCAGCTCCAATCGCTGCGATTCCTGTAATAGTCATAATATAAAATTTAAATTAATAATATTAAGTTTAATGATGTGCTTCTTCTGTTGCCATACCAAAATATAGCGCAGATAACACGGTAAATATGTAAGCTTGTATTGCCGTAACAACGATTTCTATGATTCCAATAAATAATGAGAACGCCACAGAAACTGGTGCTACCATAACTGTTTCAAAAATGAAGATCAGCGACATTAATGCTAAAATAATAATGTGACCAGCTGTAATATTTGCAAACAAACGAATCATTAACGATACAGGCTTTACAAACATCCCTACAATCTCAATAGGCATTAAGAATATTTTCATGGCTACTGGTACACCTGGCATCCAGAAAATATGTTTCCAGTAATTTTTGTTTCCGCTAAATGTTGTAATTATAAAAGTACAGAAAGCTAAGGCAAACGTAAAGGCGATATTACCACTTAAGTTGGCACCATTTAATATTGGGATTAATCCAAATATATTATTGATCCAGATAAAGAAAAATACCGTTAATAAATACGGCATAAATTTCTTGTACTTATGCTCACCGATCATAGGTTTACCAATTTCATCTCTAACAAAAACCACAAGTGGCTCTACGAAACTAGCGATACCTTTAGGCACATTATCTTGTCTTTTCTTATAATAACGACCAGCACTTAAAAAGATTAACAATAAAACAGCTACAGAAACCCACATCATAAATACGTTCCTTGTAATTGAAAAATCGAAAGTTGGTCTGTGTGCGTTGGTAGGATGATGCTCTGCATCGTAAGTAACTTGTGTAGCGCCTTCATCTAAAATGTAAACTTTTTCGTGCACATTTACAAAACGCTGACCGTTCTTTTCTACGATGACCTCACCATTATAATCGTGATGAAATTCCGAAGAAGAAAACGTTACTAAACCATTATCTGTGTACAATAAAACAGGTAGAGGAATTGAAATGGCCTTGCCATTAATATCGAATAAATGCATTCCGTATGCATCTTTTACGTGATGCATAATCATTTCTTTTGCATCAAACTCTTTGTCAGCATCCTTATCATTAGAATCTTTAGCAAAGCTAAAGTTACATACTGATAAAAATAGAATGCTAAATACTATACGTTTAAAGGTGTTAAATGTCATTCTTTACGGCTTTAGAATACCTTACTTTAAATTCCGTGCAAATGTACGGACATTAAATGAATTGACAAACAATAATTTGGGTATAATTTCCGAGAACACTTTATCGACTAAAACCACTGATTCATAGGACTTCTAAAATACTATTTTATGATTTCTGAAGAAATTTTACCAAACTAAAAACCTCAAAGAATAAATACATAAAATAAGGAATGAAAAAATTAAAAACATCTGGCACTTTGTTTTCAAAATCGGACAGAATTAAAGGCAATAAAAATAAGATGGCTAATATCATCTTAGAAAGTGTCATTCCCATAAACAAATTAAAAATATCTTTTTTTCCTGAAGAAAATAAATAATTAATAACGGTATACATAATTAGCGTTACTCCAAAATGGAAGGTGTACGTATGCCAAATAGGAAAGAATAAAACCGTATCTGTAGCAAAATAAAAAAAGAAATAACTGTGAATTCCGAATAATAATACCGTAATACCAACCAACTGCAAAAGAAATGTGATTTGCCTCTTTTTAAAATCTTCCATGATTACTAATTGTCATTTGAGCTTGCAATAATACGCCTTATAACATAGACCATTGACAGAATTACAGAAACTAAAGCCAATACTATAGTATACGTGTCGTAAGCGTTAGGATAATATTCATCTAGCTTTATGCCAATAAACGTCCCAACTCCAATAATTGCCAACATTTGTAAGGCTATGCTAGAAAAACGAGCATATGAATTAATGTTGCTTTTATTTACTTTGGGCGCTTTGGGCTTGTGGTTGTCTTGGCTCATTAGATAGAGATTTTACAGTACCTTTCATACTACAAGTAGCATTGAAGGTTGCGCCTGGTTCTACAGCAAGTTTGGTGATGTGTACCTCACCTTCAATATGTGCCGTAGATTTAAGTGATAAGGTTCCTGATAGAATAAGTTTTCCAGAAAACTTACCTTCAAAATCGGCATTTTCACCTTGTAAAGTTCCTTTAATAAAGCCCGATTTGCCAACAACGATTTTACCAGAAGTTTTAACGTTACCTTCTACAGTTCCGTCAATTCTAAAAGGCCCTTGACTTGCTATATCTCCTACAATTTTTGTGCCTTGTGCTATAATATTCTGCTGTGTGCTTGCTTCCATGGTTGCTTGGTTTTTAGGTTTTTTGTTATCTGAAGAAAACATAATGATTTGGTTTTAAGTTACTGTAATTCTAAATATGCATTTAGGTTTTTATGCCTTTGAATAATCGCATAATTTGGTGACGAAATCGCAAAATACGGTCGTGTAATTTTAGGTTTTATTTTACGTCCTCTTTTATCTTTACCTTCACTTTTAAGAAGCTCAACAAAACCACTGGCACCTTGTATGCTTTTTAGACCATGTACCACAACAAAGGTAGTGTTTTCATCGTAGAAGTCTTCTGACGTTGTTAAATCAAAGTAATCTATCTTAGCCACTTCTTCGTCTAATATTTTTATAAATGCTTCTCTATCTTCTCCTAAGTTATTATCGAATTGAAAAATGACATTAAACTTTTCGGCTTTATCATCTGCAACAAATTCTTTTTTTGATAACACAGGAAACGCCTCTTTAATAATTTCTTCTGCCTTTTTTCCTTCTACAGTATTAGCATACGTTAAAGCAATATAATCGATGCCTTCTTTGTAAGCTTCAAATCCGTAAAGTCGTCCTTTTGCTGATGCTTTTAAAATTTCAAACTTTGGCACATAATCATCTCCTTCTAAGCGTTTAATCTGCACCTCAGCTTGAGAAATTACGGCTGCATATTCTTCATTTTCAAACTGTTTGTAAAGCTTGGTGTAAATGGCTTCTGGACTATTTTCGTCTTTAGATAATTCTGATTGCGGATTTAATAGAATTTCGGCATAACGCGAATCTGGATACTCACTAATAATCGCTGCCTTCATCGCTTCTGCCTTTTGGTTTAAACCCAATTCAACATAAAGGCGATATAAATTATATTTGGAAGGTAAAATTAAACGGTCTTCAGGATTGTTTTGCAAGAGTTTTTCGAGCTTTGTTTTTGCCAATTCAAATTCTTTAAACTTTTCCTTGTAAATAATTCCGAGTTGATAATAGGCGAAGTTGCGTTCTTTAGCCAAGCTATCAATAGCACTCTGTTTTGTTGGTAGTGATGCTAAATAAATTTCAGGATTAAAACGCTCATCTACAGCAGCCACAGTAATAGTATCTTCTGTTGTTGTATTAGTTAAAGCAGCACGTTCAGTTGAATGTCTCCAATTATCTTGAAGTTTTCGTTCTCCCCAAATTTTTAAAAACTCACCTTTACCATAAGCCACGGTTGTTGGATTATAGAAATAAAAACTACTATTACCTCTTCCTCCATTTCTTAAAGGATTTGGAACACCTTTAGAAGCTCCTGGAGGCCCTCCAAAACCTCTAGAGTTTTTAATATCTACACTCACCATAGGTGACGCTTGGTTTTGTTGGTTTTGTAAATCTTTTTCTTGCTGCTCTTTTTCCGCTAAGGCCCTTAATCGTTGCGCTTCGGCAAATTTTGTATAGATGGCTAATTGCTCTGCCTTTGGAAGGCTCACCATTCTTAAAATACTATCGTTAGTTTGTGCAATACCTTCGTAATAAATGACATCATCAAGATTTTCACGCTTCTTTTTTATAACTCTAAACGCTTTGGTGTTTTTTACCATAGCCGTCATTGTACTATCGTAATAAGCACCAGCGGTTTTATAGACATTTTTATCAAAATACATGTTTCCTAAAGTTTCGTAATTTAAAGACTTTAAGTATTTGTCTGACGTAATTTTTCTAAGTGATTTGTTATAGTAAGCCTCTGCAGTACTGTCTGAAGCTTTACCACGATAATATTCTGCAATGCGGTAATAAATTTTATCTAAAAAGGGTCTATTTTCTCTGTTTTCTTCTAATTCTGTGAGATATTCTTCAAACAGCAGTTGATCTCCGTTTGCGGCATCGAAATTCTTAGATTTTTCAATATGTGCATTGATATAAAATGATCTTGGGACTTGACGATGCATCTCTATAATGGCATCGAACTCAATATTTGCACTGTCTTTTTTGCCAAATTGATTATAAAGTTGCCCTTTAATATAATGGTAACGTGCTTTTTCTCTTTTAATAGTTGTGTTTTCTGCTGCTATAGAAAGTTGCGCAATGGCACTATCTTTAGATTTTATATTAAGATAAGCCTGCGCTAATGCTGCTGTAGCGTCTGCTAAATCTTGATCTTCGAGTTCTTCTTCTCTCAGTAAGCGTTTAAGTTTTTGAATCGCAATAGCATCATTATCTAAACGCATATTGGTTTTTTCGCGCCAAATTTTAACCTGATTAATTTTATCGCTTGTTGGATATTTATTTAGAATATTATTAAACGCTGCCATAGCTGGCACAAAGCGTTGATCGAAATAACGTGCTTTTCCTAAGAGCAGATACGCTTCGTCTATTTGCGGATTTTTTTCCTTTCCGCCAATATTCATGCCATGCACCTGAATAGCCTTAATGGCTTTTTCTTCGGCACGCTCAAAATCAGCATTTTTAGTTTGTCCTGGTAAAAAGATGTCTTCAGTGACATTCATGCGTTCTACAGGCAAGAGTTCCCAGAAATTCTCGGTAAATTCATTATTAATAGCGTCTTTACCGCGTTCTAACGCAACCTCACCATTAAAATTAACATTGTATTTTGTAGCTAAAGCATGAAATTCTCGATTAACAAATTTATCCTTTTTGCGCGAACAGCTTTGCATAAGCATTGCTACACAGCATAAAGTGAGTATAATTTTATAAGCGATTTTCAACGTTGGTTCTATTTGGTTAATAGATAACTGAAACACACCCTTTTTAGTGTGTTAGGTGGTAAAAATAAACATCTTTTTGAATTTTAGAGGTTATTTTGATGGAATTACGCTTTTGATATGGTTGGGCTGCATTAATCGGGAATTGTGGTACGGACAACTCGCGAGTTGTCCCTACGGTTATTATTGCGGCGTGTGTGGACAACTCTTGGTATGAACAACTCTCGAGTTGTCCCTACTCTTCCTCTTGCGATACTATGGCACCTCCAGCGAAATGTGCTTCTAACTCCTTTAAGGTTTCTGGGTTGGTTTCTAAATCCTTAATTACATTTCCTTTTTCTAAAACCACAATACGTTCGCACACGTCTGTAACGTGCATTAAATCGTGACTAGATACCAAAACGGTAACACCTTGTTTTTCGGCTAAATCTTTTATAATTTGCTTTAATCTTATCTGTGTGGTTGGATCTAAGTTGGCGAAGGGTTCGTCTAAAATTATTACTTCAGGATTACCAATTAGTGCTGCTACAATGCCTGCTTTCTTTTGGTTTCCTTTACTTAAATCTCTAAGGTATTTTTTCTTTCCTATAATTTCTCCATTAAAGAAATCTTCAAACTTAGAAGTTAGTGCATCTATATCTGCTTTATTTTGCCCTCTTAATTCACCAATGAAATAAAAATATTCTTCAGGAGTTAAATAACCGATTAAAAAACTTTCGTCTATAAAAGAGGCTGTAAAAGGTTTCCAGTCTTCACTTTCTGAAACCACAACATTATTGCTAGTAATGTTTCCTGTTGTTGGTTTAATTAAATCGAGTAGCAAACTGAAATAGGTTGTTTTTCCTGCTCCATTATTACCTACCAAACCAAAACTTTGGCCTTTAGGAATGGTTAATTCTTCAATATTTAAAACTGTTGTTCCGTTATATGATTTTGAAATGTCTTTTGTATATATCATGATGTTATGAATCTTAATGTGTTAGTTATCTTGACTAAAAGCGTCAATCATTTTGTATTTTGAATCGAGATACCTCTTGGTAATAATGGTCATTAATTTTTTATGAAAAACAATACCTGCAATACCAAGGCTAATTAATAATGCGATAGCAGCACCAAAACCGACAAGCCAATTGATAAGCGCGAATAATCCCATTGGTACAATCATTAATGGTATACCAATTAACCATTGTACTGCGCCTGTACCTTGATAATTAAATGCTGCTTTTTTATCTAAATCTATTTTTTTACGGTTGAAAGCTCCTCCCCAAAGAATGACATGTGTATTGACTCCGATATTATAAATAGCTGCCGCAAAATGTGCTATTAATATTTTATAACCGAAGTACACATAAGGAATTCCCAAAACAAAAAGTATGACAACGCTCATTACCATTAAAATGAATTTTGAACGCAAATATTGCTCGTATTTAATATTCTGGCTCATTAATAGTTTGTAGTAACCACTATCCCAAGCCGGAATGAATTGTCCGAAATTTATAAGAAAAAAACCTGTTGAAAATATGCCAATAAACGCTGACATAAAGGTCATTTCTCTGTACATCGGTTGCGGATAAAAGAACAAGCCATAAAGCACACCAATTACCAACAACATGGCCATTGATTTTGTGCGTTTATTTCGCCATATCAGTTTTAAATCTAACTGCATAAATGGTGCAATATCTCCAAAACGGTTGGTCCAAGATAAATCTGAAGCTTCAACTTCAGTCACTTTAGATTTTAATGAGCTATCTAAATACAACTTACTTTTCAAAATATTAAAGTTGAACTTATAACATAATGCCAAAATCGCGATTGGAATTAAAATGAATAATGGATTATGAGCAACCGCCAAAAATGCACTTCCAATTAAAGTGGTCATTGGTAAAATTTCGAAATAATTTAGTGCGAACAACACACTCACAACTCCTATTATTGGTAAAAAAGATAATTCTGATTCTGCCGAAAATGCTTCAATAATAAAATTTAGAAAATTAATAATGAGCACCACGATAATCATGGTTAACATCCAAGTTAAAACCATGGATGCATCGTTACCATCTCTAATTAACATAATGCTAAAAGGGATAATGGCAAATAAAGGCAAGAAATTAAAAAATGACAATGCTGACTTCCCTAAAACAAAATTAACGACGGTTGAACGTTTAATAGGTAGCGTCAACAAGGGTTTTACGCTCATTACTGGTAGTTTCTGTAAAAAGAAACGCATTAGTAAATCTCCAATAATCCAATAAAACAGATAATTGTTAGCAATAACAAAAGGGTCTTGTTCAGGAAACCCTTTCTTTAGAAGAAAAAGCAAGCCGAATCCTAAGCCTACAAAAATAACAACAAAATAAAGGGCTAAAAATACCATTAAGATATTGATGGCCATATTCTTTTGCCAATAAGACGAACGAAAATATTGTTTCCATTCGAGATTGAGAAAATGTTTTATCATAGTGGTTTTAGTTGATTTATTGGTTAGTAAACTTTCAATCCATTTTGTTACACAAGTTATGCAAATTTATACTCAGGATGTTGCTTTGCCATGTCTTTTCTGAGTTTTGGAGAAACAATAAAAATGGCAATATAAAGCGCAAGCGCAAATAACACAACACTTACAGAGAAGATAAAGCTAAATGTGGTGCTCCAATTGTCATTACTATTAAAAAAACCGACTTGGATTACGAGTTGAATAAAATGAATTAAACCACCCAGTTGTAAAGCAATATTATCGAACAACCATTTTTTATTGGTGTCTTTTTTGATCTGTTTAATTCTTTGAGCCTGTTTGTATATGGCCCAAATAGGAATAACTAACAGAAGTACCGTTGAAGGTAAGAGTATCCAAAAACGGTTTGGAATATGCACTAAAATTTGAAAATAACCATAAATTAAAAACAGTGTGATAACGATTTTAGGCCATTTAAAATAGCCTTTAAAATAACGCCAAAGCAACAATTGATAGTGCTTATTTAATGCTTTTGTTTTTTCTTCAATAACATCATTAAAACCTATGACACCAAATTTTTTAAATTCGAGATGTAAGGCTGCATCAAAGCTTAGATTTGGGTTGGTTTGCCACTGTGCTTCAATACCGTTAGCCAAATGATCTACGAGTTCGGTTTGCACATCGTACCAATCCACATAGTGTTGTTGTGTGAAGATATAGAGTTGTTTTATTTGGTCTTCTGTGAGTGTCATGATAGCTTTAACCCTTTATGGTTTTCTTTAGTTTTAGTGTAAACCTCTTGAAACAATTTTGCTGCCACACGAATTGGAATGTACATGAGTCCGAAGAAAACGACTAAATACATATAATTCAAAGGTTCGTTTGCCTCTTTATTTAAGTTGAAAAAGTTTAAAGCATTTATCGGAATCATTGCGAATAAAAACACAAAATTAACAGACATTGAGATGCTCAACGATTTTGTGCTAAAGCTATTTTTAATTCCATAAAAAGCGACATATAGATATGGAATAAAGATAATAGCAAAGCTCGCAATCGCGGCTGTTTTGGGTGAAAACCCATATACTACAAAAACGACGATAGATAATGTAATCAATTCTAAATAGAATTTAGAATCCAAAAAAGATGTCCTTAATAATTTTAGGAACTTTCTGCGATAGCCTTTGCCTAACTCAAGCTGTTTTCTACGTGTAAATTTTTTGAACCCTATATTACTTTGATATAAACCTTTCGTCCAAACCTCTTGTCTTGCAACACTTCGTTTGATCAATTGGTTTCCAAAACTTCGATGCACTTCTAGTAAAGCTTCGTTAAAAGAAATGCCGTTATTCGTGATTTTATCTTCCACAGCAGATACAATATGATCTAACAGTTCTAAACGTACATCCCAAAACTTCACCTCATTTTTTATGAGGTAGTTATCTATGAATTTTATTTCTTCTTTGGTGAGGTTCATTTTGTAATTTCATACCTACAAGGTTTTTGAAACCTTGCAGGATTTTTAGCATTCAACTTTTGTTGTTTTATTAAACCTCAAAGGTTTTTGAAACCTTTGAGGTTTTTCAAATCTGGGCAGTCTAATTATGACGTCTTTCGTAATTGTGATATAATTTTATTGTGATGATTCATAAAACCAGAATTAAAATGAATGCTAAACTCGCTCCATCAATCATCCAGCTTCAATCACTCATGCCTTTGCTGTCATTTATTCTGATTTCAAACAAAAATCAAGCAGCGATCAATTTATTATAGTTGTCAATAATATATTGTTGCATTCTGTATACAACTGTTGCACCTGATATATTCAGTAATAAAACAAGCATCCAAAAACCAATAAAAACCCATGAATTACCTTCTATAAATCCATTGATTTGTCCATAAAAATACAATGGTAATGCAGGCAACGACATTACTGCAAAAATAAATAGCGACAATTGCGAGGAATTCACTGCTTTTCGCTTTTTAAAGTGAGTAAGCATAGCACCCAGATTCATTATACCAGATATAGCCAAGGCTACAAAGGCAACTGTTTTAATTTCAAAAATTTGTAGCCCTATTTGTAATAGCAAAAAGACAAAAGCGGTTATAGCAATCCCTTTTAACGTATAAAAATGTTTAAAAAATTGAAGCCATAATTGCTTTTGGTAAAACCAATGCAGCTTACTATGCCTGTTTTTTTGAAATTCAGAGATAAAGCTTGCTTTTGTGTTTAAATAATCTTCAAGCAACACGTAGTTTGCGTCGTCTTCAAAATCTGAACTTAGATGGTCTATGAGTTCCATGCGCACGTCCATGTACTTTATTCCCTTTTTTATGAGGTGGTTGTCTATATATTGTATTTGTTTTTTAGTGAGTTTCATTTTGAAATTTCATACCTACAAGGTTTTTTGAAACCTTGCAGGATTTTTAGCATTCAACTTTTATTGTTTTATCAAACCCCAAAGGTTTTTGAAACCTTTGAGGTTTTTCAACTCTAGGTAGTCTGATTATAACGTCTTTCATAATTGAGGTATAATTTTACAGTGATGATGCATAAAACTAGAATTAAGGTGAATGCTAAACTCGCTCCACCAATCATCCAGATTAAATCAATTGTCCCATTAACCTCCTTCATCTTAATTAAAAAAATATTAGGTAATTGGTAAAACCCAAAAAACGGAAAGGCTATGCGTTCAACCACCGAAAATCGTTTATTACCTTTTATCCCTTGATACACTCCATACGTTAAAATGAATCCGATAAAACCAATAATTGGAATGATAGACGTAAAATCTCTAAACGTTTCTAAACTATAGTTTTGATACAACAAATAAAAACCAATGCATGCGCCTAAAAACAGTAAAAACGTTGTTGGCCTTTTAAGCTCCTTTATGAATGTTTTCCATATTTTTTTATCCGCAGATTTTAAAAATTGTTTGTTGTCATTTAATAATGCTGCTTTATTTTCAACCATATAATCCTTAAACACATAGTAAAAATCTCTATGGTCGCCAGCGTCAATCCGCTCTTCAATATCAGATGCCACATGATCTACCATTTCCATTCTGATATCAGCATAAATGATATCTGAATTTTCAAGATAATTGTCTATAAATTGTATGTGGGCTTTGGTTAGTTTCATTTTTAAGTGTCATACCTACAAGGTTTTAGAAACCTTGCGGGATTTTTAGCATTCAACTTTTATTGTTTTAGAAGACCTCAACAGTTTCGAAAAATTTACAAGAAAAATATTTAAGCCAATTTAGGATTCATCAAAGCTTGCATCGTTTTAATATACTCTGCTAATTCTTCTAATTTATTAACGGTTTCTTTGGTGCCACTTTCCGTAAGCTTATAATATTTACGCAATCGGTTATCTACTTTAGCCACCTCAACATCTAACAAACCTTCCGCTTCTAACTTGTGCAATGCAGGATATAAAGCGCCTTCTGTAATATTAAGCTCGCCTTTGGTCAGTGCTTTTACCTTTTGGGTTATTTCGTAACCATACATTTTATCGTGCTGATTCAACAACTTTAAAATAATGGTATTTAAACTCCCTTTGTATAATTTTGAATTACTCATAATACTACAAATATATACATAATTTCCTTATGCATAATAGTCTTATGTATAGATTTTGTGAAAAATTTAGACCTCACAGGTTTTAAAAACCTGTGAGGTCTGTATAAGATTAGTTATTTTTGCACAAAAATTATTTCAATGTCACAATTTCATACACTCACTATAGCATCTATTACTAAAGTAACCGACCAATCGGTTGCGATTACCTTTGCTATTCCTGAAAACCTTAAGGATAAATTTCAGTTTAAAGCCGGACAATACATTACCTTAAAAACTGCAATTAATGGCGAAGAAGTGCGTAGAGATTATTCTATTTGTGCTTCGCAAAGTAGCGGAAACCTTACCGTTGCTGTAAAAGCAGTTGAAAATGGTACCTTTTCTATTTATGCAAACGCACAATTAAAAGCAGGTGATAGCATAGACGTTGCAGAACCTAATGGACGTTTTGTGTTTGAAGCCCATAAAGAAAAAACCAGAACCATTGCTGCTTTTGCCGCAGGTAGTGGAATTACACCAATATTAAGCATTGCCAAAACACTTTTAGAAGACGAGCCGTTTAGTAATTTCATCTTAGTTTACGGAAATAAAACATTGGCAGATGCTATGTTTATGACTGATTTACTAGAATTAAATAAAACGTATGGCAATCGTTTTCATGCCCATTTTATATACAGCCAATGCCAAGAAACCGATGCTATTTTTGGCAGGATTGAAAAAAGCACGGTCAACCTCATCGTAAAGAATAAATACAAAGGGGTAACGATTGAAAAGTTTTACCTCTGTGGACCAGAACAGATGATCCATACTGTAAAAGATGTATTAATTGAAAATGGTGTGAAAGAAAAAGCTATTGCATTTGAATTATTTACAGCATCTGTGGAAGCAGACACCAATGCTTCTGGTGCTGTGCCTTCAGGACAAGCTAAAATCAAAGTATTGCTTGATGATGAGGAATTCGAATTTAATATGTCAAAAGAAAAGACCATACTTGAAGCGGCATTAAAACAAGATATTGATGCGCCTTATTCTTGTCAAGGTGGTATTTGTAGCAGTTGCGTTGCCAAACTAACTGAAGGTGAAGCTCAAATGAGACAAAATAATATTCTGACTGATGGGGAAATAGCTGAGGGTTTAATTTTGACATGCCAAGCACATCCTACATCTGCTTCTGTAGTTGTGGATTATGATGATGTCTAGACAAGCGCTTGCGTGCAAATTATTTTGCTTTTAAAACCAAATATTTTTTGCTTTACATTAAATAACGGATTGGACTTTGGTAACTATACGATCTGCCAAAACACTTCCTGCCGCATTTATATAGTTCTCAGGATATTTATTGCCATAAATGGACGTTGGTATTAATGGAAACTGTTCTCTATCTGCTAAAAGCGCATAATCATCTGGTTGATTGAAAGGTGCAAAACCAGCATAAGGATGTGTTACACCCCAAATAGTGATGACTTTTTTGCCAAGCATCGCTGCAATATGTGCATTACCAGAATCCATTGACAACATTCCATCTGTATTAGAAATCAGGTCCAATTCGTCCTCTAAATTAAGTTTACCGGCTACTGAATAAACGTTTTTATTTTTAATTTCAAACTGATTTAAAACTTCAATTTCTTTATCTCCTCCTCCAAACAAAATGATATTATAGTTTTTTGAAAGTTCAGAAATCACCGCTTCCATTTGTATTAAGGGATACATTTTGCTTTGATGAGCCGCAAACGGAGCAATTGCCAAAGTTTTAAATGTTTTATTTGAAATAAACGCACTAAGCCTTGCGGATAATTGACTCGGCTTTGGGAACATAGGATGAAATAGATCGATTGGATAGCCCAAAGCTTCAAAAACGTCAGCATAACGTTGATGTGTAGTTTTTAATTGCCGAAATAGTTTTCCTGTTGTCAGTGCCTTTTTTTCTGATCTTCCTTTATCTAGCTGCACTACTTTTTTTCCGAAGAAAAAAATTTTCAGAATCTTGCTTCGTAATACATTGTGTATATCTGTTACAGCATCAAATTGTAGTGTTTTGAGTTCCTTTGAGAGTTTATAAAGTCCTAAAACACCTTTATGCCTGCCTTTTAAGTCTGCAGAGAACACCACAACATTCTCTAAATCCCGAAAAAAGGGTTTAAAAAACTCTTTAGTAAGTACTGTAATTTTTAATTCCGGATACTGTTGGGTTAAAGCTCTCAAAACAGGAATCGTCATAGCAACGTCTCCCATGGCTGAAAACCTAATGACTAGTATGTGTTTTGGTTTTGGCATAAAAGGGCTGTCGCACTGGCCGAGGTCGAATTATCTTTTTATGATATTCTTAACT
>NZ_JBGCDQ010000063.1:0-27669 GCF_045105575.1 Winogradskyella sp. | reverse complement strand
ATTAGAAGATTAAGACATGCTAGCAAGAGTAAAATCTTGAAAACGTATTTAGGTTAAAATAAATATTTAAAAAATTCATTTAATTTTTTATTTTCAAATAGTTAGCATATATTTGCCGACCATTTGCAAGAATTAGTTAATAAAAATATATCGATAAATGATTAAAATCGAAATCAAAGAAGGAGAAAATATAGAACGTGCTCTTAAGCGTTATAAGCGTAAACACAGAAATGTGCAGATTATGCAAAATCTTAGAGAGTCTCGTTATTTCACGAAACCTTCTGTAAAGAGAAGAAGAGAGATTCAGAAAGCTGAATACATCCAAGGGTTGAGAGACGCTGAAGACGTATAGACGTTTTTATCATATAAGTATATAAAAGAGTAGCATTGGTGTTGCTCTTTTTTTATGCACGGTATTTTGATAAATGCTATAAAACTGGTTTAAATATGTTCTGTTTCAAGCAAATCTAAAATTCACCACCTTTATTCTATAAGTAACATCAACATAGTGCTATGCACTTATTTTTTATGTTTTAGCAAAGGCTTATTTAAAACGCAACTTATCTGTTATTGTTTTTAACGACATGAAAATTTTCTTATTTTTAGAATATCAAATAACTATAATGAGAGGAATTCTTTGTGAGATTCCTTTTTTCAAAGGAATTGTATGCCAGTAATAAAACCCGTTAAAGGAAAACATCCGCAAATACCAGAAGATTGCTACGTTGCAGAAAATGCAACCATTGTTGGTGACGTTATTATCGGAAAACAATGTAGCGTATGGTTTAATGCTGTCATTAGAGGTGACGTCCATTTTATAAAAATAGGAGATAAAGTAAATATTCAAGATGGAGCGGTGATCCATGCCACCTATCAAAAATCACCAACAACTATTGGTAATAATGTGTCTATTGGACATAATGCTATTGTGCATGGTTGTACTATAAAAGATAATGTACTCATTGGAATGGGTAGCATAATTATGGACGATTGTGTTATAGAAAGCAATAGCATTATTGCTGCAGGCGCAGTAGTCACCAAAAATACCCTTGTAAAATCTGGAAGTATCTATGCTGGTGTTCCTGCAAAGAAAGTAAAAGATATTAGTAAAGAATTAATCTCTGGAGAAATTGATCGTATTGCTGATAACTATGTGGAATATTCTAGTTGGTTTAAATCCTAAACGCTCAACTTCAAGCGTTCTATCAAACCCACAACATCTTTAATTTTATTTAAAACATCAGAATTTAATACTGTGGTGAGTTGTGCGTTTTCTAACTTTAAAATGGTTGGGTAGGTCATTTTTACACTAGGAAATTTTGCTTCAAATTCATCTTTATGATAAAATTCCATATCTAAATGACTTTCGGCTCTAAAACGCCTCCAGACTTTATTTTCAGAGACCGTATCGTAGGTTAAAGCACATAAACTGCACATATAAGTAGAAGGACTCACTAATTTATGACCAGCATGACATAGTGCATTAAAAAGACCAGAATTGGCATTATATATAAACAGCAGTTTCATATAGGTTTAGTGTGTATTTGTGCTTACACCTTACAATTTGTTTGTATGAGTCATTCCATATCAACCATGACTAAAATGAATGGTATAAAATGTGTAATTCTGATAAATATTCGTCTAAAAATCTAAATAGGACGTTTCGAATTGATCATTCAAAATCGACTTTAAAATTTCTATGTCACCATTTGAAAACAATTGTATCCTTGCAGTTACATCAAAATCATTCAAGAGGTCATATGAAGACAGAACCGCTTTTGTCTGCCTAGCAACAGCTAAACCAGAATCAATTATCTTTACATGCGCTGGAAGCATTTTACTAAGCATAGGTATCAGGTAAGGATAATGCGTACATCCTAGTACTAAATAATCTATATTATGCTTTAGCATAGGCTCTAAATAGATTTTTAAAAGAGCCGTCATTTCACTAGAATGTAATTGACCTGTTTCAATCAGTGGCACAATGCCTTCTCCTACTTGTTCAACGACTTTAATGCCATGCGCATATAAGTCTGTCGTTTTATGAAAAAGCTGACTGCTTAAAGTGCCTTTTGTAGCCAAAATACCTACAGCTTTAGTTTGTGTGTTTAAAGCAGCGGGTTTTATTGCAGGCTCTATACCTATAAAAGGTATAGCATAATTTTCTCGTAAATAATCTATTGCATTTGTCGTTGCTGTATTACAAGCTACTACAATAATTTTACAACCTTTTGCCAAAAGTAATTCAGTATTCTTAATACTTAATTGCAGAATTGCGTCCTTTGATTTACTGCCATAGGGAGCATTTTTGCTATCTGCTAAATAAATGCAATGCTCATTTGGTAATAGGGCATGAATCTCCTTTAAGATCGATGTACCTCCAATTCCGGAATCAAATATGCCAATAGCTGCTTTACTCATTTGTACAAAAATAAAAAGTCGCTCCTTACGAAGCGACTTTCTAAATGTTTATTTTTAATTAGACTTACATCGCTAATTGTTTCTTTACATCTGCCATAAGATCTTTTCCGTCTGCAACGATTAGCATCGCTGAATCCATAACATACTGAAAACCTTGTGCTTTAGCCACTGCCTTAATCGCATTATCAGCTTTCTCTACAATTGGCTTTAAAAGATTAAATTCTTTTTCTTGTAAATCTTTTTGAGCTTGCTGCTGATACTGGCTTAAACTCTGCTTCATACCTTCTACCTCTTGCATACGCTTTTGGTTTTCCTCATTGGTCTGCGTTGGCTCTTCAGCTGTGTATTGTTTCAACTTTGTATCTAACTCTTTAAGCGAACCTTGTATGGTAGCTTGATACGTTTCACCTAATTTTTCAATTTCAGCTTGCGCTGCAGCATATTCTGGCATGGCTTTAATCAATTCTTGCTTATTGATGTGAGCAGTTTTACTTTGCGCTGTTGTAAAACTTGTTGCACCTATAAAAAGTACCGATGCGAATAATAATGTTTTTAAATGTTTACTCATGTCGAATTTATTTAAGTTTTTGTGTTCGTGAATCTTTAATTTCATTTTTGTTAATTGTATTTGTGTGTTATAAATTACTAGTTGTTTTCTTCGTTTTTCTTAGCCTTTGCAATAGAATCGAGACGTTTTATCTGTTTTTCTCTTTCCGCACGCGCTTTTTTTCGTTCTTCTAAAATTTTCTTTTTTCTGTCTTGCAAAGCCTTTTGTCTTGCTTCTCTATCTTTTAATTTTTTCAGCCGAGCCGCCTCAGCTATTTCTACAGCTGTTTTCGGTTTTTCTGTGTCTGTTGTATCCTTTTTAACTGCACTTTTTAATTTTGTACTATCTGACTTCACAGCTAATTTTGCTTTAGAAGTTGTATCCTTTTCCAAAGGTGTAACATCAGCTCCAGGAGGTCTAGAATTCTTATTTCGTGCTGCTAACGCTTTTTCACGTCGTGCTGTAGCTTCTTGCTTCTTAGCCGCTCTTATTTCTGCCTCGGCATTTTTTCTATCCTCAGCGGCTTTTGCACGTTTTGCACGTTCAGAATTGGCAGGATTTTCTTCTGAAATAGGGGCATCATCACTATTCTCAATTGTCTCATCACTAGGATTAGATTTCTTATTTCGATCCGCTATTGCTTTTTCTCTGCGCGCTACAGCTTCCTGCTTTTTAGCGTCTCTTAATTCTTCTCGTGCCTTTCTTTGCTCCTCTGCTGCCTTTTCGCGTTCTGCACGTTGCGCTGCTAACTGCTCTTCACGCTTTGCCTTTCGATCTTCCAATGCTTTCTGGCGATCGTCCTTGTCTGCACTTACTATAGGAATGACCTGTTCATCTTCTAATTCTTTGCGCTCTTTTTTGTTTTTTGCTTGCGATCGCTTCGATGTTCTCGTGATGGTTCTCAAAACCTGCTCACTCATATCGTAGCGTTCTGCCGCATATAAAACCACAACATCAGCAGATTTATCTATAACATAATCATACTTTTTAGTTTCTGCAATTTCTTGAACCGCTGCAAAAATCTGATCTTGAATCGGTTCAATTAATTGACGCTTCTGAATCATTAAATCTCCTTCTGGTCCAAAACGCTCCTGCTGATAAGCTAAAACCTCAGCTTCTTCAAAAGTGATATCTTCAAACCGTTCATTGTACAATTCTTTGGTTAAAAGGACGCGTTCATTATCGAGTTCCTTTTTCTTTTGAGCAATGGCATTCAATTTAGTTTCAATCTCCGTTTTCCAACCTTGCACCTTTTGGTCTAATTGTGCGGAGGCTTGTTGGTACTCTGGTACATTTTGTAAAATATATTCAGTATCGATATAACCTACTCTTACTCCACGCTGTGCACTGGCACTAAAGCTCAACAAACTTATACTACCTATTAAAAAAAGAACTTTAAATTTCATCATTTCTGTTATGTTTTTTGAGACATTGTGTTCTCGTAAAACTAAATATTTTATAAGTTTAGAGATACTAGTCTTCAAATTTAACGAAATATATTCTTAAAAATTTTAACACTGCGATGAAATCGTTATTTAGCTATTAGAAAATATCGTGCCAAACTTAAAATTGTTGTCCGATTATAAAGTGCGTTTCCCATCTTCTAGGTGAAGTTCCATTAGGTAAATCATCAAAGGCATGACCAAGATCAATCCCTAATAAACCGAATGCTGGCATAAATATTCTCACACCAAAACCTGCAGATCTTCTGAGATTGAAAGGATCGAAATCTTTAAATTCATTTACAGCATTACCAGCTTCTAAGAATGATAAAGCATAAATTTTAGCCTGCGCACCTAAAGTAATTGGGTAACGTAGCTCTAAAGAAAATTTATTGTAAATAGTACTTCCATCTTGTGACGATAACGATTGGTTTGGATAACCACGAAGTTGTACAATCTCCCTTCCATCTAATGCAAAATTCCCTAAACCATCACCACCAACAAAGAAACGCTCAAAAGGAATAACACCACGCGCATTATCATAGGCACCTAGAAAACCAAACTCTACACTTGGTCTTAAAACTAGACTCTGCTTACCAATCTTTACGAGCGACTGGTACCAATCAGCCTTAAACTTTATTTTATAAAATTCTAACCATTTAAAACGTTCTTGATCGATTTCGGCGACTCTTGCAGATGCCGCATCAACAGCTTCTCTTTCTTGAAGTGTGGGATTTTGATTTACTCTAAACTCGTCAATAATTTCGTTATTTTCGGCTCTTTCGCGCTGTAAAGCATCGTAATCTACACCATTAACCATAGAATAAGGGAACGAAAACTTAGCTGAGGCTGAAAAATTTGAACCTCCCGTTGGGAAAATAGGATCGTTATAGAGGTTATTTCTGGTTAAACCAATAGTATAAGACAAGTTATTTGAGCTACCATCACCAAAAGTAAATAAACCTGTATTATAATTCTGAAGGTCGTAATGCTGGTAACTTAATGCTTGTGATAATAAAAAGTAATCATCTGGCTCAGACAGTCGTGTGGACAAGCCGAAAGTTAAACCCGTAATATTAAAACGTCTGCTTCTATCTGCTCTTCTTGTTTGAGGATCAAATAAAAATTGTCTTGAATGTGAAAGCGATGTTGACATTTGAAATGGTTTTTTTCCACCAAACCAAGGTTCACTAAATGAAAAACTATAGGTTTGAAAAAACTGACTTGCTTGAAGTCTTAGGGCTAAACTTTGACCATCACCTCTCGGAACAGGCTTATAGGCTTCTTTATTTAAAATATCTTTTATAGAAAAGTTATTAAATGACAAGCCAAGTGTACCTATAAAACCACCTCCTCCGTAACCACCTTGCAGTTGTATTTGACTAGAACCTTGCTCCACAACAGAATATTCTACATCTAAAGTACCATCTACAGGATTTGGATTCTTAACATTTGGTGCAATTTGTTGCGCATCAAAAAACCCTAATTGTCCTAATTCTCTAATCGTTCTAATGATATCTGTTTTTCTGTAAAGTTCACCTGGACGTGTTCTTATCTCTCTATAAATCACGTGATCGTTTGTAACATCATTACCAACCACTGTGACATTATTAAAATAGGCAGGTTTTCCTTCTGAAATACGGATTTCCATATCGATAACGTTACCTTCTGCACTCACCTCAACAGGGTTAATGGTAGAAAACATATAACCAAAATTCTGATAAGCATTGGTAAGGTCAAGGGCATCTGGATTAGTATCATCAGCGATACGTTCTCTTAATTCTACACCATTATAAGTATCACCTTCTTTTATTTGTAATAAACTTGCTAATTGTCTATCTGAATATACCGTATTACCAACAAATGTAATTTTACCAAATGTATATTTTTCTCCTTCTTCAACTTTAATATCCAGACTAATGGTTTTTTTATCTAAATACGAGATGGAATCGGAAATGATTCTTGCATCACGATAACCATTTTCTTTATAATAATCCACTACACTTACCAAATCAGCTCTAAAATCATCTTCAATATATTTAGATCTTTTAAGCAACCTTAGTGGACTTAAACTTTTTTGCTTGGTACTTTTCATGGCTTTACGTAGCTTTTTCTCAGCTATTATTTCGTTGCCTGTAAAATTAATCGTCTTTATTTTTACTTTTTGCCCTTTATCAATATCAATACGCATATTAACGCGCTCTTTCTCGACAGAATCAATAACTTCTGAAGTATTAATATTCACTTTAGTATTTAAAAATCCTTTCTTTCGATATTTATTTGTGAGGTAGTTTTTAGTGGTAGCAATTAAGTTTTCTGTGACTTTTTGGCCAGACTTTAATTTATTCTCTTCAATAATTTCTTCTTTTTTACCTTTTCTTATCCCTTCAATAGTGATCTCTTTAAGTTCAGGTAAATCACTAAGATTAATTTCTAAATTAGCTGTGCTCCCATCGATATCAGTAATAAAAATATCTATACTACTAAAAAGGTTTGATTTCCAAAGTGTTTTTACAGCATTGGCTATTTTTTCACCACCCACTTGAATTTCCTCATTCTTTCTAAGTTTAGAATAGGCAATGATGGTTTGTGCGCTAAAGTTGGTGTTTCCTGAAACAGTAATATCTTTTATAAGATAGGTTTCACCACCTTGGTCTTGTGCGTAACTGGTAAATGAAATTGTAAAGAAGAATGCAATACAAATACGTGTTATAAATGATTTCAATATTGCGTTATTAGGTAAGTTGTTCGCTTGTTTTTCCAAATCTTCGTTCTCTGTTTTGATAGTTTATGACAGCTTCATATAGATTTTCTTTATTAAAATCTGGCCATAAAATATCTGTAAAATATAATTCCGCATAGGCTATTTGCCAGAGCAAAAAATTACTAATGCGTTGTTCACCACTGGTACGAATAAGTAGATCCACATCTGGTAAATTTCGTGTGTAAAGATGCTTATTTATAATTGATTCGTCAATACTTTCAGGAGAAATTATATTATTTTTAACTTTAACCGATAATTCCCTAATAACATTCACAATTTCTTCGCGCGAGCCATAACTTAATGCTAAAGTTAGTGTCATATGAGTATTGGTCTTTGTGTTTTCTATAACATCTAAGAGTTCTCTATGCGCTTTTTTAGGCAAATCTTCTAGGTTTCCAATAGCACAAAGACGTATACCATTGTCTTGAAGTGTTTTAATTTCTTTCTTTAAAGACTTTACTAAAAGTTTCATTAACGTTTGTACTTCTAACTTTGGTCTGTTCCAATTTTCTGTAGAAAATGCATACAAGGTTAAATTTTTGATTCCTAATTCTGCACTTGCTTCTACAGTTTGCCTTACCGATTTGGTACCATTTTCATGACCAATAGCACGCAATAAACCCTGTTGTTTTGCCCAGCGTCCATTACCATCCATTATAATTGCTATATGGTTGGGAAGCTTATTCTTATGTATTTGTTCTTTTAAACTCATTTAAAAATTGCAATAGCAAGGCTTTCTGCCGAAGGTGTAAGTTAATGTAATTCCGGTAAACATATACCAATCATTATTATTTGTATTTCCAAAACTGAGGGTACTTCTATCTCTAGAGTCTGGCACACTGCCATCTAGTTCGTCCGAAAACGTATAACGCGCTCCAATCTCTGCGGCTAAGACTAAATGATAAGCAATCTTCGCTTTATATCCAATAGCCATAGGAATACCAAAAGCCCAGCTATTGGTGTTTTCTGATACCAACTCACCTGTTGGTAAAAAGTACGAATTATCGTGATTGGCCACCGTTATACCAGAATATAAATAAGGAGTCGATTTAAAACCACTTTGATGCAGGTTAAAATCTAAAAAGGTAAATTCCATACCTCCTGCAAATTCAATGATACTTGTGTTGAATTCGTAACCACGTTGTTGTCTTCTAGGATCGTCTGATTTCGCATCAACACCATTTAAATCTGTAAAAATTACAGACGCTCTAAATGCATGTCTTGGACTTCTATTCCATTTTACAATAGCACCAAACGCTGGCTGATTTGGTGAAATATAATCTGTAGTACCAACATCACCAATAAAGTTACTTCCACCAGCAAATACACCAACCTCATAAATTTGAGCTTCAGTATTGTTAGCTATAAATAGACTTAATAAAATTAGAAAAATATACCTCATAGATTTTTCAAAGTTTGCAAATATAACAATTAACATTTGTGTGTAACAATTTGACGTAAATTGTCTTACAGATAAACAAATTTTGAAGGTATTTATTGTATCATTTGCCTTTAGTTACGTCGATCTTCGCCCCAAAGCAGTTTTTTTCTTAGTGTTGCAAGAAAGGTTTCATCTAATAATTCCACCATTTTCACAACAAAATCTGCCTTTTTTACCGTAACAATTGTTGTATTCGCTAAGGTTACAATCCTAGAGTCTAATGACATTAAAAACTGATCTTCCCGACCATTAACTCTTAACGTTACTGTTGTATTATCTGGAATGACCAAAGGACGTGCGCTTAAGTTATGAGGAGCAATTGGTGTCAGTGCAAAATTCTTAGCATCAGGTGCAATGACTGGTCCTCCGCAACTTAAGGAATATCCTGTAGAACCTGTAGGTGTCGATAAAATAAGACCATCTGCCCAATATGAGGTTAAATATTCACCGTTGAGATGTGTTTCAACCGTAATCATAGAGGTAGTGTTTTTTCTACTTAACGCAATTTCATTGAGCGCAAAGTTGGTATTCACAATATCACTATGTTCAGGATTAGTCGATACACTCAATAAAGACCGTTCTGAAATTTTATAATCACCATTAAAAATTTCCGTTAATGCCGTTTGAATCTCATCTATTTGAATAGTTGCTAAAAAGCCTAAACGACCTGTATTGATACCTACAATAGGAATCCCTAAATCACTTACGTACGTTACAGCTCTGAGAATAGTGCCATCTCCACCAACACTAATTAATAAATCATAACTAGAATCAAGCGTTTCAAATGTTTGTACTTCAGAACTATTTAGGATGGCTTCATTCTGTGTTTTTATAAACTCAGATTCAAAAAAGACCTCAGCATTTTTTAACAACAAAAAATTCAAAAGTTGCTGAACCGCTTTTTGAGTCGTTTCCTTTACATAATTCTGTCCATATACCGCTACCTTCATCATTACATATTTAAATATTTATCGAGGTATTTAGAACGTTCTTTTAAACTTTCGATATATGAATCTTCCTCATTTCCGGCAATAATAATATAGCTATAGCGTCTAAACGTGTGCGCTACATCATTGATACTTCCATTACCAATTTTCATGGTTACCCTCACCAAATCACTATCCATTTTAGAAATAAAAGCTCCTAAAAGTTTAGCATCATTAGATTCTACAATTTGGCTGATTTCACTAAATGAGTAATCATGAATTCCTTTTTCAACAATTAAAATAGCACCAGGTTCTGCAAAAAATGGCGTTTCGTTAAATAAATGCATAATATCATTTAGCTCATAATAACCAAGATACGTGTTGTTTTGATCTAATATGGGCATGATATTAGAATCGTTTTGAGCAAATGCTTCTAACACATCTAACCAATTAGTAGCTGGCCTCACGTAAAAGCCTTCAATAGCATAATTACAGTCGCTTAAGGTAATGGCACTTTCAAAACAATGTGCGTCCGTCTCTGAAATACATCCCATATAAACACCATCTTTCAACACCGGAATGTGCGAATAGGTTAACTGATTAAATAGCAATTTTAAATCGCTCACCTTATCAGTCATACTGAGTGGTTTGATATCGTTAATTACAAAATTTTGAAGCTCCATTGTATCCAATTAAATAAGTTGCAAATTAATCAAAAATAACCATAAAAGGTGTGCCCATGTTTGTATTTTTGTAACTCAAAACCTAATAAAATGACTAAATTAAGTGTTAATATAAATAAGATTGCCACGCTAAGAAACAGTCGTGGAGGTGATGTACCAAATGTGGTTCAATTTGCTAAAGATGTGCAGCGTTTTGGTGCCGAAGGTATAACGATACATCCAAGGCCAGACGAACGCCATATTCGTTACCAAGATGCTTACGATTTAAAATCTGAAGTATATACGGAATACAATATAGAAGGTAATCCGATACCTAAATTTGTAGATATGGTTTTAAAAATTCAACCGACACAAGTAACTTTAGTACCAGATGCTGTTGATGCCATTACGTCTAATGCTGGTTGGGACACTATAAAACACAAAGCGTTTTTGGTAGATGTGATTAAAGAGTTTCAAAATAATGGGATTAGAACATCCATATTTGTGGATCCAGATTTACATCAAATTGAAGGTGCAAAAGCAACAGGAACAGACCGCATAGAACTTTATACCGAAGCCTTTGCACATCAATACAGTCTGGGAAACAAAGATGCCATAAACCCATATATGGAATGTACAGGTTTAGCAAACACGATGCAACTTGGTATTAATGCAGGCCATGATTTATCTTTAGACAACATTAAATTCTTCAAAGAAAACATCACAGGTTTATTGGAAGTATCTATCGGACATGCCCTAATTGCCGAAAGTTTATACAAGGGAGTTGAGCATGTTATTGGTAAGTATTTAGACAAGTTGAAATAAAATGCAAATGGATTTATATTCAAACATTATAGGCGAAGGAAAACCATTCATTATCCTTCATGGATTTTTAGGTATGGGAGACAATTGGAAAACGCTAGCCAAACAATTTTCTGAGCTTAATTTTGAAATACATCTCGTAGACCAACGCAACCATGGTCGTAGTTTTCATTCTGAAGCCTTTGATTACGAATTAATGGCAGAAGATTTAAAACACTATTGTGATACCAACAACTTAAAGGATATCAATTTATTAGGGCATTCCATGGGTGGAAAAACAGCCATGCTTTTTGCTGCAAAATATCCTGAGCTGGTTCAAAAACTGATGGTCGCTGATATCTCACCTCGTTATTATCCTGTACATCATGATGCGATTTTAGACGGTTTAAGTCATCTCGATTTTACAATATTAAAAAGCCGTGGTGAAGCCGACAAAGCCTTAAGTAATTATGTGCACGACGCTGGCACACGCATGTTCTTACTCAAAAATTTATATTGGGTAGAAAAAGGACAACTCGGCTTACGCATCAACCTAGACGCTTTAAAAGAAAATGTATCAGAAGTTGGTGAAGCCTTGCCAATACATGCTACTTTTAATAAAGACACCTTGTTTTTACGTGGAGATCGTTCCGAATATATTGGCGAAGCAGATGCATCTATCATAAAAAGACATTTCCCTAATTCAGAAATTATAACGATTTCTAATGCTGGCCATTGGCTACATGCTGAAAATCCCAAAGATTTTTATGAGGCTGTGATTAATTTTGTTTAAATTGTAGCAAAAGTATACACAAATGAATTTATTAATCAAACTCTTACTCAACGCAATTGCAGTCTTTATTTTAGCACATATACTCGACGGTGTTAAAGTAGATAGTTATGGCATTGCTATAATCGTTGCCATTGTAATTTCAGTATTAAATACGGTTGTAAAACCGTTATTGGTTATTCTTACTTTACCAATAACCATAATTACATTAGGTCTATTTCTGCTCATCATCAATGCATCGATAATTCTGTTAGCAAACAAACTAGTCGATGGTTTTTATGTCGATGGTTTGTTTACAGCACTGCTATTTAGTTTGTTATTATCCATTCTAAGATCAATGCTTTATTTTGTATTTAAAGACAAGAAAAGCAACTCAGACTAAATTAAATTTAAAGTGTCGTAGAGAAAATGAAGTTGCTTTTTTGTTCTATGACGCTATCATCTATTTTCATAGCCTTAGTTACCGAAATTATGAACAAGAAAACAGCACAGGAAATGAGCAAGTTTGATGACATCATCTCATGTTTAAATTGGCATCTAAACCAAAGGCTTAAAACTATTGTTGGGTTGCAAAAAATATTGTATTTTTGCAGCCCAATTTTAGTTTCAAAACAATGAATATTACAAGAGAAAACATCGATGCATTAAATGCAGTTGTAAAAGTGGATATCGCTAAAGAAGATTACAGCGATAAAGTAGAAAAAATCTTAGTAGATTACCGTAAGTCTGCCAACATTCCTGGTTTTAGAAAAGGTCATGTACCTATGGGAATGGTAAAAAAGCAATACGGTAAAGCCGTTTTAGTTGACGAAGTCAATAAATTACTACAAGATGCGCTTGGTAAATATTTAGTTGAAGAGAAACTAGACGTTGTAGGAAATCCGTTACCAAAAGCGCAAGACGATTTAAACTGGGATGCTGAATCATTCACGTTTCAATTCGAATTGGGTTTAGCACCAAAATTTGATGTCGCTTTAAAAAGTAAAAAAGCCATTACACATTATAATATTGTGGCTGATGACAAAATGATTAATGAGCAGGTAGAAAGCATCCAGAAGCAATATGGTAAAATCGTTTCTCAAAACGAAGTCACTAAAGCTTCAGAAATTACAGGAACGTTTACCAACGAAGAAAAAGAGATCGACAATTCTACCATGTTGACCTTAGATAAGCTGAAAGGAAAAACAAATCCTAAGAAATTTATAGGCGCTAAAGTTGGTGATGTGATTGCTTTAAAAACAAAAGGTTTATTTAACGACGATCATGATTTAATGAATGCGTTAAAAGTACCACATGACGATGCGCATGGTTTAGAGATAGACGTCAATTTTACCATTACAGAAATTAATGAGCGTGAATTAGCCGACTTAGATCAAGAGTTATTTGATAAGTTATTCGGAAAAGGGAATGTGACTTCTGTAAGTGAATTAAAAGGAAAAATAAAAGAAGATTCTGAAAAGCAATTTGCACAGCAAGGTGATCAGAAACTTTTAAATGATGTTACTGAAAATTTAATTGAAACCACAAAATTTGATTTACCAGCAAGCTTCCTTCAAAAATGGATGCAAAATGCAGGTGAAGAGCAAATGACCGAAGAGCAAGCAAAAGAGGAATACGAAAAGTCCGAAAAAAGCATGCGTTACCAATTGATTGAAGGTAAATTAATTCAAGATCATAAACTTCAAGTGCAGTTTGATGAATTAAAAGCACACTCCATGGAGATGATTAAAGGACAAATGGCACAGTTTGGACAATTAAATCCTTCGGAAAAAGAATTAGAAGATATTGCAGCGCGTATTTTAGGAAATCAAGAAGAAGTGAAGCGTATGTCTGAGCAGTTAATAAGTCAGAAATTATTAAACTTATACAAGACAGAAGCAAATATTAAGACTAAAGATATCACTTACGATGATTTTGTAAAAGAATTTTATAGTTAATTTTATAACTATTAAGGCTTTGCCTTAAAACCTTAAAATGTCATTTTCGTGAAAACGGAAACCTAAAAATAATTAGTATCTTTAAGGCGTAAAACGGAATGGTTTTACGCTTTTTGTTTTTGGATTTATACTTCATAAATCAAAAACGTGCGGAACTCGTTTCAGGATCACAGAATCTGTCTCATTAAACACCGTCGAAATGCTTCTATCCGAAGAATTTGAGCGATACCTTTAATCTGACTAGAAAAGACTTTAAAAAAATTAATTAAAAGAATTAAAATTAATATGGATTACGGAAAAGAATTTGAAAAATTTGCAACAAAAGATCAAGGCATAAATAGCAATTATTACAGTAAGATTATAGAGAGCATGTATCCTTCAAACATGACACCAAACATTATTGAAGAACGCCAAATGAACATTGCTGTTTTTGATGTGTTTTCGCGTTTAATGATGGATCGTATTATATTTTTAGGCACAGGTGTTAACGACCATGTGGCAAATATTATACAAGCACAATTATTATTCTTACAAAGTACAGATGCTTCTAAAGATATTCAGATCTATATCAACTCACCAGGAGGATCCGTATATGCAGGTCTAGGCATTTATGATACCATGCAGTTTGTAAAGCCAGATGTGGCTACAATTTGTACAGGTATTGCAGCTTCTATGGCAGCGGTATTATTATGTGCTGGTGAAAAAGGCAAACGTTCTGCTTTAACACATTCTCGCGTCATGATTCACCAAGTAAGTAGTGGAACACAAGGGCAATTAAGTGATATGGAAATTGCATTAAAAGAAACCATTAGAGTAAAAGAAGAGTTGTATGCCGTTATCGCAAATCACTCAGGACAAACCATTGAGCAAGTCGAAAAAGATTCGGATCGTGATTATTGGATGCGTTCACAAGAAGCTTTAGATTACGGCATGATTGACGAAGTTTTAAAACGCAAGTAATCTTAATTACTTACGACTAATAAATTATTTATACGGTCACATTGAGCATTACCGAAAGCAAAATATATTTTGCATAAAGGTAGCTAGCTAAGCTAGACGAAATGTCTTTAATAGGTTAAAGATGCTTCACGACGTTCAGAATGACATCAATTAAAAATTATGGCAAAAGAAGAATTAGAATGTTCATTTTGTGGTAGAAAAAAGCCAGAAACTAGCTTGCTTATAGCAGGCTTAGATGCACATATCTGCGATCGTTGTATTGAACAAGCACACGGTATTGTTATAGAAGAATCTAAACAATCTGGTAATTCAGAGTTAAGTGCAGAATTAATGTTACGAAAGCCTAAAGAAATTAAAGCTTTTGTAGACGACTATATTATAGGACAAGAATATACCAAACGCGTCATGGCTGTGGCAGTTTATAACCACTACAAACGTTTATTACAACCACCAACAGATGATGATATTGAAATACAAAAAAGTAACATCATTATGGTTGGGCAGACTGGTACAGGTAAAACCTTAATGGCCAAAACCATCGCCAGAATGCTAAACGTACCTCTAGCTATTGTAGATGCCACAGTGCTTACAGAAGCTGGTTATGTTGGTGAGGACGTAGAGAGTATTTTAACCCGTTTATTGCAAGCCGCAGATTACAATCTTGAAAAAGCACAACGTGGCATCGTTTTTATAGATGAAATTGATAAAATTGCACGTAAAAGTGATAATCCATCTATTACTAGAGATGTGTCTGGTGAAGGTGTACAACAAGCTTTACTAAAACTTTTAGAAGGTACGGTTGTAAATGTGCCACCAAAAGGCGGTCGTAAACATCCAGACCAAAAGTTTATTGAAGTGGATACTGAAAATATTTTATTTATTGCAGGTGGTGCTTTTGATGGTATTGAACGTGTCATTACCAAACGCTTAAACATGCAAGCCATTGGTTATAGCTCTATCAATACCGATAGTGTAGATAAAGACAATATTTTACAATACATTATTCCTAAAGATTTAAAAGATTTTGGGCTCATCCCAGAAATTATAGGTCGTTTACCTGTACTGACACACATGGATCCGCTGGATGCCAAAACCTTAAGAGCTATTTTAACAGAGCCTAAAAATGCCATCATTAAACAATACAAAAAGTTGTTTGAAATGGATGACGTGGCACTAACCATTACTGATGGTGCATTAGAATATATTGTAGAAAAGGCCATTGAATATAAACTTGGTGCACGTGGTTTACGTTCGCTTTGCGAGGAAATCCTCACCCAAGCTATGTTTGATTTGCCAGGCTCTGGTGAAACTAAATTTAACGTTACTAAAACTTATGCTGAAGATCGATTGAATAAATCGACTTTGAAAAAGTTGAAGGCTGTGTCTTAAATCTTATTAGAGTTTAATACATTAAAAAAACCACAATTTCAATATTAGAAATTGTGGTTTTTTTAGTGAAAAATAAGACTCATTCGCTTTTGTATAAATTTGATAAGTGTTTAAAGGTTAATTTTTATGTGACTCTTTATTCATTTTTAAGCCCATTTGCCGTTGGGTTTTTTTTCTTTAACTTATTGTGTAAAAAAGGAATCAAAGCGACCGTCAGAAATAGTATAAACCTTACCATTTTCTTCATCTACTATTTCAAAACTAAAAGTACCAGACACTATATTCGTAGTGTAGTCAATTTGATCTATTGTTATCAACCCTGAATTATTATTATCAGTAGTATTATCATTAAGAAATGTTGGCGGATTGTTATCAAAAGTAACTTCAGCATAAAAATTACCTTGACTTTCATCTAATAATTGGTATGAACTATTTGAAGATATTGCAAGCCCATTTGTCGCTAAAGAAATAATTAAAGGGACCTTAGAATTAAACTCACCTGATATGTTAAAATAGTAATTCCCATTGTTAAATTGATAATAGCAATTAAAACTACCGCTATTATCTACAAAGGGCTCTCCATTAACTAAGCAGCCAAAGGTTCCAGCACCAGTTTGTGTGGCTTCTGGCAAACAATCTACTCCTTGGCAATCATCACTTGTGTCGCAAGCCATTAAAGTAACTAAAAGTATAAGAAAAAATAAATGCTTGATATAGGTTCATTTCTATAAAATTAAAAATAAATAAGATAGCTTAAGACATGTAACTCGAAGTATGTTCAAACTTTAACACATAAAAAACCACAATTTCAATATTAGAAATTGTGGTTTTGTTGTTAGGGATTAATTAAAATAATATTGCAGGCAATATATGTAATGACATTAAGTCATTGTAAGAATTAATAGCACATTAATTTTCAACTAAGATATAGGCTTCAGTCTTTGTAAAGCCAATTCACTTTATTTATTGGATAAACTCATAGTGATTATCGTTATAAAGCTTTTTTATGTTGCTTTTATGGTTGAACCGTTCATATGGTTTTGTGCAAATTATGAATCAACTTCATATGCGCCTTTATCTGTTATTAAGACGCAGTAATTCCTCTACGTAAGCTCTCGAGTTAGATAATCGTGGCACTTTGTGCTGCCCACCAAGCTTGTCATTTTCCTTTAACCAATCGTGAAACAAGTTTGGTCTGGCACTATGAATTTTAGGCTTTGTCAAAGTCATATTATTTAACCGCTTGGCTTCATAATCTGAGTTTAAGGATTTTAAGGCATTATCAAACAGCTCTTCAAAATAAGACATCTGTTCTGGTGGAGTTTTAAATTCAATAATCCACTCGTGTGCTCCTTTTTCTTTGCCTTCCATAAATATAGGAGCGGCTGTGTAATCTACAATTTCTGCAGAAATGCGTTTACAAACCCGCTTCAAAGCCATTTCTGCATTTTCTATAATTAACTCTTCTCCAAACGCATTAATGTGGTGTTTTGTTCTGCCAGAAACTTTAATTCTGTGTGGACTTAAACTTACAAAACGTATGGTATCGCCAATTTTGTATCTCCACAATCCGGCATTAGTGGTAATCACTACCGCATAATTGGTATTGAGCTGCACATCGCCTAAAGGAATAATACGTTGGTCTGCCGTACCATAACCATCCATAGGAATAAATTCATAGAAAATACCATAATCGAGCATTAACAATAAATCACTAGATTGATTGCGATCTTGTATGGCAAAAAAGCCTTCAGATGCGTTGTAAATTTCGTAATATTTAAATTTATGAGATGGCAAAATCGCTTTATACTGATCCACATACGGATTAAAACTAACGCCTCCATGGAAATAAACTTCGAGATTTGGCCAAATGTCCAAAAGGCTGTCTTTTCCTGTTTTATCTAAAACATTATTAAGTAGAACGAGCATCCAAGAGGGCACACCTGTTAAGCTAGTCACATTTTCATTAATCGTTTCATCTACAATAGCTCCCATTTTAGCTTCCCAATCGCTCATCAAGGATACCTTACTGCTAGGTGTAGAACTAAATTCTGCCCAAAACGGCATATTATCTATAAGTATGGCGCTTAAATCGCCAAATGCCGTACCGTTTTCTTTATAAAGTTCCTTACTGCCACCAAGTCGTAAGCTTTTACCAGTAAACATCTGGGAATCTTCATTATTATTGAGATACATGCACAACAAATCTTTTCCTCCTGCATAATGGCAATCTTCAAGAGACTGAGTACTTACAGGGATAAACTTACTTTTAGCGTTAGTGGTGCCACTAGATTTGGCAAACCATTTTATAGTACTTGGCCAAAAAATATTTTGCTCTCCATTACGAGACCGTTCTATTAGAGGTTGAAATTCTTCGTAATTTACTATGGGAATGCGTTCGCAAAACTGACTGTAGGTTTTTATAGAATTGAAGTCGTACTTTTTACCAATCTCAGTATCCTTTGCTATTTTTAATAGACTAAAAAGCAATTCGTTCTGTACCTCGTTTGGGTATTTTAAAAACAACTCAATCTGATGAAAGCGTTTTTTTAAAAACCATGAGGCAATAGAATTTACAATAGGAATTGGCATAGCGTAATTATCTTTAGCCGTTAAACGGCATTTGGCAGTAATTCATTTTAGGCATTCAACTCTTTTTCAGATTTAGTTTTTTAAATTTGAAAAGTTAAATTTACTAAAATTCTTCTATGGTTTATAAAGGTGTGCTTACTAAAATGCAAACAGAGTTTTTAGAACCGATTCAATACTATTTGGTCTTTGAAACTGATTTTATTCATATGAATCAACTCTTAAACAAACCTATTGAACTAAAATTGGTTGGACATCAATGTTTAAGCTGCAAATTGGACCGACCTATTTACCGACAAGGTTTTTGTAAAAGTTGCTTTTTTGATAAGCCTTTTGCTGGCGATTGGATTATGCGACCAGAATTAAGCACCGCACATTTAGATAAAGAAGATCGCGATTTAGACTACGAAAAGAAAGTACAGCTACAACCGCACATTGTGTATTTGGCGAACTCTAGCAATGTAAAAGTTGGTGTAACTCGTAAAACACAAGTGCCAACACGTTGGATAGATCAAGGTGCACACGAAGCCTTAGAAATTGTGGAAGTGCCTAACCGTTATTTGGCTGGTATTACAGAAGTTGCCTTAAAGGATTATGTAGCAGATAAAACCAATTGGCGAAAAATGTTGAAAAATGATGTTGAAGATGAAAATCTTCTGGAATGGCGAAACAAATTGAAAACCTATATTCCTGTAGAGGCTTTGCCTTATTTTATTGATACCAATACGGAAACGCATTTAAAATTTCCTGTTGAACACTATCCTGAAAAACCAAAAAGTCTTAATTTGAGTAAAACTCCTAAGTATTCCGGAAAATTAGTAGGTATTAAAGGGCAATATTTAATTTTTGAAGATAATACGGTTTTTAATGTGCGTTCTAATGAAGGATCGGTTGTTGAGTTAGCTATTTAGATATTTCAGCACTTGTCGGAGACGCGCGCTAACTTGGCGATAACTTGAAAGCATGATGTTAGCATTGCGTTAAAATTTATTTTGTTTAAAGGAAGTTAGTTATTTTTAAACAAAAATAAAGAATGTCTTATGAAAATTTCGCCAATTACATATCTTGCCTTTACGACCTTTATTTTAGTGACCATAACTATTATGGCATCCTTAAACTTTGCCTTTGCTTGGGTATTTTACCTTATGGTTATCGGTCAAATATTTTTAGCAATTACCGTTTATAAAGTTTTAAGAGATAACTATAAAACAGATAAAACATTTGAGCATTTTTATGAGGACCGTCCTGTGGATCCTATTTATGTTGAAGCTAAGAATGAAAAGTTTAGAGGTGAGTAGTTATTGATATCTGTTTTGGGTGTTTAATTTTACTGTGATTAATAAAACATCATAAACTCATGACCAAGACCTTTCAGGTTTTGAAAACCTGAAAGGTCTGAAAACCAAATCTCGACTTACACTATATCTTAAGCACTTTCTGAATATTTAGGGTTTCTTTTATGATAGTCACTTCGACTTCGCTCAGTGATATTTTTCTAGCTTGTTTTTAAAATGGGAGTATGTGCTGGTAGTCATCTTTTGTGATACTCTTTATTAAATAGTTTTGGTTCTTTTTACTATTGTCACTTCGACTACGCTCAGTGACCAGAGCAGTTTTACCGATGCTCGTTGACTAACACTAAGTAGCTGGTTAGTTATGACATCGCCAACGTTTTTCGATTTTAAATCGACTTTATTATTTAAAGTAAGACAATAAATCCGATTTTTTAGAAGCAGATACCATAATTTCTTTTCCGTTACTCAAAACGACGCTACCTCCTTTCCCTTTAACGTATTTTACAATTTCATTGACATTGACCAAATAGCTTTTGTGGACTCTAGCGAAATTAGCATCCTTTAAACTTTCTTCAACATATTTTAAGGTCTTACTAACGAGTTTCTTTTTGTTAGTGTTGAGAAAGATTTCTGTGTAATTGTCATCGGCTTTGCAATACATAATATTTGCCGTTTCAATCACTTCAAATCCATCTTGCTGTGGAATGGTAATTTTGCCGTTTACAGCATTGGTTTTTGGCACTAGTAATTGATCTTGAAGGGCATCTTCCTTCGTTCTAATTTCAGTAACATAATCGACTGCTTTTATTAACTCGTCAATAGAAATGGGTTTCATTAAGTAATACGAAGCATGCGCATTTAAAGCTTCTATAGCATAATGATTGTAAGCCGTTACAAAGATGGTTTCAAAATTAACATCACCAACTTTGTCTAACAAATCGAAGGCATTGCCATAAGGCATCTCTACATCTAAAAAGACGACATCTAAATCATTATTCCGAATTAAAACCAGCGCTTCTTCAATATTAGCCGCCTCGCCCAAAATTGAAATATTAGGACAATACTTGGTGATATAATTCCTAAGAATTATTCTGCTGTTTTCTTCGTCTTCTACTATGATGGCGTTTAGTTTCATGAGTTTTAGTTTGAAGCTCGAAGTTTGAAGCATGAAGTTTCTTACAACTTCCGCATTCAAGCTTCATGCTATTTTTTAATCCTTTTTTAATGTTACAACAACCTTGGTGCCTGCATCTTCCAAATCTTGAAAATCAGCAATGGTTACATCTACTTTGTCTTTATACATTTCATTCAAAATAGCTACACGTTTTTTAATATTGTTCATTCCTTTTGAATTTTGTTTTTTCTGATGATCTGTTTTTAAAGCTTTAGAACGTGCTCTTCCGATGCCATTATCTGAAATGGTGATGGTAATTTCATCTTTAGATTTAGGTTGAATATGGATTTGTAAATGTCCTATTTCTGTTTTATAGCGTAAGCCATGCCAAACCGCATTTTCAATATAGGGTTGCAGTAACATCGGTGGAATCTGAAATTCTTCAACATCAATCATTTCATCGACATCAATTGCATAATCAAACTTATCTTGAAATCTAAAATGTTCGAGCTTAGTATATAAGTTTAGTAATTCAATTTCCTTTTTTAATGGAATAAAATCTTCTTCACTATTTTCTAATACCGAACGCATCAGTTGCGAAAAATCAGATAAATATTTATTGGCTGTACGCTCGTCATTAGTCGCTATAAAGGTGTTTACAGAATTTAAAGCATTGAAGATAAAATGCGGATTCATTTGGCTTCGTAAGGATTTTAAAGCCAATAAATTATTTGCCAAACGCTGTTGTTTAATGTATTTAAACATTAAATAACCTGTAATTAAAAGTAAGATTAGACCACCAATTAAGGAGTAAATAATAACCTGCTGACTTTTATTTTTTTCTTGGGTTAATTCATATTTACTTTTAGACAACTCGCGATCACTTTCTAAAGAGGTAATTCTGTTTTGTTGTTCGGCTAAATTTCGACTAAAACGTGCTGCTCTAGATATTTCTTGTACCTTTTTTGCATACAACTCATCCACAACAATTGTAAATTCTTCATTATATTCAATTGCTTTTTCTGTATTTCCTGATCTTAAGTGAACTTCAGACAATTTGCGAGTAGCATCCATTTTAACGTCTAAATCTTCCTTTTCTTCAGCTTCCGCCTTACTCTTCTCTAAATAAGGAATAGCCTCATCAAAATTATTCTGCAAATAATAAGCCGTACCAATTTTATAATTCTGCTTCTGAGACGTTATTGGACTTTCATTAGAAATGATGGAATCTCTTTCAATAGCCTTAATGCCTTCAATCGCTCGCTTTCTTAGCACGATTTCACTTTCGTAATCTTCGTTCATATTATTGAACTCAGCCACTTTCACTTGCTCTTCAACAGCACGTTTTTTATTCTCCTTTTTAGCCAAATTAAGAGAATTATTGAAATAACCTTTGGCTTTATTTGTCTGACCTTGGTCACTATAGACCTGTGCTATTTTAGAATTTAAATCCGTGACCTTTGGTGCGATAAGATGTTTTTTTGCCACTTTTAAACCCTCTTGATAGGCTTCGATGGCTTCGGTAAAGTTTTTCGCTTTTAAATACGCATCACCGATACCTTCAAACCAAATCGTTTTATCATAGTTCGCTAATTTTTTTTGGTCAAGAGCTTTATAGTTAACAATGCTGGTCTCAAAATCGCCACTATTAAGATAGGCCTTTGCCAGTTTCAGTTGTGCAGACGGTCGCTTTACATTTTGAAGGCTAATTTTATATGCTGAAATGGCCAAATCATACTGTTTCCAATGTCTATACACATCACCCAATAACTCATGTGCTTCTGCACTTTGCGTAGTATTCACATTTACATTCAACGCATCACCTATAAACTTTAGACTTTTTTCTGCATCTTTTTTAAGATAGACATCCGCAGAATCTATCATATTATTAAAGCGATCAAAACTTGTTTTATTTCTTACACTTCGACTTGTTTTTTGGGAATCTACCACTTCTATAGTAATGCGCTCATTAGAATCAATAATATGATAGATAGTCTCAAAATCATCATGTCTTATAATAAGTTCGTCACCTATTTTAGCATTGATACTAAACCCACCGTCAAAGTTAGTGCGTGTATATTTTCCTCCATTCACCAAAATCTCTACATTCTTGTAAGGTGTAAACGAATCTTTATCGTACACACTGCCACGTATGGTAAATACGGCCGCATCAGCTCTTTTGTCTGAGTTGTTATTCTGACCAAAGGAGACACCTCCTATTAGAAAAAATAATATTATAATTCGGTTTGTTATATACGTGTTCACAGCCAATTTTAAATCCATTTGGTATAAACTTACATACTTTATTTGGTTTCAAAAAATGCAGTATCTAAAATTGAACTCATTTATTGTAGCAAAACGCCATGGCTACTAAACATATGAAGCACTTTACTCATTCAAAGTAGCACGTTACGCATTCTGGTTTTTTCTACTTCTTTTTTAAACAGAGCTTTACACATCAATTAAAGACTTAAGATCGCTTTGCTTTTAGCAACATAGAATAAAGAGTTGATGCGCAAAGCAATCACTGAGAAGTCTCCAAATGAGATTATTAAAATCGAACTATTTTTTTAACAACAGAAAAACAAAAACATGAAAAGATTCAATTTAACGCTACTCTTAATTATATTTTATAGTAGTCAGATTTCAGCACAACACAGAGGTAACTACAATGAAATTACCCAAGATATTTCTCGGCAAAATATTTTAGCTTCAGGAAATGCCCAAATTTACAATCCCACAGTGCAACAGCAAGTGCAAAAGGTATTGTATCCTAGTAATGTGTTGAGTATTGATGTAAAAGCGCTTCAAAATACAAGTGCAACTACCTATACTGCCATATTTAATGTTTCGCAAATGGGTTCATCTGCAGAAAACACCAATCAATTAATGAAGCTTCGCATAGATAGTATTAAAACGCGCTTAAAACGCAAAGGCATCACCAATACCGACATTGCTATTGATGTGATTTCTTTTATTCCTATTTACGAAGTTGAAGTCACTAAAAAACTCTTTAGCAAAACCTACACAGAAGTTCCTAAAGGCTTTGAGCTGCAACAAAATATTCATATTCAATTTACCAAAACTAATCAATTTGAAACCATCTTAGAGGCTTGTGCTAAAAGTGAAGTTTATAATTTGGTGAAGGTGGACTATTATATTGAAAGTATTCAAGAGGTATACAAAAACCTTCAAGATGAATTATTAAAACTAATTGATGAGAAGAAAGCCTATTATACACTTTTAGGATTCGATATGGACGATTATACTGTAGCTATTGCAGATGACAAGTACTGCTATTTTCCAAAAGATTTTTACCAAAGTTATCAAGCGTATAATAGCACTTCTATTGAAGCTTTGGATAAAAAAGAAGGTGTCACTACAGCCAAAAAACAGACGTCTTACTATTACCAACCTTTAACTTACGAAAACTATGATGTAGTGATTAACCCTTCTATTTTAGAACCAGTAGTTCAAGTTGGTATGAATATGAAATTAGTATTTACTCCTAAGCCTAAAGAAAAAGTTGCGGCACCCATTGTAAAAACTGAAATAGATCACAAATATTATGTGATATCACCGAATGGCACGATCGATGTAAAAGAATTGAACACTAAAAATTAGGACGATGAACGCCTTAAAAACACTTTCAATTATTATAATATTTATTGGGTCAATGACCTTTGGGTTTGCTCAAAAACAGAAGGTCATCACATTGGATAAAATCAATTATAACGGTTTTGTAGCATTAAGTGATAGTTTAAAAACTTACAGAGAAACACGCTTAATTGATGAAGCTACTTTTAATAATTATAGTAAACAGCCACATACTATCATTCTCGATACACGCTCTAAAAAAGCTTATGATGACATTCATATTAAAGGTGCCATTCATTTAAATTTTTCAGATTTTACAGAAGAAAAATTAAATAATATTATTCCAGATCGTACCACTCGCATTTTAATTTATTGTAATAATAATTTCGATAGTAAAAAACGTTCACTTTTAAATAAATATCGAAGACTCGCCTTAAACATTCCCACATTTATAAACTTATATGGTTATGGTTACAAAAATATTTATGAATTGAAAGGCTACTTAAATGAACTTGAAACTCAAATCCCATTACAAACGAATTCAAAAAAATAACATATTATGAAAACACAATTGAAATCCTTAATCATCGCGATAAGCTTATCAACCTTAATGGCTTGCAATGCGAACACCAAGAAACCGACAACGACTGATGTATTGCTTGCAGAGACCGTTATTGAAACACATTCGAAATCAGAAACATCCGAATCACCCGAAATAAAAGTCGCTTTACTTTTAGATACCAGTAATAGTATGGACGGTTTAATAGACCAAGCTAAAGCGCAACTCTGGAAGATTGTTAATGAATTATCTTATGCCAAATGCGAAGATGAAAATCCTAATTTAAAAATAGCATTATATGAATATGGCAATGACAATTTAAACGCAGATGAAGGCTATTTAAGACAAGTTATTGGGTTTAGCGACGATTTAGATGAAATTTCAAAATCATTATTTTCCTTAACGACAAATGGTGGTAACGAATTTTGTGGTAAAGTAATTAAAACAGCCTTAAACCAATTAAACTGGGGCGAAAATAAAAATGATTTAAAGCTAATTTTTATTGCTGGGAATGAGGCTTATTCACAAGGTAATGTCAACTATAAAGACGCATCAAAATTAGCACATACAAATGATATTACCGTTAACACGATATTTTGTGGAGATTACAATCTAGGAATTTCAACCTTATGGAAAGATGGAGCTGATTTAACACATGGCAATTATATGGCGATTAATCATAATGAAGCAACCATTCATATCGCATCTCCTTACGATGATAAAATATTAGAACTTAATGTAAAATTGAATAAAACCTACGTAGCCTATGGCTCTGCTGGTAGAGATAAAATGGAAATGCAAGCAGAACAAGATGCTAATGCTATGAGCTACAATAAGGCGAATGCTGTGAGTAGAACGGTTAGTAAAAGTTCGCGTTTATATAAAAATAGCTCTTGGGATTTGGTGGATGCCGAAAAAGAAACTGGTTTTTCTTATGATGATTTAGAAGAAAAAGAATTACCTAAAGAATTAAAAGGAAAATCGAAAGCTGAAATTAAATCTTATGTCGATATGAAAGCTAAAGCGCGTAAAAAACTTCAAGATACTATTGCAGCATTAAACTTAAAACGTCGCAATTATGTTGCTGAACAAAGTAGTTCTGCATCTAATAATTTAGAAAATGCCATGATTGAAGCTTTAAAAGCTCAGGCTAAAAAGAAAAATTACAAATGGGAATAAGCTCAAAAAAAACGAAAGGCTCAATTTTAATTGAGCCTTTTTATTTGTTTTAGTTTACTGCAGGACAGTTACATTCGTACTTAGCTCGTCTACAATTAAAGTTGTAACCAAGTGTTAATTGATGAAAACCACCTGTATTAAAATTAACCGTATTAGCCTGATACGAATATGTATATGCAAATACAAAATTATTATAATCCACACCTAAGAATGGTGTAATGTATTGTAATTTCTGATTACTAATGCCTGTTCCGTCTTGAAATTCCGCTCCATCTAAACTACGTCTGTAGGATAATCCACCCCAAACTTTTCCAAAATCCATTTCTCGGTAAACTTTGGCATTAATATCTATTGACGATTCTTGCGTAGCATCTCTATACATATACATTATGGAAGGTTCGTAACTCCAATCACTACCAAACTGACTAAAGGTATATCCAGAAGATAGTAAATACGTTCTTAGATTTCTAAATTCAAACTCATTACCATTTCTGTTATAGTTAATACCATCATTATTTAAAATATTTTTTGCCGTAAAATGTGCATAAAAATCAATAAAATGGTAAGAAAAACCGAAATCCATATTAAAATTAGTTGCGCTTTGGTTGATACCACCAACAGCAACATCAAGAGGAGCTCCAGGAACCAACCAACTTGTTTCATCCAAATTGTACTGTAAAAATCCAGCACTTAGTCCGAATGATAACATATTTAAATCAATCTCATTTCGAGAAAACATTAAATGATATGCAAATGTAGCATAACCTCCAACTGTTGAATGAAAACCGTTAGAATCGTTAAAAAGAATTCCTCCAATAGCTACAGGAGAATCACCTATACGCCCATTCATACTGATAGTTTGTAAACTTGGTGCATCATCAACACCAAACCATTGTTGTCTTGCCGTTAACCTTACTTTAGCACAGTTGGCAACACCTGCCATTGATGGATGAATTAAATAATAATTATCTGTTAAATAATCAGAATAAATAGGAATACCTTCTTGAGCAAAGCTAAAGTTTGTCAAAAAAGCTATAAATGCTACTAAACAATAGTGTTTCAATTTCATAATTTTTTTTATCGTTTCAAGGTGAAATGGGCTCTAAATTCTTTACGTTCTGTGGTGCCTGGCTCGGTGTACTCTACTGTAAACCAGTAATCACTCGTTGGCATCATACTGCCATTAAAGGTACCATCCCAACCTGTTCCGGTGGGACTTAATTGCTTTAATAGCTTTCCGTAACGGTCAAATATAT
>NZ_JBGCDQ010000062.1:0-38197 GCF_045105575.1 Winogradskyella sp. | reverse complement strand
CGAAATCAAGGCGACCCTTTACCTGATTTTCTTTCATTATGGTTATGCGGACTTCCTTCTAATGGAGCGGGTGCAAATAATGCAAGTGATTGGACGAATCCAGATGGAACTTGGGATTATACAAGAAAACCTCAAGTAGAAGGCAACGTAACGTGGAATCACATATTTGACATTAGTTTAGATGGAAATGGCAACAGAATTATTACGGGAAATAATTTACCAGACCATCCGACTGGCATATTTCCAATACAACAAGGAACTGAAGCTTTTCAGTATGATGGTAATCCAAACATTATTTCTGAACAAGTTGTAAATTACACATTACCTGCAATACCTCAAATTGCCCAAGAAGCAAACTGCGTCTTTTTTGGTCCTGCTGGATTTTCTGTTACTGGTGCTGCTATTTATCACGGAGCATCAACTCTTGGAACAGATGCAGCAGCACACGAAATGCTTGATAGATTTGGTGGACACACAGATGGTACAGAACGATACCATTATCATTTTCCTGCTGAAGATTTACAAAATCATATTCACGAACACGAATCTGGACACGCAGCACTTATGGGCTATATGTTAGATGGATTTGGAATATATGGACCTGAAGGCGAAAATGGGGAAATACTTACTTCCGCAGATTTAGATGAATGTCACGGACATACACATCCTGTGCTTTGGGATGGCGAAATGATAGATTTATACCACTATCATTGGACGTATGATTTTCCATATAATATTGGTTGCTTCAAAGGAACACCTCAATAAAAACAACCTACAAAATGAATAAAATAAAATCAGTCTTATTATTATCAATCATTTTAGTCATCTTTTCTTGTTCATCAGACTCAAATGACGCTACTAGTGGTGAAGTCCCAAATACAGAATCACCAAATATTCTTTTCATCATTGCAGATGATTTAGGTAAAGATGCTATTAATGGGTTTTCAGAAGGAAGTATAAAACCAAATACACCAAATATAGATGCCATTAGAACTAATGGACTTTCGTTTAGTAATTTTTGGTCAAATCCCACATGTTCACCCACAAGGGCGTCAATCATTACTGGAAAATATGGCTATAGAACTGGTGTAAAAAGTGCTGGAGATCAATTATCTATTTCGGAAACTACATTACAAGAATATATTAGTAATCAAACTAATAATAAATACGCATCAGCAATTGTTGGAAAATGGCACCTTTCGGGAAGTAATGGAACTATAAATCCCGAAACATTTGGTATTGATTATTACACTGGCCTCATTCGCGGTGCTGTAAATGATTACTACCAATGGCCACTGAGCGAAGATGGTGCTTCAACTCAAAATTCAGAATACATAACCGAAGTATTTACTGACTTGTCAATAGATTGGATTAATGAACAATCTAAGCCTTGGTTTATGTGGTTGGCATATACTGCACCACATACACCATTTCACGCACCGCCAAGTAATATGCACAGTCAAGGTAATTTACCAACATATACTAATGTATTGGACCCAATACCATACTACATGGCAGCCATTGAAGCTATGGATTTTCAAATTGGTAGATTATTAGACGACATTCCCGAAGATGAAAGAAATAACACTATAATAATTTTTATTGGTGATAATGGGACACCGAATCAAGTTGCCCAAAGTCCCTATTCAAGTTCAATGGTAAAAAATACGTTATATCAAGGTGGTATTAACGTTCCTATGTTTATTTCAGGACATTCAGTTTCACGAAATGGTACTGATAATAACTTAATAACTAGCACAGATTTATTTGCTACAATAGCAGAAATTGCTGGGAGCTCAACAACCGAAATTCACGATAGTAAAAGTTTTAAATCGCTTTTCACAGCCTCTACAAGTATTAGGGATTATCAATATTCTGAACAGGGTGATGGCACAAATGATGAATGGACAATAAGTAATGGAACATATAAATTTATTGTCAATTCAGTTGGAATAGAAGAACTGTACAATTTAATAAATGACCCTTATGAAACTAATAATTTACTAACTGGAACTTTATCTTTAACAGAACAAAACGCAAAATTAGAATTGGAAACTGAATTAATAAACATTCGGAATTAAAAATCTGGTTGGTGTTAAATCCGAAAAGAAACCGCTTATCTTCAGCACTACGTTTCATACACAAACACATTCTACGAACCACTCTATTTCACTACCTCACCATAAAGATCAAAATCTTCAGCCTCAATAACTTTTATTGTAGCAAACTCACCTGTTTTTAAATACGTATCCGTAGCATCAATACGTACTTCATTATCCACATCTGGCGAATCATATTCTGTTCGTCCAACAAAATAATTGCCTTCTTTTCTATCGATCACCACTTTAAACTCCTGCCCTATTTTTACCTGATTGAGTTCCCAAGAAATCTGAGATTGAATTTCCATGATTTCATTAGCACGTTCCATTTTTACGTCTTCTGGCACATCATCTTCTAAGTTAAAAGCATGTGTATTTTCTTCGTGCGAATACGTAAAGCAACCCAAACGCTCAAAACGCATGGCTCTTACCCATTCTCTTAATGTTTCGTAATCTTCCTGTGTTTCACCAGGATAACCAACAATAAGCGTTGTTCTAATGGTCATTTCTGGCACTTTTGCTCTAAATTCCTTAAGTAACTTTGTTGTCTTTTCTTTTGTAGTACCACGACGCATACTCTTCAAAATTGAATCTGAAATATGTTGCAACGGAATATCTAAGTAATTACAAACCTTAGGTTCGCGCTTCATCACATCTAACACGTCCATTGGAAATCCGGTTGGAAATGCATAATGTAAACGAATCCACTCTATACCATCCACTTTTACTAAATGCTCTAATAATTCAGCGAGATTTCGTTTTTTGTATAAATCTAATCCGTAGTACGTTAAATCTTGGGCAATCAAAATCAATTCTTTAACTCCGTTTGCTGCTAACTTTTCAGCTTCAATCACGATTTCTTCTATTGGAGTACTTTTATGTTTTCCTCGCATTAAAGGAATGGCACAAAAACTACAAGGTCTATCGCAACCTTCGGCTATTTTTAAATAGGCATAATTTTTTGGTGTGGTTGTTAAACGTTCACCTATTAATTCATGCTTATAATCTGCTCCTAGCGCTTTCAATAAACCTGGTAATTCCGTAGTTCCAAAATACTGATCTACATTTGGGATTTCCTTTTGCAAGTCTGGCTTGTAACGCTCACTCAAACACCCTGTTACAAAAACTTTATCGACTTCTCCATCTTCTTTCTTTTGCATGTACTCCAAAATGGTGTTCACACTCTCTTCCTTCGCATTATTAATAAAACCGCAGGTGTTAATCACCACTACATTGCCATCTTCTTCATGCACAACGTCTTTTCCGCTGGCTTTTAACTGTCCCATTAACACTTCACTATCGTAAACATTTTTACTACAGCCAAGAGTAATCACGTTTATTCTATTTTTCTTAAGAGTTTTAGTACGCATATGCAGTTACCACAGACGTGGACCTATTTTAAATTAATATTGACAAGTTTATTTACAGTCCGCAAAGATACGGAATGATTTAAGATATACGACTGCCGATTTTTGATTACGTAATAGCCATTTTAAACCTTTTGTATATTTACAGGTCTAAAGCACAAAACCAAACGTATGAAACCTTTAAATCTAGTACTGCTCTTCATTTGTTTATTTTGCAATATGTCTTGTGATTCGGATGATACAGAAGCCACTGAACCAGAACCAATTGATGAAACCATCTATTTTCCACCTATAAATTCAGATACTTGGGAAACAAAAACAATTTCAGAATTAAACTGGAACGAAGACCAACTACAACCTTTATTAGATTTTTTAGACGCTGAAAATTCTAAAGGATTCATAATTCTTCATAATGGTAAAATAGTGGTTGAAACTTATTTTAATAATCATTCCGCTAGCACTCCTTGGTATTGGGCAAGCGCAGGAAAAACCTTAACCACAGCCCTAACTGGTATTGCGCAACAAGACGGCTTAATTGATATTAACGCTAAAGTTTCAGACTATATTGGTACAGGTTGGACAAGTGCGCCATTAGACAAAGAAAACCTCATTACGTGCAAAAATTTATTATCCATGAACTCTGGCCTGAATGATGGCTTGGGAGACGATATTTCAGCTTCTAATTTACAATATTTGGCAGATGCAGGCGATCGTTGGGCTTATCATAATGTCTATGTAAAATTGCAAGACGTCGTAACTTCTGCTAGTGGCACTACTTGGAACAACTATTTTAATACCAATCTGAAAGATAAAATCGGCATGACAGGTCTTTGGTTGCAAAACGGTAACTTTAATGTTTATTGGAGTAACACACGAAGCATGGCACGTTTTGGCTTGTTAACATTTGCTGATGGTACGTGGGAAAATGAGCAAATTATTCCTGAAAATTTCCTGAATGAAGCCATAAACACGTCACAAAATATAAATCAAGCCTATGGTTATTTATGGTGGCTTAATGGTAAAACTACCTTCCGATTGCCACAATCTCAAGTTCAATTTAATGGTGAATTAATTCCAAATGCACCAGCAGACATGTATTGTGCCTTAGGACGCGACGACCAGAAAATTTATGTTGTACCCAGTAAAAACCTAGTGATTGTGAGGATGGGAGAAGCTGCCGACAGTGTTAATTTTGCCTTGTCGAGCTTTGACAATGAACTTTGGAGCAAAATAAATGCACTTATTAACTGAGTTGCATTGCACTGCATTTTGAGCTTATCGTTATGTTATTAATACGACTCATTTACAGATTATGATATATTATGTTGAATAATAGGTACAGCATAATCTATCAAATAAGGGTGAAAGACGCATATTAACGTCAAACCATGTACTTAAATACAACACATACAATAGATTAGGCTATTAATCGAATTATGCCTCTATAATTTTGTCAATAGTGAAGTAGTCACTTATATTTACCACTGGAAAAATTTAGATTATGAAAAAAATTATAATTCTGTTGACGTTAGTGCTACTTGTTTTTGCTTGTGAAACCGATGGTCCAGAAGGAGATGCTGAGTTTTGTCAAAGTCCTATTGGATTAGAAGCTTTTGCCGTTACTAATACAACCGCTACATTAAATTGGCAATCACCGATAAGCACTTCAGTGTTTGAAGTAGAATACGGACTGCAAGGCTTTGCGTTTGGCGAAGGTATTAGCACAGAAGTCTCTCAAAGCAGTTTAGATTTAGCAGGATTAACTCCTGAGACAGGCTATTCATTTTATGTGAGATTGTTATGTCCTGATAATAACAATTACAGTGCATGGGATGGCCCTTTTAATTTTGCGACATTAAACATGAATCCTTTGTGTAATGATCCCGAAAATTTACAAGAACGCAGCATACCTAATGCTACTGGTTCTGATTTTGTAAATTTAAGATGGTTCAATTCTGATAATGATGGTTCTGAATTGCAATACGGATTAGAAGGATTTGAAATAGGTACTGGTACAATTCAAGTTGAAGGTGACAATATCGATCAAGGATTTGGACTCGTAGAAAACTTAAACCCTAATACTGCCTACGATTTTTATGTCAGAAATAATTGTGAAGAATTCGGTTTTAGTTTTTGGGTTGGACCATTAACTGTCAGTACACTAGAATAGTTTTTCATTTAAAACGGTTTGAAACCTAAAAAAGCCTCTACAAAATAAGTAGAGGCTTTTTTATAGTTTGTATTCAATTATTTATAGTTTTTAGGCGAAATTCTCTTAAGTGACGCCTGCTCATAGGCATAAGCCCATTGTAATAGTTCTTTTTCTTGAAATGCTTTCGCAATAAATGTTAATCCTTTAGGTTCTCCATTTTCTGCATAACCCATAGGAACCGTTAGCGCAGGATATTCCGCTACAGCAGCAAATGCAGCGTGGTAATTATTTATGGAAAGAAAACCATCTAATGTATGCGCCTGCATAGGTTTGTTAAAATAATTTAAACCGTTCGTTTTTAACGTATCTTTTATCGCTTCTAAATAGTCACTATCACCTGCATCATTTGCAATACCTTCAAATAACTTCTGACCATAAGGCATCGTTTTTAACGAATCTTTTTGATTAAAACCTATCACATCAGAAACTGTTCTTAATGCGATGGACTTGTTCGCATAAGCTTCCATGTATTTAGGCAAATCTTTTCTCATATCTAAATTCAACAAACGAATAAAATTAGGGAGACCAACATCTTGCTCGTCTATTTCAATAATTTCTGCTCCTTGTTCTTTTAGTATTTGTAAAGCATTGCTGTATAATGTGTCTTCTAATAAACGTTTAGGTGCTCCAAAACGCTTGCCTTTAAGCGCAGTTTTAGACAGATTACTATGATAGCCTTGGTTAATGTCAACGGTTTTAGATTTTGAATCTGATCCATCAAAGCCATAAATAGCATCTAACAGAATAGCATTATCTCTGACGCTTCTGGTCATTGGACCTGCAGTGTCTAATGTTGAAGAAATAGGCACAATCCCACTACGACTTACCAAGCCAATCGTTGGTTTTAAACCTACCACCGAATTCTGACTTGCAGGCGATAAAATAGAACCTGCGGTTTCGCTACCAATAGCAGCCGCACAAAAATTTGCCGCGACGGCAACACCACTTCCAGCACTAGAACCGCCTGTATCAAATACTTTTCTGCCGTAAGGGTTTAAAGTTTGTCCTCCTATTGCAGAATAGCCACTTGGACAATCTCCGCAAAAGAAGTAAGCCCACTCACTTAAATTGGCTTTTCCGAGAATTAAAGCTCCTTTAGATTTTAACTGACTTACGATGAATGAATCATCTGTAATATTATCTTTTAAGGCAACTGCACCAGCTGTTGTTGCCATACCTGATGCATTTATATTGTCCTTTAATAAGATGGGCATACCAAAAATCGGATGTTTCCCTTGTTCAAACTCAGTTTCATCAGCTATTTTGGCTTGCTTAATAACATCTGGATTAATGGCCATTACGGAATTTAAGGATAATGGATGTTCTCTATCAAATGTACGTATGCGATACAAATAGAATAGCGTTAAATCTGTATAAGTTAATTTTCCTTTTTCAATATACTCTTGAAGTGTTGTAATATCTTGATCTAAAATTAAAGGTTTCAGTCTTTTATAATCTACTTCTTTAAAGTGAGACATTTGCGGATTCATAGTTGCCCAAAGGGCTGCTTTAGTCACATGTTCTGAATCTAGAACTTTAAATTCCCTGAAATCTTTAGTTGAAATGGCACTGATATCCGAAGATTGAGCTTCGGTCTCAGAAGTTTCAATTGGCACTCTGGCATCTGAAGAATTGTTCTTTTTACAAGAAAAGACAACAAATAAAATTAGAAGATATAAAAGATTACGCATAATTATGTTTTTTATAAAAATACGAAATGATTCACTTAATCCAATAACAAAAGACCTCACAGGTTTTTGAAACCTGTGAGGTCTTGCTTATCACTTAACTTGAACGAGAACTATGGTATTAAAAAGAATGTGTAATCGTTAATTAAGCGTATGGATTATTATTCATAAGAAATTCTAAAACCCTCCATTCCCATAAAAAGAAAAAAAAGACTATAGCAAACAAGCCATAGACAACTTTAAAATTATACCGCTTTTGTTGTAACATTCGGTAACATAAAAAGATAATCATCGAAAGCGCTGGAAGTAAAACATATAAAGGAAACGCGACGTAATAAGGCAAGTATTTTGGTAGTAATGGATTTTTCGATTGCCAAAAAAGTCCAGATAAATTTCCAAAATATTTTAAAAACATCATAACGGCATACAACGCTGTAAGCATTGTAATTGATTTTAATAGCTTGTCATCTTTAAAAGAGAACTTATGAGTACTCATATTTATGAGATCCCTTTTTTCAAAGGGATTTTGTTACTTAAAAAACGAATCTACAAACTCATACTTATTAAAAACTTGTAAATCTTCAATACCTTCACCTACTCCAATATATTTTACAGGAATTTGAAATTGATCACTAATACCAATAACGACTCCGCCTTTTGCAGTGCCATCGAGTTTTGTAACGGCTAAAGAGGTAACTTCCGTTGCTGCTGTAAATTGTTTGGCTTGCTCAAAAGCATTCTGACCTGTAGAACCATCTAAAACTAATAAGACATCGTGTGGCGCATCACCAACAACTTTTTGCATCACGCGTTTTACTTTGGTCAACTCATTCATTAAGTTAATTTTATTGTGTAAACGGCCTGCAGTATCAATAATAATCACATCTGCGTTTTGGTTGACGCCAGATTGCAAAGCATCAAATGCTACAGAAGCCGGATCAGATCCCATTTCTTGTCTTATCATTGGCACATCGACACGATCTGCCCAAACCTGTAATTGATCTATTGCTGCTGCTCTAAACGTATCTGCGGCACCTAAAACCACGTTTAAACCTTGTTTTTTAAACTGATAAGCCAACTTACCAATCGTTGTTGTTTTACCAACACCATTAACACCAACAACCATAAGCACATACGGTGTTTTTGAGCCATCGGCTTGTTTTGGTAATTCGGGAATGGTGTATTCTGTATCTTCACCAGATTTGGTTTCAGATAATAAAGCAGCGATTTCTTCTCTTAAAATTTTATTGAGTTCAGACGTTCCTAAATACTTATCCTTTGCCACACGTTCTTCAATCCGTGTAATGACTTTTAATGTGGTATTGACTCCGACGTCGCTTGTTACCAAAATTTCTTCAAGATTATCTAAAACATCATCATCGACTTTAGATTTTCCGGCAACGGCTTTATTTAATTTATTGAAAAAAGAAGACTTCGATTTCTCTAGTCCTCTATCTAAGGTTTCTTTCTTTTCGGAAGAGAATATTTTTTTAAAAAAACTCATTATAATGTTAAGTTGTTCGTTGTTAAGTTACTCGTTGTCAGTCTTTTCGTTGTTGTGTTAAGGATTACTCATAGATTCTATTTACTAAGAAATCGTGAGTGCTTCGCAATTGAAGCGACATCCTTTTTTGCCATTAAAAGCAAAAAAGATATAGCGGAAAGCCTGACCCGTTTCCTGTAAAGGTTTTAGAAACCTTGTAAGTATTAAGGGTAACACCCAAAACTTAGAACAACAACCTTGCCTTTAATCATTTACTGTTATTATGGCAGCTAAGCTCAAATATAATTTAAAATTTTCAGTTTAAATAAGAGATCCCGCTTTTCAGCAGGATTTATTCAACTATTATTTTTCAGTTCGCTATTGAAGCCTCTGAAATTTAAGTTTCATTAAAAAAAAACTGCCTTCAAATGAAAGCAGTCTTGTTAATCTGTATAGAGATACATCTTATTTTTTACTCAAAAAGTCATTTACAAATTCTGGTGCCATTACGGACTCCACGAACATATAAGCTCCAGTTTTTGGTGATTTCACCATTTTTATCGCCTTTGTTAAACGCTTTGATCCTGTCTGTAAAGATGCTACTGATTTCTTTGCCATGATTCTATGGGATTATCTGATAGTTTCTAAAAATGAAATTATCGAATTATTATTTAATTTCTTTATGAACTGTCATACGCTTAAGGATCGGATTAAATTTCTTAATCTCCATACGATCTGGCGTATTCTTTTTGTTCTTTGTTGTAATATATCTTGAAGTTCCTGGCTGACCAGATGTCTTGTGCTCTGTGCACTCTAAGATGACTTGTATTCTATTTCCTCTTTTTGCCATAATATTGCCCACGAAAGTGGGTGTATTTTTAAGTTATATGACTATAACCTATTATTTGTAAAATCCTTTTGCTCTAGCTTCTTTTAACATTGCATCAATACCAATTTTATTGATTGTCTTTAATGCAGATGTAGAAACTTTTAATGTTACCCAATTATCTTCTTCAGGAATGTAAAAACGCTTTTTGATTAAATTAGCATCAAATCTACGTTTTGTTTTATTCATAGCGTGAGAAACATTGTTTCCAACCATCGCTTTTTTCCCAGTAAGTTCACAAACTCTTGACATTGTATTCTTTCTTTAAGGTCTATATTGTTGCTGTTTATTGTAAATCCAGCAAAGGACATTTTAAACAGGGTGCAAATTTAATAAAATTTTGAGGTTTAGCAAATATATATATCCACTTTTTTTAAATTTCTTTTCTAAGCATTTCAAAAGCTTTGTTTGTCGCTTTCCCAATAACGCGTTCTCTGTGTTTTCCAAAGTTAAATTCTTCGGAATAAATGGCATCTTTCGTAGCAATAGCGATACAAACTGTACCGATCTCTGCTTCTGAATCGCCTTTTGTTGGCCCAGCATTACCTGTGGTACTTATGGCATAATCACTATTAAATAATACTCTTACATTTTTAGCCATAGTTTCTGCAACTTCCTTGCTAACTACAGAATGGCTTTTAATATCGTCTTCTGACACCTTTAAAATCTTCACTTTAGATGCTGTAGCATAGGTTACAACACTTCCTTTAAAAAAAGCTGAAGCTCCAGCATTTGCGGTAAAGGCTTGTGCTATTCGTCCACCTGTGCAACTTTCTGCAACGGCTAAGGTTTGTCCTAATTCGGTTAAACGCTTGCCAATAATAGTTTCAATAGACTCGTCTTCTTCATAACCAACAAAGATATCTTCGATTAATGGTAATACTAAACTCACTTGCTTTTGAATTTCAGCATTCAGCATTGCTTCATCTGCAGCTTTGCCAGATAAGCGTATCCGAACACGACCTAAACTTGGCAGATATGCCAATTTTATAAAGTTGGGTAAATTATTTTGCCACTCTTCTATTCGCGCTGCTAAAGAACTTTCTCCAAGACCATATGTTAATAGCGTTTTGTGCGTTATGTAAGGAAACTTAAACTGCGTTCGTAACTTAGGAATCACTTGATCTGTAATAAGCGCCTTCATTTCAAAAGGAACACCTGGAAGTGATACAAATACTTTTCCGTTCTTCTCTAACCACATGCCTGGCGCAGTACCATTATGATTCATAAGCACCTTGGATTTAGAAGGCACTAATGCTTGTTGCTTGTTAACGTCTAGTAAGGGAATATTATATTTTGAGAATATGTCTTCTACATTAGCTAAAACAGTTTTGTCTTCTACTAAGGTATCATCAAAATATTCACAAAGTGTGTGTTTTGTAATATCGTCTTTAGTTGGCCCTAAGCCTCCAGTAATAATAATGATATCTGCATTCTCTTCTGCCTCTTTTAGCGCTTTAAGAATATGCATTTTATCATCTTGAATAGACGTAATTTGATAAATTGAAATCCCTGCCTTATTAAATTCTTTTCCAAGAAATGCTGAATTTGTATCTATAATTTGCCCAATGAGAATTTCATCTCCAATGGTAATAATTTCTGCGTGCATCTAAAATTAGTCGTCCTAAATTATAGTCCGAAGTCGGATTTAATTTCATTAACAGCATTATCAACCGCAGTTAATAGGGTTATTAATTGTTGATCTACATTCTTATCCGTTTGTTCGTGCTTTCCCCAATCTTGCACTTCAATTAATGTATCTAACACGCCTAGTTCAAATAAATCTATGGTCGGTTTCATTTTATGAGCGGCTTGGTACACTTCTTTATAATCTTTTGCAGGAACTGCTGTTCTTAAACGCTCTGCATCTTCTGGTACTTCTTCTAAAAAAGCGGCTGCTAAAGCTGCAACGAAATCTTCATCGTTATCAGCCATTTCTCGTACGCGATCTAATTTATAATATTGTGACATTTATTTAATTTTTATTGAAAACATTTCTTGGTCTTCAAGATATCCTGTTAAACGATCTTCGGCAAAAACCTTACCAACTCCTGCTGGAGTGCCTGTAAAGATAATGTCTCCAATTTTTAAAGTGAAATATTTTGAGACATATTCTATAATTTCATCAATTTTCCAAAGCATCAACGCTGTATTACCTTGTTGAACCACGTCATCATTTCGCTTTAAGCTAAAATTGATTTGGTCTATATTTTGAAATTGTGTTTTTGGCAACCAATTCCCAATTACAGCAGCACCATCAAAGGCTTTGGCTTTTTCCCACGGTAAACCTTTGGCTTTTAGTTGGGCTTGAAGATCGCGTGCTGTAAAGTCAATTCCGAGTCCGATATCGTCATAATATTTATGTGCAAATTTCTTATCAATGTGCTTACCTACTTTATTGATTTTAACCAAAACCTCAACTTCGTAATGCACATCATCTGAAAAATCTGGAATAAAAAACGGTTGTTTCTTTAACAAGATAGACGTGTCTGGTTTTAAAAACACTACTGGATCTGTTGGTTTTTCGTTTTCGAGTTCTTTAATGTGGTCTGTGTAATTGCGACCTATGCAGATGAGTTTCATATTTTAAAAAGATGATAGAATATAGACCGCTTTGCTGTTAGAAACTAGACGCTTCAGTCTTTATTCTTGATTCTTTATTCTAGCTTCTTAAGATAACTTATTATTAAACTGACTTAATTTAATCGCTGTCAGAACTTTCTTCGTGTACAATGGAAAATCTGCATTCAACAACCAACCAAAATAACCAGGCTCCTTCTCTAAAACTTCTAATACGCGTTTCCCTTTGTGTTTGCCAAATGAAAAACATTCTTCACCCTCTTTATTGTAAATTAAAAAACCTGCAAAATCAGCGAATTTTTTTCGTGAACTGAATTCTGCTAAAAACTTTGTGTCGTTTTCTAAATCTTCGTAACGGTCTAATTGTGCTTTTAAAACTTCGTAAGTGGCTTTGGTATCGGCTTCTGCGCTATGGGCATTATCTAAACTTTTATCGCAGTAAAATTTATAAGCTGCGCTTAGCGTACGTTGTTCCATTTTATGAAAAATAGTTTGTACATCTACAGATTGACTGTTTTTCATATCAAAATCAACACCAGCACGCAATAATTCTTCAGCTAATAACGGAATATCGAAACGGTTAGAATTGAAGCCACCTAAATCGGAATCCTTAATCATATTATGGACTTCCTTAGATAATTCTTTAAATGTTGGCTTATCTGCTACATCAGCATCTGAAATACCATGAATAGCTGTTACTTCAGCCGGAATTGGCATCTCAGGATTCACAATCCATGTTTTCGCTTCTTCTTTGCCATCAGGAAAGACTTTAAGAATTGAAATTTCTACGATTCGGTCTTTTGAAATATTAATTCCTGTGGTTTCTAAATCGAAAAAACAGATGGGTTTACTGAGTTTGAGTTGCATTGTTTTTGTTATTTTACACAAAGGTAATTAGATTCTTCTATAAAGTGAAGACCTCTTTGGGATAATACTAATTCCTTTTAAAACTCTTAATTTTATAGCTTAATTATTTCTTTCCTTTACACTCTAATTAAATGGAAGTTCTAACCCTTAAAATTTACATCAACAAATGAAAAATAAACCTCAAGACACCATCACCTTTAATTGCGGAGCAACAATGAAAAACCGCTTTATGCTAGCACCATTGACCAACCAACAAAGTCATGACAACGGAACATTGTCTAACGAAGAGTTTCATTGGTTAACCATGCGCGCCAAAGGACAATTTGGTTTGGTAATGACCTGTGCTTCGCACGTGCAAGAGATTGGCAAAGGCTTCCCTAGGCAGTTGGGTATATTTTCCGACCTGCATATTGAAGGCCATACCAAACTGGCAGCAGCTATTAAAGCCGAAGGTAGTTTAGCTGTTGTACAATTACATCATGCTGGCATGCGCTCACCAAAAGACGTTATTGGTAAAAAAGCGGTTTGTCCTTCTGATAGTGAAAAACATAATGCAAGGGCTTTGACTATACATGAGATACAACAATTAAAAGCCGATTTTGTAAATGCTGCACTGCGCGCAAAACATTGTGGTTATGATGGTGTTGAAGTGCATGGTGCGCATGGTTATATTTTAACCCAATTCTTAAGTTCAGACATTAACAAGCGAACCGATAATTATGGTGGTTCTCTTAAAAACCGATCGCGCTTATTATTTGAAATTATCAGTGACATAAGAACGCATTGTGGTGATGAATTCCTATTGGGTGTAAGATTATCTCCTGAAAAATTTGGAATGCGATTGTCTGAAATAAAAACCATATCACAACAACTTATAAATTCTAAGACTATTGATTTTTTAGACCTCTCACTTTGGGATTATTTTAAACCAGCAGAAGAACATCCTGAGAGTCAACTCAATTTACTAGAACACATTATGCAACTCGATTTTAAAAACGTTAAACTCACAGTTGCTGGTAACATTAGAACAGGTAAAGATGTGCAACGCGTTTTAGATTACGGAGTTGACTTTGTAACGATTGGAAGATCTGGAATTTTGCATCATGATTTTCCTAAACGTGTGATTGCGAATCCTGATTTTGTTCTCATTGAAAATCCTGTGTCTGCGGACTATTTGAAAAATGAAGGTTTATCTGAAACGTTTATTACCTATATGCGGAGATGGGATGGTTTTGTTGAAGATAAAGATATTTAAATGACAAAGCCTTCACTTATAAGCAGTTTATAAAATTGCCTTTGTGGAATTAACAAATTAACTTCGTTCAAGGCTTGATAAAAAACATTGAGACTATTTTATTAGAGAGATTTTAAACAATTAAACGCAACCCAAAGGCTATTTCAACATCTACAAGTAAACCACCAATGAGAAAGATTTATTTATTCAGCGCAATTTTAATTATTTTGATTTTAATAACATCTTGCGAATATGATTGTTTTGGATTCCCAGAAGAATACGACGACTTTATTTCATTTGAATTAAACGATACAATATCTTATACTAATGAAACTGACACATTGAAATTTACAATAATTGATTTTAACAGAACTGAACCGAGTTCATTTACTGGATTGGTAATGGATTACGACTGTTTTGAGGAAAAATTCTACCAAACCGATATGCAAGATGATTACTTCATCAGAGAATATCTTGAGGAGAATTATAATCAATCTCAAGACGGAATGTTAATTTCATTTACGGAAAATGATACTTTTGGTTTAATTGGACCAACCAATTTTTCCAGCAATAACTTTGAATACTCTCAAATCGTATATTATCAAAATTTTCAATACAAGGGAACGGAATATACTGATGTTCTGTTCGTTCTGAAAGATACAATCAATTTAAGTCCAAAAATTGGTTATATCTTAAAAGCAAATCCTGGTGGAATTTTAGAATTCTATGATTTCGAAAACAAAGAATTATGGCAACAGATAAATTAATCGGTTACAACAACAGCTGTAAGCCATAGCTCGGGTTCAGGATTGAAACGATAGTTGGAGTTTATTGACTAAATTGGTTACTGAAAACAAAACTTAAAGGCTTTCTTGGCGCTACTGCCCATAGGAGAGCCGCTAAACAAAACATCCTAAAAACCAAAAAAAAGCACAGTCAGAAAACTGCGCTTTTTGTTTATTATATAATTTGAAAAAATTAGAGTTTCATTAAGAGATCTCTTTTTCCAAAGGGATTCGTTTAAATCTCACGATTCACATCCCAAGCTTCTAAATAATCTTTTACGGCTTTTACAAATTGTCCACCAAGTGCTCCGTTGACTACTCTGTGGTCGTATGAATGTGATAAGTACATTTTAAAACGAATACCTATATAATCACCTTGTGGTCCTTCAATAACAGCTGGTGTTTTTCTTATGGCACCTAAGGCTAAAATACCTACTTGTGGTTGGTTAATAATTGGTGTTCCCATAATACTGCCAAAGGTACCAACATTCGTTACCGTATAGGTTCCGCCTTGTATATCGTCTGGATCTAATTTTCCTAAACGCGCTCTATTAGCTAAATCATTAACACGTTTTGCCATGCCAAATAAATTTAACTGATCTGCATTTTTAATAACAGGTACAATTAGATTACCATCTGGTAAAGCCGCTGCCATACCAACATTAATGGCTTTCTTTTTAATGATTTTATCGCCTTGTACGGAAATATTCATCATCGGAAAATCCTTCAAAGCTTTAGTCACGGCTTCCATGAAAATTGGTGTGAAGGTTAGATTTTCACCTTCGCGTTTCATAAAGTCGTCTTTTACTTTCTTTCGCCAGTTCCAAATATCAGTGACATCCGCTTCAATAAAAGATTGTACGTGTGCAGAGGTTTGTACAGAATCGACCATATATTTTGAAATGAGTTTCCCCATTCTGGTCATTTCTATAATTTCATCTCCTTGTGAAATCGCAATCGGTTTTTCTGTTGCTTTTTCTGCTGGCTTTTCCGCTTTTGGTTTTTCTGAAGTCTGAGTTGAAGTTGCATCAGGTTGAGCTGCTTCGTTGGCACTCAAGGCAACAGCCTTTTTAATAACTTCTGTCTTTGGTGTTTCAATGACCTTTTCAACCACTGCTGGTCTAGCAGGACTTGGAGCAGCACTGCGCGATTCCAAATACGCTTTAATATCGTTTTTTGTAACACGATTATCTTTTCCTGATCCAGAAATTGTATCTAATTCAGCTTGAGAAATACCTTCTTGTTTTGCTATATTTTTTACTAGTGGTGAGTAAAAACGATCTTCTGTAGAGACCAGAGGTTCAACAGATGTTTTTGCCGCAACCACTGTTTGCGAAACCTCAGCAACTGCTTTTGGAGCTTCTGGTTCAGCAACTGGTTCTGCAGCGGCCGCTTTGACTTCTACTGTACTTCCACCCTCAGTTTCTATCACTGCAATAACTTGCCCTACTTGCACAACGTCATCTACTTCGAAAAGTTTTTCAACCAAAACACCATCTACTTCACTCGGCACTTCACTATCGACTTTGTCTGTAGCAATTTCTAAAACAGCTTCATCTGCTTCTATGGTATCTCCAATATCTTTAAGCCATGCCGTTATGGTTGCTTCCGCAACACTCTCTCCCATTTTAGGTAACTTAAGTTCAAACTTTGACATATCTTTAATTTGTGGGTCTTTATTTTGTAATCGGTTGCAAAATTAACAAAAAAACAGACAATTTACTGACTTTTATTCAATTAATACATCCTAGAAATGCAGCACTTCACCTCTATTAACTGCACTATCGCTTCCAATGATAAATTTACTATTTTTTGGTAGAAATCTAAACTTAATATTTTTTTGCTTCGATTTTACCTTCATATCCTGAATAATCGCAGTGGCTTGTAATTCGTTAAAATCATAAACCAGCATACTATGATCTTCAATTTTATCATCTATAACCTCTTTAATCTCTAGAGGTTTTAGCAATTGTTCTTCTAAATCCTTATGAATTGATTTGGTATAAATATAAGATTTATGAGACGTGAGGGCTACGTCAACAGGAGCTTTACGCATAAGGTAGGCCATTTTAATACCTAACCAAACCACAGTATTAAATAATAGATTCTGCTTAAAATGCTTTTTGTAAAATATTTGCATCGCCCCATAAAAGCGTTTCGCATATTTAGCATCTTTTAAAGTACTCTCGCCTTTAAAATGAATGACTGAGGTTTCACCATAATAATAATTATCGTAACCTGCCTTTATCACTTTATATGACAAATCAATATCTTCTCCGTACATAAAGTAAGCTTCATCAAAGCCTCCAACAGCTTCATAAACCTCTTTTTTTAGCCACATAAATGCTCCGACTAAGATATCGACTTTAGCACTATTTTCAATTTGAACCTGATTTGCATAATAATCTGTAGCATTGCCTAAGACTTTCTTTAGTGCCACTTTTGGTGTCGGTACATTCCGTTTACTTTCAGGCAGAAAGTTTCCTTTACCATCAATGAGTTGGCAGCCAACAATACCTAAATTCGTTTTTGATTCTGTAAACTGAAAAAGTTTTTTAAACGTATCTTCAGCTACAACGGTATCTGGATTAAGAATACAAAGGTACTCGCCTTTTGCCTCAGCTACTGCCTTATTATTGCCTTTAGAAAAACCAGAATTCTCTTTGTTTTCTATCAATGTTACATTTGGAAATAATTGCCTTACCATGGCACAACTATCGTCTGGCGAGTTGTTATCAATTACAATAATTTCGCCATCAATAGTAGTCATAGCCGCTTCCACACTTTTTAGACATAACTCTAAAAAATACCGTACATTATAATTGAGTATGATGACAGATAGCTTCAAAATTGTAGTGGTTATAACTTTAGTGAAGCTTCAAAAGGGACGCGATCTACAATACTTCGACCTAAGGTGATTTCGTCAGTATATTCTAATTCGTTACCTGCTGCAACTCCTCTTGCAATAGTTGATGTGGCGATGTTGTAGGCTTGAATCTGTCTGAAGATATAAAAGTTGGTGGTATCACCTTCCATCGTTGGACTCATTGCAAAAATTAATTCTTTTATTTTTCCTGCTTTAACCTTTTCGACTAAGGAGTTAATATTTAAATCTTGAGGGCCAATACCATCCATTGGAGATATCTTTCCGCCTAAAACATGATACAAACCTTTAAACGAGCTTGTATTTTCAACAGCCATAACGTCTCTGATATCTTCAACCACACAAATGAGTTCACTATTGCGATTTGGGTTTTCACAGATTTCGCACAAAGGTTTATCGCTAATATTATGACACGATTTACAAAAATTAATCTCGCGCCTTACCTTAGATAAAGCGTCTGCCAATTGAAAGGTCTGACTATCTGGTTGGCGTAATAAATGTAATACCAAACGCAAAGCCGTTCGCTTACCAATGCCTGGCAATTGCGACATTTCGTTAACTGCGTTTTCTAAGAGTTTTGATGAAAATTCCATAATTACGAAGGTACAGATTTTTAGACATAAAAAAGTCCGATTGTAAGGGTGTTACAACTGGACTTTTCAACATGAATTAAATGTTATTTCAATATCAGCTTTTTGGTCATTTCGCCTTTTGAAGTGTTTAATTTTACAAAATAAATTCCTGTATCGAAACCTGAAGTATTAATTTTATACGCGTTGCTTAAATTCACGTTTTTACTATAAAACATTAACTTACCAAGTGTGTTGTATATACGAACCGCAACGTCTTCAGAATTATTCCATTTTAAATATACTTCATTTTCTGCCGGATTTGGATAAACCGAAAGGTCTTCAAATTCAAAATCCGTAACACTTAAAGCTTCATTATAGAGGTTAGATCTCCATAGTCCTCTTCCGTAAGTCGCCGCATACAATTTACTATCTGCCGTATTAATTTCGAGTTCATTAATTCTAACATTAGGCAAACCGTTACTGAAAGGATTCCAAGTATTTCCTAAGACATTATCTGTATAATAAATGCCATAGTTCATACCTACATAAAGACCATCGTTACCATTATTTTGCCATACTAAAGCTTGTGATGAAAAGTTTGGTAAATCCCAACGTATTGGTGTAAATGACACTCCACTATCGGTACTGATATATACTTTTTCACTATTGGTTGTAGCAATCGCTATTTTAGTGGCATCTGTAGGATGTACTGCAATTTCATTAATACGACCTCCACCAATATCTAGGGTCGATTGCGTCCAAGTAATACCAGCATTAGTCGTATACCAAAACGCTCCATTTATAGCTAAATACATGATACTATTGTTAGTTGGTGCTACTTTAAAATGATCGATGTTTGCGCCAAAATTTTGAGAAATTGACGTCCATGTATTGCCACCATTTTCAGATCTATAAACTTCGTCAAACGCACTATAAATAACATTTGGAATCGTCGGATCTTGCTCATAAGGGACGACCCAATTCCAGTTAAAATCTCCACCTTTATCGTCTGGTTGTGTAACACCACTAATGCTAAGTCCTCCATTAAAAGTCTTTACAAAAGAACCAAACTGAGAAGTTCCGTACATAATCTGCGTATTATTTTTATCTACAAAACCTTCCATACCATCGGCTCCCCACCAATCGGTCCAATTACCATCAGCTCCAAGCACTGATGAACCATTATCTTGAGAACCTCCTGTAACAATAACAGGATCTGTTTGACTAATACCGATTTTATAAAATTGTCTGATACCGAGTCCTGGTGTTAAATCTCTATAATAACTACTATTGACAACAGTAGGGTTATCAGCAATAAAAATACCACCATCTGTACCTGCTAAAAGTTTGGTATTAGCTCCCGTACCAATAAATTCTAAAATATCAACGTCAGCATGGCAATAGCCAATATTTTGACCGTTTGCACTATTAGGAGTCCATTGCGATGTAATGTTAAACGTAGCACCACCATTGGTTGATCGCCAAGTATTGATACCTGCTATATGTACGTCATTAACATCGTTAGGATTTACAACAATATCCATATCTCTAGGAGCTTGCCCTCTGTCATCTACTCCTGCACTGTCATAGCCAAAATAATTTCGGTTATCGTGATTCAATTTTAAAAAGGTAGAACCATCATCAGAAGATCTATGAATACCACCAAATAAACCACCATCTGCTTCCACGACATAAACCACAGAAGGATCATCCGCAGAAACTGCAATCATTTTAGGGCCTGAATTGAATTCAGCTGGAACACTCTCAAATCCATCAGAAAAAATAACACCTAAGTTAGAAGTTTCAACGGAAACATCATCCAAGGTTAATCCTCTTCCATAATTGGCAGTGCCTTCAAAAGCAACATAATAATCTGAAGTAGGGTTTGGTAAACTCAATGTAATATCTGACCAAGCGGTTACTTCGTTAGTATAATTTGCTAATTCAATCCAACTTCCTGAAGCCGATGTTTTATAAAGAATTCTTAATGCGTCTATATCTCCGCCCCAACTGACTTGTGTAAACGAAAAATTCAGTTCTGGATTTGTTGCAACACTTAAATCTAAAGCCGGAGTGATTAATTGGGTTTGAGGACTTGTAAAGTTTCCAATATAGAAAAAAGCCATAGAATTGCCCGTTCTTGGTATTACTGTACTATTATTATTGGCACTGCTAGTTACCCAAGCATTAGAACCTGTAACGTTTTCTTGATCCCAAAGTCCCAATCCATTTGGCATATCAAAAGTAAGACCACCATCTGTTGATTTAAAAAAGTTATTACCAGAAGCATAGATAGTATTGGTATCGCCTGGTTTAAATTCAACATCGTAGCCATCATTGGCATTTGAGTGAATGCTTGTCCATGACACACCTCCATCCGTTGATTTAAATAAGCCTTCACCTTGCGCACTTACGTACATTTTAGAGGTATTGGTTGGGTCGATTAATATTTTGTTTATAAATCCACTCAGCTCAGTACTTAGTAATGACCATGTTGAACCACCATCAACAGACTTAAAAATAGAACCACTTCTTGAACCCCAAAAATAAGTATCACTGTTTGAAGGATCTATTGCTAAGGCATAAACATCCATATTGGCTAAATTGTCGGTAAGCACTGTCCAGTTAGTTCCACCATCTAGGGTTTTCCAGACTCCACCAGTTTGGCTACCAACAATCATATGATTTTGATTTCCAATTTCTGTGGCAAAAGATGTAATTCTTCCAACACCAGGATTATACCCAGACGTGGCATTCCAATATGTTGGTCCCATTTCTTCCCAAGTACCAACAACAGTTCTGGCCGCTAAGCCTTCATCGTTACTACTGGCGTTGAATCTTTCAAGTTCATTATAGTAAAACTCAGGCGATTTCAATTTACCTGTTTCGTCCATGGCGCGTTCAGCAAAATATTGCCAGCGTCTAAAAGGTTTATAACCTCGGCCACGTTCTCTGCCTACGGTATCAAAATGTCGCTCGGCCACTTCTACGATATCGGCAACCGTATGTGTGCCTTCGGCAATGAGCTCTTTAAAATTTTGAGCAGAAAGACCAACGCTAAACATGATTAGCGCAACGAAGTAGGTTATTTTTTTCATAATTAATTCTTTTTTAGAGCCATCCTTTTTTTCAAATATACTACTTTTCAAAAAAAATACCACAGTAACACATTTTAGACATGACACCCATTTCAATTCTCATATTAATTATTGCCTATTTTGGTGTACTTATTCTAATTTCTTACCTCACAGGTAAAGATGATAGTAACGCTGTTTTTTTTAAAGCCAAACAACAATCACCTTGGTATGTTGTTGCTTTTGGAATGATTGGCGCTTCACTCTCAGGAGTCACCTTTATATCCGTTCCAGGCATGATTGGTGGCCAACAATTTGCCTACATGCAGGGAGTTTTTGGTTTTTTTGTAGGGTATTTATTTATAGCACTTGTTTTAATTCCGCTGTATTACAAACTCAATGTGACCTCGATTTATCAATATTTAGAACAGCGTTTTGGCTATGTAAGTTATAAAACTGGTGCTTTTTTCTTTTTACTATCGCGCGTTACAGGTGCTTCTTTTAGACTATTCTTGGTAGCACTTGCTATGCAATATATTGTTTTTGAAAGTATCGGAGTGCCTTTTTGGCTTACCGTTGTCCTTTCTATTTTATTGATATGGCTCTACACAAAACGAGGAGGTATAAAAACCATCGTTTGGACCGATACTTTGCAAACTTTGGCCATGCTGACGTCTGTTGGAGTTGCTATTTACTTAATTAATGACCAACTCGATTGGAATTATATGGAATTCTTAAACTCCTCTGAGTTTAGCACTAAAGGACAAATTTTCTTTTTTGAGGATCCTAATGCCACGACGTATTTCTGGAAATATTTTATTGGAGGTATTTTCATAGCTATTGCCATGACAGGCTTAGACCAAGATATGATGCAGAAAAACTTGACTTGTAAAAATCAACACGAAGCCAAAAAGAACATTTACAGTATGGCAACGCTTCTGGTATTTGTAAACTTTGCTTTTCTATCGCTTGGAGCGTTATTATTCATTTATGCTGAAAAATATAATATTACGATTCCTGTTTTAGATGGTAGAACGCGAACCGATTTGTTATTCCCTGAAATTGCGATGAATCAAAATTTGGGAGCTGCATTATCAGTCACTTTTATCATTGGTTTAATCGCAGCAGCTTACTCTAGTGCAGATTCGGCTTTAACGTCTTTAACAACCTCATTTAGTGTTGATTTTTTAAACATTGAAAACCGACCAGAAGCCGTTCAAAAACCATTACGAAAAAAAGTACATATTGGTGTTTCAGTTTTATTAGTACTTGTGGTTATTCTATTTAATATGTTAGAAGGTAATGTGGTTAGTAACTTGTTTAAATTTGCGACGTTTACCTACGGTCCGTTGCTAGGTTTATTTGCTTTTGGAATTTTAACCAAACACCAAATAAAAGACAAATATGCTTGGATTGTTGCTTTATTAGCAATGGCTTTAAGTTTTGCCATTACTTCTCTACCAGAATCTGTGATTGGAGCTTATCAATTTCATTGGGAAATTTTGCCACTTAATGGCTTATTCACCTTTATAGGTCTACTGCTCATTAAAAAGAAAGCCTAATACTGATTGGTGCTTAATAAAACTAAGGTACAAGCTACTTCAAAATGAATATTATTTTGCTTTAAAAGGTTATAGAATTCTGGATTTTCTGTACCAGGATTAAAAATCACCCGTTTAGGATTTAGACCCACAATATAATCGTAATACACTTCTTGCCGTTTAGGATTTAAATAAAGTGTTACCGTATCAATGTCTTTGTATGGCATTAATTCTGTATCGATTGTAACATCATCGACTATTCCCGATCTTAAACCAAACGCGTTAACATGATGTTGATACCGACGTAATTTCTTAATCGCCATATTGGAATATCGTTCCGTTTTTAAAGAGGCGCCAAATACGAGTGTTTTTTTCATAATTGAAATATAACCAAAATCACAATTATGTAATAACGCAATCGCACTTTCTTTTGTCTCTTGAAAAACCACTTTACTTAAAAACAAAAATTTTAGACTATGGAGATGCAGTAAGAAATCATCACCTTTTGTTAAATACACGTTAAATAGACATTGCTGTGAAATAAAATGGCACTTTTCACGTCTAAGAGTATAAGTTTTTAGTTCACAATAGTTATAAATTCATTTTTATACTAGTGTTAATTATGGTTGGTTAATAGCTGAAAAGCCCAAACGATATTTTGTTTGGGCTTTTTTTGATATTTGACTCTCTTGTTTTAGAAATAGTCTGTGATGGGTATTTGTTATATGCGGATGTTAGCCACAGTTTTTATGCCTTTTCCCTTTATTTTTTAAAAACAGAATAAATTCTTATTTCTGGATTGCTTTCCAAAAATGGTTTCAATTCACGAACTACATCATTTTCAAATAATTTAGTTGTTAAGTAGGCCTTTGCTTGTTCTTCAGATTCAAATCCGTGAAGCACTTGCACATCTTCTGTTCTGATAAGAAGGTCTTTTGAAGTTGCACCATCTATTTGTTTTAAAAATGGTTCTTTGTACTTTAAATATACTCCTGCTGCATTTCCACGATTTTCAGATTTTATGTCTAAAGTGATTTCCAAATAGGCATTTGTTTCATTTTTTTCAATTGTCATTGATGTTAAAGTTAATAATGATATTGCTGCGAATACAGACAATATTCCGATTGATAATTTTCTTTTGATATTCATTGTATTTGTTTTATGATTACAATACAAAAGTATGTTCAATCAGAACTTTGTGAAATGGACAAAAACTACTTAGATTGGTAAAATTAGGAAATGGTTTTTCTAAATTCGGAAGGTGAACACTTAACGTGTTTTTTAAAATACTTGACAAAATAGTAAGGGTCGTTAAAACCTAAATCGTATGCAATTTGGTTGACATAGGCATTTGAATGAGTAAGCCTTCTTTTTGATTCGAGAATAATTCTATCAATAATTACTTGTGAAACAGTTTTGTCCATTTCAGATTTTGTTATTGAATTTAAGGTTTTAGATGAAATAGAAAGTTCGTTCGCAAAGTCAGTTACAGACCAGTTTTTGTGGAAGTTATTTTCCAAAAGGTCACGAAATTTAAAAAAAGTACTGTTCTGGTTTGTTTTACTGTTGTCAGTTTTTATGCTTTTCCTTTTTTCTCTTTCAATCATAAGAAGCATAGATTTTAGCAAATAAGACAGAATTGATTTGTTACCGAATTCCGTTTTGTTATTTGATTCTATGTTGATTTGAGTAAAATAACTAATTATTTGATTTTCCTGTTCTTTTGGGATTTGAAAAAATGGTTCTTCGTTGTTGTTGAAAATTCTATATGTTAGAAAGAAATTAAAATCAGTTTCATTGCTTAATATAAAAGATTCGTTAAAATGCAATAAGTAACCTTTATAATCCGACCGATTTTCAAAGTAATGCACTTGGTTTTTTGCAATAAAGAATAGTCTATTTTCCTTAATTGAGTAGTCTTTAAAATCGATGAAGTGTTTTCCTTTTTTGCTTTTAAACCAAATCATTTGATAAAAACTATGAGTGTGCGGTCGAGAAGAGTGTTCAGAATTTTTTTGATAATATTCCGACAAGTCATATATATCAAACTGTCGTTCTTTCGGTTTGTCTTTTAGATAATGATATTTTTCAATTTGTCTCTCTTTCATCAAGGTTTTTCTCAAATGTCTTGCGGTGAAATATGGCTACAGGTTAAAATTGATTTTTAAGCTGATAATTGATATACCATATGAGGTGTTTTATAGTCTAAAGATAAGTGTAATGTTATTTCGTTAAACAACTTAATTGTATTTTTTTACACGACTAGAGCTAAATCAGGATTAATAACTAATGATTCTTATAAAAGTAAGGTAGTGAAACATTAATTAGATTTTACTTGGTTTTTACCACAGTACTTTGTTGTGGTGTGTATTTATTTATTTCGGTATGCTGTCATTTCCATTGGTCCAGTCGGAATAGCATACATTGTTATTAATTCAGTCGTAACTTCTTTAATCGGAATTGAACTATGTCTTTTTCCATCAAAATATGATACGATAAATAAAGTTGAATCTATTTGCTCGATCATTTTTTTCTCGCCCTCTTTTCGTTTCATTCGTTCGAGAGTTTCTTTGTCCCAAAGTTCTTTATTAAATTTAAATTCAGTTTCGCGTCCGTTTTCGGTCAGCATGAATGTCATTTTTTCAATATCTTCTTTTTTCAGCATTGTCATTGTCGGTTCAAGTCGATAAAAGTCACACTCAAAAATCGCGTCTTTGTCATTAGATTTTCCATTTACAAACCATTTCAGATTATTATCGCTAATGACTGTGTATGTCGAAGTTTTCTCTTTTTTTAAATTCAATAAATCGCCATTGTCCATTATTAAGATGGATGCTTTTTCTTTAAGCGAAAAATCCGTAAAAATATGAACACTATCGTTTTCAATTTCGAGCAATTGAAATCCAGGATAGCCTTTTTTTCCATTTCCAGGGTCAATGTCTTTCAGTAACCATTTTCCATTTAAATTTTGTCCAGAAACTAAATTAAAAGTCATTGTCATTAATATTAGAAATGCTATTTTTTTCATATGAACCAAACGGTCTCGACTATCAGTAGTTGCGTTGTTTAGCTCTTAACTTCGCAAGTACATACCAAGTTGGAAATTCCGCAGGAATTTCCAAAGTAGGCGAGAACAACCAATTACTTATAGCCATTGTTGGCAACCGCATTTTTTAGTTTTTACTTATTTTAAAACTCATAAGACTAAAATTGTATTCTTGATTGACTTTTAGTCCATTTTCTTCTCCGTTAAAAATTGCTTTTTGATTTCCACAAATATCTGTAATTAGTATTGTCAAAACGTATTTTCCACGTTTCCTTTTTTTCTTTTTTTTATCAATTACAGTTCCTTTGATATAACAATTAGGTTTCTCATTCAAGTCTGGATATTTTTGAATTCGATAAGCCCAAACATTTTTTTCTTGTCTGTTAATTTTAAATTCAATTTTGACCGAGTCATTGAGTTTGTACTCATCGTACTCTTTTTTACTTAATTCTGTTTGGTTATGTTGTTCTTTTTCAAATTTCTTTTTGGCGGTCTTCCAATATTTTTCATAGTATGAAATTTGTGAATCCAAGTCAATAGGTTTGTTGTTCAATTGTCTGTGAAAAGAAGTCAAAACTATTGAGGACATATCATCTGGATGAGAAATTCCTTTTGATTTGAAAAACCTTAATATTTGGTTTTTTCCTTTCCACAAGTCCCAACCATTTCTAATTCCCATTCCAGCTCCAAAATGTAATTCAGTTACAGCGTCGCTTTCTTCTTTGTTTTTAAATTCCGTTTTGTTGGATTCTGGCCATTCACAATTCAAATATTCAATTGAATCATTTAGATTTTTTGGAATGTAGTTTTCCTTATAATCTTTACAATCATCTTGCGAAAAGACTGCTCCAAAAACAAAAAGAAATATGATTGTAAATGTGTTTTTCATATGGTTGCACAACTAGTTCTATAACAACATTAACTAATCATATGCCATAAAAAACTCAGAATATAAAAAATATCAGTTACCGTTATCCTATAAAGATAATCAAGATTATTAAATAAAATACTGGTAAAGTTTTACAGTCTAGCAAAAAAACCAACAAATAAAACAAGCTGGTTTAAATTCAAAATTCTAATTTGAAGGCTTTAACTAGGATTTAATTTTAAACCTTGTCTCATTAAAAAGACAGAACATTAACGTTCGTTATATCTTCAAAAGATCTCTTTTTTTACTTCGATTTTGCTCGGCTGTCGTAAAAGGATTTGTTACCACTTAATGATCACACTTCCCCAAGTAAAACCACTACCAAAAGCAGCCAAAACAACCGTGTCTCCTTCTTTTACCTTTCCTTCTTCCCACGCTTCACACAGTGCTAACGGAATAGACGCAGCTGTAGTGTTTCCGTATTTTTGAATATTATTAAAAACCTGATCGTCGCTTAGCTTAAACTTCTTTTGTATAAACTGTGCAATACGCAAATTTGCTTGGTGTGGAATGAGCATATCTACATCATCAACTTGTAGGTTATTTTTCATTAAGCCTTCCATAATGACTTCGCTAAAACGGACTACGGCATTTTTAAAAACAAATGTACCATTCATGTACGGAAAATAACTTTCGTCATTTGGGTCGTTATCTTCTAAAATATCATTTACCCAACGTTTACCCATGCCTGGTGCTACTAATACCAATTCTTCGGCATGTTCGCCTTGCGCATGTAAATGTGTCGATAAAATGCCTTTAGTCGTGTCTTCTTCTCTAGTTAAAATTGCAGCACCTGCTCCATCACCAAAAATCACAGACACTCCGCGTCCTCTTGTAGTTTTATCTAAACCAAACGAATGTAATTCACTACCAATCACTAAAATGTTTTTGTACATCCCAGTTTTTATAAAATTATCTGCTACCGAAATGGCATATACAAAGCCAGAACATTGGTTACGCACATCTAAAGCTCCAACGGTTTTTATATCTAACGCATGTTGCACTTGCACACCTGCTCCTGGAAAATACATATCTGGACTCAACGTAGCAAAAATGATAAAATCAATAGCATCTTTATCAATACCAGCACGTTCAATCGCCATTTTTGCAGCTTTTACTCCCATTGTTGCCGTAGTATCTCCGCTACCCTTTTCTACCCAACGACGTTCTTTAATTCCTGTACGTTCTGTGATCCACTCGTCATTTGTATCCATCATTTTCGATAAATCCTCGTTAGTTACAACGTTATCTGGAACATACTTACCTAATCCTATTATTTTTGAATTGTACATAAAACCTTTATTTTTTTCGGAATAACAAATTTAACCATTTACAACCTAACAAAACTGGTATTCGTTATGCATGCATAGCAAAATAAGACTTATGACCGTCTTACTAATTTTAACATTTCATTCAACTTTAAACATTTCATTTTTAATTACCTTATGCTCAATTCTAACTAAAACCAAACGTTCATTATGAAATCCATTTTAAAGATTTTTGTGTTATTATGTGTTAGCCTATGTTATGGTCAAGACCAATTGACTTACCAAATGCCACCACAAGAAATTTTAGCCTTGGCCGATGTTGATTTAGCGCCTGGTGTGCAAATAGACAGTAAAGGCGAAAACATGGTGTTACTTTACAGAAACCAATACAAATCTATTGCAGAATTATCTGAAACTGAGCTTAGACTTGCCGGACTTAGAATTAATCCGGTCACCAATATTGGAAGCCGAACCACTTTTTATACCAATTTAAAAGTCAAAAAAACAACCGACAAAGATGCTAAGCAAGTTTCTGGCTTACCAAATAATCCAAGACTTTCAGGTTTTAGCTGGTCTCCTAATGAATCTATGATTGCGTGCTTAAATACTACAGAAAAAGGTGTTGAAGTTTGGGTACTTAATGTTGCAAATGGTAGTGTAAAAAAATTAACTGATGCTAACATTAATGCTAATATGGGAAGCACAATTAGTTGGTTTAAGGATAACAAAAACTTACTCGTTAAAACACTTGCTGATAATAGAAAACCCTTAATAAACACAGCTGTTGCCGTACCAAACGGCCCAACAGTTTCAGTTAGCGATGGTTCTAAAGCACAAAATAGAACATATCAAGATTTATTAAAAACACCTAATGACGAGTTCAATTTTGAGCAATTAGCACTTTCTGAAATTAAAAAAGTATCTATTGATGGTAACACATTAGACTTTCTTCCAGCAGATATGTATCGTGGAGTAAGCTTTTCTCCAGACGGAAATTATGTAATGGTTACAAAAATAAAACGTCCATTTTCTTATTTGGTTACCTATTCACGTTTTCCGAGTCAAAGTGTTATTTATGATTCCAACGGTAAAAAAATAAAAACGGTTAACGATGTGCCTTTAGATGAAGTTAGACCAAAAGGTTTTATGGCGACACGTATGGGAAAACGAAGCATGTCTTGGCGTGCAGATAAACCATCAACTTTGGTTTGGGCAGAAGCACTAGATAATGGCGACCCAGAGATTGAAGTAGACTATCGAGATGCCGTTTACCAAATGGATGCACCTTTTAATAATAACCCAAAACTTTTAGTAAAAACTAAGCAACGTTATGCTGGTATTAATTGGGGAAATGATAACGTCGCTATTGCCTATGACCGTTGGTGGAATACTAGAAACACAAAAACGTATGTGTTTAACCCATCTAACGCTAATCAAAAAGCTAAAATAATTTCAGACAGAAATTACCAAGATGTTTATAGTAATCCAGGCAGTTTTATGAGGTCTAAAAATGAACTTGGCAGCTACACTTTAGAAATAAATGGTAATAAGTTATACCTCATGGGAGATGGCTATACCAAAGATGGCCAATTTCCTTTTATTGATGAGTACGATATAAAAACAAATAAAACAAAACGTCTTTACCAGTCTGAATATACAGACAAAGTTGAAAGTTTAAATTCGGCTATAAATATGAAAAAAGGCGAAATTTTAGTGAGAATAGAATCTCCAACAACATATCCAAACTACTACATAAGAAATATTAAAAAGAAAAATGATTTAACGGCAATTACAACTTTTGATAATCCTTTTAAAAGTTTAGGTAACGTTAACAAACGTGTTATTAATTATAAACGTGATGATGGTTTAGATTTGGATGGTACACTTTATCTACCGCTAGATTATAAAGAAGGAAAAAAGTATCCAATGATTTTATGGGCTTATCCAAGAGAATATAAAGACAAGGCAAGTGCATCTCAAAGTACATCGAATGCTAATAAATTTGTATACCCAAGTTGGGGTTCACCAATTTACTGGGTGACGCGTGGTTATGTAGTTTTAGATGGAGCTGCTTTTCCTATTGTTGGTGAAGGCGCTGAGGAGCCTAATGATTCGTTTAGAAAACAATTGGTAGCCAATGGTAAAGCGGCCATAGATGCTGTTGATGATTTAGGCTATATTGATAGAGATAAAGTAGCTGTTGGTGGTCACAGTTATGGCGCATTTATGACGGCTAACCTATTATCACACTCAAATCTTTATGCGGCAGGAATAGCTAGAAGTGGTGCATACAATAGAACATTAACACCATTCGGTTTTCAAAGTGAAGAGCGCAGCTATTGGGAATCTCCAGAGGTGTACAACACCATGTCGCCTTTTATGCATGCAGATAAGATGAAAACACCACTTCTATTAATTCATGGTGTTGCTGATAATAATTCTGGTACCTATCCATTACAAAGTGAGCGTTATTTTAATGCGCTTAAGGGTTTAGGCGCACCAGTTCGTCTTGTAATGTTACCGAAAGAAAGTCATGGCTATAGAGCTAAAGAATCTATTATGCACATGCTTTGGGAACAAGACCAATGGCTAGAAAAATATGTAAAAAATAAAGCTAAAAAAGAAGAACCTATTAAAAATACCAAATCAAAAATTAAAGGTAAATAACCTTAACTCTATATCACTTAAAGCCATTCGCTTCAATATTTTGAAATGAATGGCTTTTTTATGTCATCTTGTCACATATATCGTCTTGGTATTTTATTTGACTATAACATAATGTTCAAATTAATTATACAAAATTTATATAACATGACAAAAGGAAGTATTAATGTATCGGTAGAGAATATCTTTCCGCTTATTAAAAAATTCTTATACAGCGATCACGAAATCTTTTTACGTGAGCTGATTAGTAATGGTACAGATGCCACACTAAAATTAAAACACCTAACGAGTATTGGTGAATCTAAATCTGAATACGGTAATCCAAAACTTGAAGTTAAGATTGACAAAGAAGGAAAGAAACTTCATATCATCGATCAAGGTTTAGGAATGACTGCAGATGAAGTTGAAAAGTACATTAACCAAGTCGCCTTTTCTGGTGCTGAAGAATTTTTAGACAAGTATAAAGATTCCGCTAAAGATTCAGGTATCATTGGTCATTTTGGTCTTGGGTTTTACTCTGCCTTTATGGTTGCAGAAAAAGTTGAGATTATTACAAAATCGCATACAGGTGCCGACGCTGCACATTGGACATGTGATGGTTCGCCAGAATTTACGTTAGAGCCTTCAGGTAAAGAGACAAGAGGCACTGAGATTATTCTTCATATTGCAGAAGATTCAACGGAGTTTTTAGAAGAGTCTAGAATTCGTGAACTTTTGATGAAGTATAATAAGTTTATGCCGATTCCGATTAAATTTGGAACTAAGGAAATCAACGATCCTGAATTTACTCCAAAAACCACTAAAGATAAGGATGGTAAAGAAACTACTGAGCCACACAAGCAAATTACGGTAGATAACATTATTAATAATCCAAATCCGGCTTGGACAAAACAACCGACCGAATTAGAAGATCAGAATTATAAAGACTTCTATAGAGAATTGTATCCTGCTCAGTTTGAAGAGCCATTATTCAATATTCACCTTAATGTAGATTATCCATTCAACTTAACAGGAATTTTGTATTTCCCTAAGATGACGAATGATATGAACATTCAGAAGGATAAAATTCAACTCTACCAAAACCAAGTGTATGTTACTGACAATGTAGAAGGGATTGTACCAGAATTTTTAACCATGCTTCGTGGTGTTATTGATTCTCCAGATATTCCGTTAAACGTGTCGCGTTCGTATTTACAAGCGGATGGTGCAGTGAAGAAAATATCCTCTTATATTACGCGTAAAGTTGCTGATAAGTTGAAATCATTATTCAATGCGAATCGTGAAGATTTTGAAGCGAAATGGGATGATATTAAAATCGTTATTGAATACGGTATGTTATCTGAAGAGAAATTCTTCGAAAAAGCAGATGCCTTTGCCTTATACCCAACGGTTGATGAAAAATTCTTTACGTATGAAGAATTATTCAACAAAACCAAAGCAAACCAAACGGATAAGGATGGTAAACTCGTACTACTTTACGCTTCTAACAAAGACCAGCAGCACAGTTATATTGAAGCTGCAAAAGCAAAAGGTTACGAAGTGTTGATGTTAGATTCGCCAATTGTACCACATTTAATTCAGAAATTAGAATCGACAAAAGAGAACATTTCTTTTGCACGAGTTGATGGAGATCATATTGATAATTTAATTAAAAAGGATGAAACTGCCATTTCTAAATTGTCAGAAGAGCAGCAAACCGCATTAGATACGCTTTTAAAGGAAGTAATCCCTTCTGAAAAGTTTATGGTTCAGCTAGAAGCTATGGACAGCGAAGCATCACCTTTTATAATTACACAACCAGAATTTATGCGCAGAATGAAAGAGATGCAGCAGACTGGTGGTGGCGGAGGCATGTTTGGTATGGGTAATATGCCAGAAATGTATAACCTCATCGTAAACACAAATTCTGAATTGGTCAATGAAATTTTAGAGACGAAGACCAAAAAGAAACAAGAACGTTTAATTAATCAAAGTTTAGATTTAGCGCGTTTATCTCAAGGTTTACTTAAAGGAGAAGAACTTACTAATTTCATTAAACGTAGTTACGAGATGATAAAGTAACCCAATTCCTGCGAAGGCAGGAATCTCATAAATATTCAAAACCACTTTGTGCATTCAAAGTGGTTTTTTTTGTAAGCTCTCAAAAAATAAATTGTCTCTTAGACATAACCAATCAAAACTATTTACACTCGGCACTAAAGCTCAATCAAAATTTAGGCTTTTTAACGAACATAAAACCATTTTTTCGCAGTGCTAACTGCGCTCACAATAGCATTTATTAAAAATATCTCTAAAATAGTAGATCGCTTTAATTTATATAAAAGAGACAAGGATGCAATCGCTAAAAAAGTAAATTAACTCCTGAGTTGATGGTTTGTTCACTGCTTGTAATACCTTTTACTTTCAAAAAAGAAAAAAATGAATCGAAAGCAGCATTAAAATTATTGTTATTGATAAAATCAGCATTTCAACTAAAATTAATATCTGAAATCGGATTTACAAGCTTAAATCAAATAGTTTTCCCTACCTTCCAAAAAGCTAATCAATTCATTACGAGTGAAATCCGACAATTCTGTCATATCAGAAATCTTCAAGCATCTTGACTTCACAGAAGAAGAGATCAAAATTATTGAGTCCGTTTTTCACAAGGTTACTGCAAAAAAAGGGACTATTTTACTGAGTGCAGATGAGTTTGCAGATGCTCAATATTATGTACTGCGAGGATGCTTAAGAACTTACCATATCGATACACATGGCAAAGAACATACCGTTCAATTCGGAATTAAAGATTGGTGGATTAGTGATTATACCGGTTTTTTTACTTCAGGAAAATCTATAATGACCATAGAAGTGATTCAAGATGCTACCCTTTACAGAATCACAGAACAAGATAAAGAAATCTTATACCAAAGCATTCCAAAAATAGAACGCTTTTTCAGAATTAAACTTGAGCGTGCCTTCGGAGCGTTTCAAAAAAGAATTTTAGCAAATATCTCACAAACCGCTACTGAACGTTACCTCAACTTTATTAAAACCTACCCAAATATTGAAAAAAGTATAAAAAACTATCATATCGCGTCATATTTGGGCATTACGACAGAAAGTTTAAGTCGTATTAGAAAAGATTTACACAGATAGTTCGTTTCTTATCATACATCAATTTTTCAAGACATATATAGTTCTATTTTTGCAGTCCTAACAAGGTGAATAATCCCTTATTTTCCCTGAGATTAATAGCTGGAAAAGCGTGAGTTTTATAAACTTGCGCTTTTTTTATTTAACTTCGCTTATGGAACAAATCAAAATACTCTTCTTTGTTATAGGTACTTTTTTTGGAGTTGAACAAAGTCGCATCGTTGCAGAAAAAACAACCGTTACTGTTAACCCAGCATCAAAAACCATAACCGTTCTGCAAGAAAATTTAATGGGAATAATTCAAGCGGAAAGTGACAGTTTAGAGATTCAAAAGGAATTAAAACAGCTCATTTCACCTAATCAACCTTGGAGTGCCGAATTTGAAAACTACACTAAAAAAGAGAAACTATTTTTTAGTTCTGAAGATGATCATACCCTAAATTCAACACTAACGTTGACCTATTCAGATGCTAAAGACTTAAAAGTTTTTGGGATAGAAGTTAATAAAGAAGGCCTGTTTTCTATGACCAACTTTCCTAAATCGCATATTAAATCTACCGATGGCACTTTAGGAGAACGCTATTGGACTTTTAAAGCGGATCAACCCTTTTCGTTCACAGAAGCACCTCTTACAGACATGCCAGAAGCTTACGAAAAATTACTAAAAGGTTTGTTGCCCTTTTGGAAAGCGTTAAAACCCTAGAATAAAATGCAAGTTTTTTTTGAAAGTATGGTGACTCAACCTAGGTTTCAGAAAAAAATGCTCCATATAAAGTCATGAAAATCATATCAACCAATATAGCGCAACCCACAACCTTTGAATGGAAAGGTAAAATCGTCACAACAGGTATCTACAAAAAACCAACCGACGTTCCTGTTCATTTAGGAAAAGAAGATGTTAGAGGTGATGAAGTCTCGGACCGAAAAGTACATGGAGGCATATTTAAAGCCTGTTATTTGTTTTCTGCAAATCACTATCCATATTGGCAACAATTATATCCAAATTTAGATTGGAATTATGGTATGCTTGGCGAAAATTTAACCGTAGAAAATTTAGACGAAAAACAGCTTTTTGTTGGTGATATCTATAAACTTGGAACTGCACTAGTGCAAATTACCCAACCGAGAGAACCGTGTTTTAAATTTGCTCATAAATTCGGAACCGAAGCAGTGCTTCAACAATTTATAGATCATGGCTATTCCGGAACCTACGTCAAAGTGATTAAAGAAGGTGACGTAAAACGCGGAGACCATTTTGAATTGGTTACATCTAAAGAAAACAGTCTATCCATTTTTCATTTTTTTGAATTATTATACGCTAAAGACAAAAATAAAAATCACGTCAGCTTAATTATAGATAACGACGCTATTCCTAAAAGTCTTAGAAAACGCCTGAAATTCTTTCTGCGTTAAATTGACAATCACTCCAAGAAATCTTTGAATTTAAGGAGTTTCCAAACCCACTGCTTTTCACTTACCTTTGTGGCTATAAACAACAACCAAAGTGCAAGAGAAAAAAGAACATCCTAAGGTAAAATCAGAACTTCATCCAAGAAGTAAACACAGAGCGCGTTATAATTTTGAAAAACTCATAAAGAGTTCTCCAGAATTAGGTGCTTTTGTTGCTCCAAATAAATATGGAGATGAATCCATTGATTTTTTTAATCCTGCCGCTGTAAAAGCGCTGAACAAGGCTCTATTACTACATCACTATGGTTTAGACTATTGGGATATACCAGAACATTATTTGTGTCCACCAATTCCAGGTCGTGCAGATTACATTCATAATATTGCTGATTTGTTAAAAGGTAATCTTACTAAAATACCTAAAGGTGATCATATTAAAGGTTTAGATATTGGTGTTGGTGCCAATTGTATTTATCCTATTATTGGACAACATGAATATGGCTGGTCTTTCATAGGAAGTGAAACTGATGAAGCTGCCATTAGTTCTGCCAAACAAATTGAACAGCGAAATTTCAACTTAAAATCTAACTTAGAAATTAGACGACAAGAAAAATCTAACGACTTTTTTCATACCATTTTAAAACCTGAAGAACGCGTAGATTTTACGATGTGCAATCCTCCGTTTCATGCCTCGTTAGACGATGCTCAAAAAGCAAGCCTAAAGAAACTTAAAAACTTAAAAGGAAAACGCCCTAGTAAAGCGCTTCTAAATTTTGGTGGACAACAAAATGAACTTTGGACTAAAGGTGGGGAAGCGCGCTTTGTAAAAGACATGATTTATGAAAGTAAACAATTTGCGAAACAATGTTTTTGGTTTACAAGTTTAATTTCTAAAGAAATTAATTTGAAGCCTACTTATAAAGTTTTAGAAAAGGTAAACGTTACTGAGGTTAAGACTATTGAAATGGGACAAGGACATAAGGTCAGTCGTTTTGTGGCTTGGACGTTTTTATCAGCAGAAGAACAAGAACAATGGATTTCTGAGCGTTGGTAAACCGAATACTATAACTTTGCAAAAACTAAGAATATATGTCCTTTAAAGACCTCAACCTCATAAAACCATTACTAAAAGCTGTAGATGCTTCTGGTTATGCAGAACCTACTCTAGTGCAACAACGCACAATTCCTTTGGTTTTAGATAAAAAAGATGTGATTGTTTCTGCCCAAACAGGCACTGGAAAAACAGCAGCGTTTGCCTTACCAATTTTACAACAGCTTTACGACAAACAAGATGCTCCAAAAAAAGGAAAGAAGATTAGAGCCTTGATTATAAGTCCGACGAGAGAGCTTGCTGTTCAGATTCAGCAAAATTTTAAAACGTATGCTGAGTTTACCAATTTAACGTCTCTTGTTGTTTTTGGAGGTGCTTCCATTGAACCACAAATTGATGTGTTGAAAAAAGGTGTCGATATTTTAGTCGCAACGCCTGGTCGCCTACTCGATTTACACAAACAAGACTATATTAACCTCGACTATATTGAAACCTTCGTTTTAGATGAAGCAGATTTAATGTTGGCTATGGGCTTTATTGACGATGTAAAGAAAATCGATCGTCTTTGTCCTGAAGGCAAACAAACCCTTTTATTTTCAGCTACCATTCCTTATAAAATCGAAGAATTAGCCAATACCATTCTTAAAGATCCTGAGCGCATTGATGTGACTCCGACCAAATCGGTTGCCAAAGATGTGAGTCAGGTGTTGTATTACGTACCTAAACAATCTAAAATTGAATTGTGTTTACATTTAATGCGTAATACCATTGAAGGTAATGTGCTCATTTTTAGACGTACCAAATATGGTGTAGATAAGTTAGAGCAAACTTTATTAAAAAATGGCTATGCCGTAAATAGTTTGCATGGAGACAAACCACAAAGCGAACGCCAAACAGCACTTAATAAATTTAAAAACGGTTATGTAAAAGTCTTGATTGCGACAGATGTTGCAGCGCGTGGTATTGATATTAATGAACTAGACAACGTCCTTAATTTTGATATGCCAAATGTTCCTGAAACCTATGTGCATCGTATAGGACGAACAGGACGTGCAGGAAATACAGGTAAAGCTTATGCTTTATGTTCAGCGGACGAAAAGAGTTATGTAAAAGCGATACAGAATGCTATTAATGTTCAAATTCCAGTAGAGACTGAGCATCCTTATCCTTTAGACCCAAAAGCAAAACCTGTTGTACATAAAAAGCAAGGGAGTAAATACAAAAAAGGACGTAAGAGTGAAGCTTCTAAGAAGAAGAAAAAGCGCTGGTATTAGTTGGTTTTGAGTTTAAGCTTCTAGCTTCTAGCTTCTAGCTTCTAGCTTCTAGCTTCTAGCTTCTAGCTTCTAGCTTCTAGCTTCTAGCTTCTAGCTTCTAGCTTCTAGCTTCTAGCTTCTAGCTTCTAGCTTCTAGCTTCTAGCTTCTAAAA
>NZ_JBGCDQ010000061.1:0-4213 GCF_045105575.1 Winogradskyella sp. | reverse complement strand
GGTGGTGGCGTTAACGGTGGTAATGTTGACGGATTTGGCATCCACGTTAGAAACGGGGATACCGGAAACATCTTTAGAGGTTGTAGAGCTTGGCTTAATAGTGATGATGGTTTTGACGCCATTAACTCTGGTGAGCCTGCTCTTTTTGAAAACTGTTGGGCGTTTTACAATGGCTACTCATCTAGTACAGGGAATTTTTCAAACTTAGTGAGCAGAGGTGATGGAAATGGCTTTAAAATTGGTGGCTATGGCCTTGGAGGCACACCTTATTTTACTATTCTGAGTAATTATTCCCCAATACCAACCAACACAGTTCAGTTTTGTGTTTCGGCCGGGAACAAACAAAGCGGATTTTATGCCAATCATCATTTAGAAGGCAATAACTGGTACAACAATAGTGCTTACTTAAATAAGAGAAACTACAACATGTCAAATGCGCAATCCTTAAGTAGCTCGGGGATTAGTATCACTGGTCCAGGCTGGAATCATGTTTTAACTAATAATGTTGGTTTAGGCGCTACTTTAGTAGAATTAACCAATATAGATATTCCAGAATGTACCTTAACCAATAATTATTTTGACCCTAATACTGCACTTACCGTTACACCAAGTGACTTTTTAAGTTTAGATATAAATTTATTAACATCACCGAGACAAGCTGATGGAAGTTTACCAGATACCGATTTTATGAAATTAGAAGCCAATAGCGACCTGGTTGATGCAGGTGCTGACATAGGGTTTCCTTTTAACGGATCCGCTCCAGACCTTGGCTACACAGACTATTTAGCTGCCTTAAGCACAGCAGAAATTGACACAAGCACTGTAAGTGATTTTAAAAATTACCCAAACCCATTTACATCTGAAACAAGGGTGAATTTTAATCTAGAAACATCTACAAAAATAGAAGTTACGATTTACAACCTAATGGGCGTTAAGGTTTTTGAGCTTCCTAAACAAAGCTATAACTCAGGTGAAAATTTTATCACTTTAAAAAGAAACAATTTATCATCTGGCAGTTATTTATTAACCTTAAGAGGTGAAGATGGTTCTTTTAACACCAAAATAATAATCGCTAAATAGTTTTTTAAGACTACGATTACAAAAGCCTAATTTGAATTATCTATTCAAATTAGGCTTTTTTTTATAACTGTAGCAAGTACTGTAAAACGCAACAGTTATTTTAAACTATAGACTCTAAAATTATCAATATCTTGCCTAGAAGACACGGTTCTAAAGCCAAAATATCCGTTTGTTAATGGCGCGTTATCTGTATAAGAAAAGTATTCCTTATCGTCAACAAATACTTTAGTAGTGCCATTATAAACGATAGTTGTAATGCGGTAGGTATGATTAGGTTTTAATACATAAGAAGGCTCACGCCTATCTGTTATTAAAAACCGCTCGCCATTGCCTAGATATTTTCTAAAGCGTGTTGTGGTATTTCTATTGCCCCCAATACCAAAATAATACAGGTTTAAATTATGGTACTGCTTAAAAATTCCATTTCTGGTGAAAAATTCTGAGTTTTCAGAATCATTTGCCATCCAAAATTGGTTTAAATCCGATAACCTATCATTAACACCATCTTCTATTAGCACAGTTCTGTCGTATGTTATCAGTACATTTCCATTAAGCTTGTCAGCTAACCAAATGGTAGCACCCCCAGCAACATCAATACGCAATTTTTCGTTTTTAATACTTACGCTTGTATGGGGTAATGGCTCTGTTTCTATAGTCCATTGCGAGAGATTGTTATTAAAATCATCTTGAAACAAAAGCTTGTCTAATTGATAACCTTTAACCACCTTATCGGATGCTTTGGTTAGGGAAGTGTTGTGATTGGCCTTACAGCCAAACAGTAACATACTGAATATAAAAACAGCAGTTAAATTGATGAAAATTTTCAAGGTCTTAATAATAGATATCGTTGTAGCACACACTAAATGACTATTGCAAATAAAACATGTCTTCTAGGGGCTTTTCAACAGGTGAATTGTCCGGATTGGTTTCCATAATATCTGCCATATATGCCCACCACTTTTTTACAATCGGATGATTGGGCAACTGGCTTGTATCGTAATCTTTATGAATTTTTTGAACCGCAAAAAGAATGCAGGTTTCTTCATCTAAAAAGATGCTATAGTCACTAATACCTGTATCGCTAAGCAAAGTACTCAATTCTGGCCAAATGTCGTCATGACGCTTTTTATATTCGTCTTTAAAGCCAGGTATTAATTTCATTTTAAAAGCATTAATAACATAGTTATTCTTTGAGTCTAAAATTGCCTCCATGTGTTTTATTATATGTCTTTATTAACCGATTTATCGTCTTTAGCAAATTGTGCTTTTAAGAGCAACTTTAATTGGTTTGAAATTATTGAATCCTTATCAATTACATTATTTTGTTCGGTAGGATCTTCAACGATATTAAAAAGCTGATATGTTGCTGGTGAATTATCCTTGTGACGCTGCCTTATAATTTTCCATGGCTTATGGATAAGACTTTCTTGCTTGTGGCCTCGCACATAAATATCATGGTTAGACGCTACTTCTTTCTGCAATAAGGTTTGCCATACATTTACACCTTCTACATCTTTAGGAACAACAACATCAATAAGCGAAAGTAAGGTTGGCATTACATCGGTTATAGCTATAAAATTAGGGTTGTCATCGGGTTTTAATTTATCTTTCCAATACATAATGGCCGGAACTCGTATAGCACCATCATAGTTAGATGCTTTCCATTCTTTTAATGGATAGTTACTTCCTAAAACATCATTTGGCCCATGCTCTCCATTATATTGAGTGTTTGGGTACCAATGCTTCATAGCTCCATTATCACTTATAAAAATAACTAAAGTATTATCTGCTATTTGTTGTTCATTCAAGGTTTTTAAAACTTGGCCTATACCATCATCCATATGCGACATAGCTGCAGCAAAATCTCTACGAGAACTATTCTTAATAGTGCTTAAATAGGGTGCTTTCCATTTGTATTCTTCTTGCAATGGAAAATGAGGAGCACTATAAGCTAGTTGCATATAAAAGGGCTTCTTTTTATCGTGTTGGGTTGTGATCCACTCTATGGTTTCTTTAGTTATAAGATCTGTAGCATGCCCTTTTTCTTCCAGCATTTTGTCATTTCTATACCAACTCGCATCACCATTTTTATATTTGTGTGTGTACTGATCTATCTGACCGTGCAGAAAACCATAAGAATAATCAAAACCAAAAGCATTAGGGCCGTTTTCAATATTTAGTCCTAAATGCCATTTTCCAAAAAGTGCAGTTTCGTAGTTTTTCTGTTTTAAAGCTTGTGGAAGTGTTGTAATAGAATCAGATAACGTTTTATTACTACGACCGCTTATAGGTGCTACAATACCAATACGACTTGCTGGCATACCCGTTAAAAGTGACACTCTTGATGGTGAACATGTAGGGTTAGCATAAAACCGATTAAGTTTCACACCATTATTTGCTAAAAAATCTATGTTTGGTGTTTGTATTTCGGACCCATTATACCCAACATCATTCCAGCCTGCATCATCTGCAATAATGACTAATATATTAGGGTTTTCAACCTCAGGTAGCTTTTCTTTTTTTGATGTACAAGATGTTGAAACCAAAACCAAAACAACAACTAAAATCAATGATACTATGGTTTGAACAATTTCAAGTTTATATTTTTTCATCTCCGTTTTTATAAAGTTAGTTTGCTAAAAACCGTCTTACTTTTTAATTTTTATTTCTATACGCTTACCATTATCTTGTTTTGGGCTTATAGAGAGTATATTGTTTTCAAAACGTGTATTAGCACTTACGTCTTCATTATTTACAGTTACCGAAAGCGGCTTTTTAGAAAGGTGAAAATTAAGCGTATATCTGTTGTTTTGTTTAAAATCTCCAACCGTTGGGTCTATTACAAAGCTAACTTCTGTATCATTTACCTCTAATTTTGTATTGGCTGTATTATAATTTCCGTTTTTATACTTAAGCGTTCTCCCATCATCATTATAAATAACAAAGGTATTTGAAGCATTTGGATAGATCTCTAATTTTAAATTGTCAATGGCTTTTTCTCCAATATACTGTACCACGTCTTGCATAGGTATTATTGCGCCTTCTTTTACAAATATTGGGAGCTCATCTAAAGGACATAAAACACTATAGTGCTTTTTTCCTTCATATATTTTGCCTGTCCAATAATCTGTCC
>NZ_JBGCDQ010000060.1:0-17076 GCF_045105575.1 Winogradskyella sp. | reverse complement strand
TGTACAAATTTAGTAATACCATTGAATGGGGCAACAAACGTTTCAATCGCAACAGATTTAAGCTGGACAGCCATTGCTAATGCAGATGGTTACTTTGTTTCTGTAGGCACAACGTCTGGCGGAACAGATATTTTAGATAATTTTGATGCAGGTAATTCTACGACGTTGAATTTACCAGTCGATTTGCTTGGGAATACCGAAGTTTATGTCTCTATTATTCCATATAATACAGTAGGAAGTGCCATAGGTTGCACAGAAGAAAGCTTTACCACAGAAATCGATTTGCAAAGTTTGGGTTGTCCGACCTTAACTATGCCTTTGGCTGGAGCTACTAACGTCTCTGTGTCAACCAACTTTTCTTGGAATCCTGTGCCTAATGCCAATGGCTACGTTATAAGTATTGGTACAAATGTCGTTTTATTAGATGCGGCTGATGTTGGTAATACTACAACTTATGACATGCCTTTTAATTTACCTGAGAATACCGAAATCATTGTTTCAATTTCACCATACATTAATGTGAATGAATTATTTGGTTGTGATTCTGAATGGTTTACTACTGGTGCTGCACCGACAATTCCAGATTGTACAACATTAGCATTTCCTTTAAACAACGCAACAAACGTTTTAACCACTGCCAATATGACTTGGAATGCCGTAACTGATGCAGAAGGGTATAGGCTAACGGTTGGAACATCTTCAGGTGGAACAGATATTCTCGATAATTTTGATGTTGGTAATGCTACAACCTTTGACTTTCCTGCAGATCTGCCTTCAAATACTTCCATATTTGTGTCTATTGTTCCTTATAACACGGCTGGTGCAGCTTTAGACTGTACCGAAGAAAGTTTTACAACAGAAAATACTGATCTCATTCCTATCTGTACACGATTGATTTCACCATTAGATTTAGATACTGATGTGTCTGTTGCAACCGATTTAACTTGGGTATCCGAACCCAATGCCACAGGATATAGACTAAGTATTGGAACTACAAGTGGAGGTTTGGATATTTTGAATAACTTCGATGTTGGTAATACAACCACTTACAATTTACTTTCAGATTTACCAGAAGACACCATTATCTATGTAAACATTGTTCCTTACAATGAAAATGGCGAACCATCAGGTTGTTTAGAAGAACGTTTTACAACGCAAATAGTTCCTTTAGTTCCTAATTGTACGTTTTTAACATCACCTGTAAATGAAAGCGTTAATGTGTCTATAGCAACCGATTTGAGCTGGATGCCTATAGATAATGCAGAAGGCTATGTATTAACCGTTGGTACATCATTAAACGGCTTCGATATTTTAGATCTGTTTGATGTTGGAAATACCACAACTTTTGATTTACCAGAAGATTTGCCTTCAAACTCAGAAATATTTGTAAGTATTATACCCTATAACAATGCAGGAGATGCACTTGATTGCAATATTGAAAGCTTTCTAACAGAAGATGAAAGTCTATTCCCTGAAACAGATGACACCAAATATGGTTTTTCACCAGATGGAGATGGTATCAACGAATTTTGGGACATTGTTGGCATAGAAAACTTCCCTGATAACGAAGTAAGTATTTACAATCGTTGGGGAGATTTGGTATTTACGATTAAAGGTTATGATAACAACTCTAATGTTTTTAGAGGAGATGCTAATAAGAAAACAAATCTGGGAGCTGGTAAATTACCATCGGGAACTTACTTTTTCGACATTCAGATTAATGGCAACCATAATTTAAAGAAAACGAAAGGATACGTCATTATAAAGCGATAATAACATGAGATTTATTTTAAACTACAAAGCACTCATATTATGCGCATTACTTTATGTGTGGTCGAGTGATACATTAAAAGCGCAACAATCGGCTTCGTTTCCAGAATATAACTTTAATCCGTTTATTATTAATCCGGCTTTTGCAGGTTTATTAGAACAGGCTGAATTGACGGTTGCTTACACTGGAGTGAACGCGATTGAGGGTGGTCCAAGAAATTTTAATTTTAGTGGTCATACACCTTTAGCAGATGGAAAAATGGGCATTGGTGGAGGTATTATACGAGATGAAATTGGCGTCACCAGTTCTACAAATGCCTTTATGGCGTATTCGTATAAAATTTTCTTCGACTTTAAAGAGGACCGACCGTATTGGCAAAATTACCAACCAGGATCTTTATCTTTTGGTATAACCGCAGGAGTTTTGCAGTTTCAGGATAATTTGCTCGATCTTGGTATTTCTGATGACATCCGCTTTAGCGAAAATATAAATACCACGATTCCTACTGTTGGAGCTGGCTTCTTGTTTAATCATTCTAGATTTTACGTTGGTGTGTCTGCGCCCAATATTATAGGAACGTTATTAGCAACGGAAGAAGCTATAAATATTGAATTTCCAGTCTATGCTTATATGGGTTATCGCTTTTATAATAACCGTTTTAAAAATTTAATTCTAAAGCCAAGTGTACTTCTTAGGCATGAAAATGGCGCACCTTTGCTGATTGATCTTAATACGTCTATAAGTTTTAAAAACAGCTATGAACTTGGTGCTGGTTATCGGTCTAACGGTTCATTTAATTTTCTAGCAGGCTTGTACTTTGCAAAATCTTTTCGTTTTATTTATCATTTTAATTCTATAACTAATAATTCACCTATGGGAAGCACGCATGGTTTGGTGTTAAGTTATCGATTTGATGAAGGTTATAGTAACTAATACAACCTTTTTTAACAAAGGTTTATCAGTCCTAAACAATTGCAAATACATTAAAAAGTTTAATTTAAGGGTAACTATAAGTTTAAGATATGATACGCTTTTGTTTTTTTGCTGTTTGTACCACTTTTATGCTATTTTCTTGTAAATCGGCTGATTTAAACCCAAGCCCTGAGCAAGAGCTGCTGCTTAAAAATGCCATAGAGAAGTCAAATTTTAGAATTGAATCTGATGTGGCTTACCCACAAGTATCCAATGCATTTCAGCAAGTTGCAAATTCTGGTTTATTACAACCAGGAAGCACAGCCAATGCGATTTCTTTGATTGGTAATACTAATTTTTTAGAGATTTCGGGTGATAGTATCAAATCATTTTTACCTTATTTTGGAGAGCGTCAAATGATGGTAAATCTTAATGACAGCGGCATTGAATTTAATGGTCTCATGACGGATTATACTGTTGATAAAGACAAAAAAGGGAATCATACCATCACCTTTTTTACAAGAAGTCATTCCGAAGGATTTAAAGTTGATATAACATTATATGCAAATGCTCATACACGGATGTTAGTTTCGGGTAATGGCAGATTTCCTATTTCTTATGCAGGACGATTAGTCTCACAAGAATAAAGACGCACCACATCATAACTTTATTTTGTTTAATGTTTTGTTAATTAGTCTAAACAAAAAATAACTTGTGTTATTTTTGATAAGAATTAACAAACCATAAAAATCTTATTATGAAAACGATTAAAACATTAAGTATTTTAGCATTAGGGAGTATTCTATTCTTTTCTTGTGGAGAGAAAAAGAAAGACGCTTCTGAAACAGTAGATACCGAAGAGGTTATTGAAAGCGCAGAAGTTGAAGAAGTGCCAGAAGTAGTAGTACCGAATATTGTAGGTGTCGCTTCAGGAAACGAGAACTTCTCTACCTTAGTAGCAGCAGTTAGCACAGCAGGTTTAGCAGAAACATTGAGTAGTGAAGGTCCTTTTACGGTATTTGCACCAACAAATGATGCATTTGCTAAGTTACCAGCAGGAACGGTTGATACCTTATTGAAACCAGAAAATAAAGAACAATTAACAGGTGTTTTAACGTACCATGTTGTTGCCGGAAACTTTGGAGCAGCTGCAGTAATTGAAGCTATCAACAATAATGATGGTAAATTTACTGTCTCTACAGTACAAGGTGGTGACATTGAATTAAGCCTTAAAGACGGAAACGTTATGTTAAAAGACGCTAACGGAGGCATGTCTACAGTAGTTATTGCTGATGTAGCGGCATCTAATGGTGTTATACACGCTATTGATTCTGTAGTGATGCCTAAATAATATAAGGTTCATTACTATTCAGAATTCCATTAAAACCATCGTAATTTATTATGATGGTTTTTTTGTGCTTTACGAATACAAAATCAAGAAGACTCCCATCATAATTCCAGCTAAAGGCACTAGTTTTTTACGTTTGTTTTTTTCTTTAAAAACTAAGCCACCAACTACAACAGCAATAAGAATCTGACTTCGTTTAATAGCTGAAAGCAACATAATTAAAGCATCAGGATCTTGTAAAGCTTTAAAATAAAAATAATCAGCAGCGACTAGCAATACACCAACGGCAATGATTGTCCAACGAAATGTAAATGCTTCGTGTTTGGCTTTAAACGGAAACCAAGTAATTGACAGAATAACCAATAAAATTAAAACGGTGTACCAGCAAAACCAGAATTGTAAGGTTTGAGGGTTTAGTTCTAATTTTTGAATTAAAAACTTATCGTACAATCCGCTTGATGCTCCTAAGAATGTCGCACCAATAATGGCAAAAATCCATTTATTGCGTTTAAAGTTGATGCCTTCTTTTTTGCCAATTCTAGAATAGAGTATAACGGAACCAATAATTAAAAAAAAACCAATCCACTGTAAAAAATTAGGACGCTCTTGGTAAATTAAAATCGCACCAATAAAAGTAAAAAACGGACCTGCAGAGCGTATTGGTGTTACAATCGTAATCGGTAAATGTTTTAAAGCTTGATACGCCAAGACCCAAGATGATGCCATTATTGCTGATTTTATGGCAATAAAACCATGCACTTGCCATGAAATATCAGTAATATAAAACCCAGTAGTTTTCATGTCATCTTCAAAAAAGACTGAACCCATATAAACAGGTAATAACAACAAAAATCCAGAAGAAATGGTACCTAATAAAACAGGGAATACCTCGTTACCTTGTACGGCATGTTTTTTACATAAGTTGTGTAAACCTAAAAATAAAGCCGCTAAAAGTCCAAGGTACATCCACATAATGCGCGCGAAGATATTAGAATTATAATATTAGGCTTGTAAATAATAAAAGAATTAGTGCTATTGAAACGTATGTCGCTGTTCGGCAGTAGCAGAAGCATTCAATAATTGATGGAATACTTTTATCACATCAAAGTTCTGAGTAATGGCACCAGAAGCTGCTATACCAGAAATACCTGTTTCTAAAATCGCTTTAACATCGGTAGTTGTAATACCACCTGCACCAAGTATTGGAGTTTCTGTATGTAAAGCATCAATAATTGCAGCATAACCGTCTAAGCCTAAAACCGTAGGTAAATTGTCTTTAGTTTCTGTAAATCGAAAAGGCCCTAAACTGATATAATCAACATTTTTAGTGATTAACGTTTCGCAATCTTCTAAGGTATGCGCTGTACCACCAATCATTTGCCATGTATATAATTCTTTTCTAGCAAGAGTAGGGCAGGGATCTGTTGTTCCTAAATGGACACCATCCGCTTTAATAGCTTTTGCTATCTTATAAAAGTCATTAATGATTAATCTGGTTTGATAATGCGCTGTAATTTCTCTGGCTTCTGTCGCCATTTTCAAAGTCTTTTTTTCTGAAAGGCCTTTTAATCGTAGTTGTACTAATTCGGCACCAGACGTGCAGGCTTTCTGAATATTTTGAAGATGTTCCTTAGGTGAATTTCCTTGTGAGATGTAATGTAATTTGGGTATCATCATAGTGATATTTCTTAAGCTTAAATCAATTAGGTGGTTACTGCATATTGCTTCAAAAGGTCGAGTGCTACAAATTCTAAAGCCAACTCATGTGTGGCATTTAAATTAACTAAAGGTGCCACATTTGCTTTTTCGGCTTCTTTCCAGCGCGAAACGCATAAGCACCATTTATCACCTGGTTTTAATCCTGGGAAATTCCATTGTGGTACAGGAGTGATTAAGTTATTTCCTCTTGACAATGAATACTCCAAGAATGCTTTGGTAACAACAGCACAAACCACGTGTGTGCCAAAATCATCTGGTGTGGTATTGCAAAATCCATCACGCAAATAGCCTGTCATTGGGTCGCAAGAACAGTTTTCTAAGGGTTTGCCTAAGACGTTTAACGTTGGTTTCGCGTTTTTCATTTTAAATATCATTAAGGTGGGCAAAGGTAAGCTTTATGCATGTATTTCTATGCCATAGCTAAGCGAGATGCATTTAATTTTAACAGATAAGTTTGATACCTTTTGTTCTAATACTATTTAATTTCGACTTTAAGAGTGTATTCGTTTTTCTATTACCTGTCTAAATATTATCTTGTTAATTATTCGATTTTAATTATTTTAAAACTCAAAATAATGAACGACCAGACAAGCATAGAAACGCAAAGCATAAATCACATATTAAAAGGATTGAAATGAATTTAGATCAGACTGAAAAGGATAACATTATAAAACGTCAATTACGATTTCAAGACTTATTAATAAGTATATCTACCACTTATATAAATGCAGATTTATCGGATGTGGATCAACTTATAAAAGATTCTCTTCAACAGATGGGTGAGTTTGTAGGAGCAGACCGAAGTTATGTGTTTTCTTATGATTTTGTAAATAATACAACCTCTAATACTTATGAATGGTGTGCAAAAGATATAGATCCTGAGATTGATAATTTACAGAATGTTCCTGTGGATTATATTCCACAATGGTTAGAGGCTCATAGAAGTGGAAAAGCCTTTTATGTAGAAGATGTTAGTCTTTTGCCAGATGATGGCGAACATGGCTTACGTGCGGTTTTAGAGCCTCAAGGTATTAAAAGCCTTATTGCCATTCCTAAAATTAAAAATAATGAATTAATTGGTTTTATTGGTTTTGATGCCGTAAAAAAAATTAATAAGTATGCTAATAATGAACAAGATATTCTCTTTGTTTTTGCAAATATGCTTGTAAATGTTATTCAAAGAAAAGAGAATGAAGAACTTATTAAATCGCAAAATCAGAAAAAAGAAGAACTGTTAATAGATTTATCACGTCAAAACGAACAATTAAATGAATATGCACATGTGGTATCTCATGATTTAAAAGCACCACTTATAAACATTCATACGTTGGTAAGTTGGTTTATGGAAGACCAAAAATCAACATTAGGCGAAAGTGATTTAAAACCCTTAAACCTCGCTTTATTTAATGTTGAAAAAATGGATAATTTAATCAAAGGTATTTTAGATTATTCAACGGTAAATCGTTTAGAGACCGAAGATCATAACATAGATTTTAATATTTTGATTGATGAAGTGATACAGACACTCTTAGTTCCGGATAATATTTCCATAACTATACACGAGCGTTTACCTAGTTTAAGAGGTAACGCTTGGCGCTTTAAGCAGGTTTTTCAAAATTTAATTCAAAATGCTATAACATATTCTGATAAAGAAGAAGGCTTGATTGAAATAGGCTGTGCTGAAAAATCAGACCATTTTGAGTTTTTTATTAAAGACAATGGTGTTGGCATTAAATCAGACTATTTTGATCGCATCTTTAAAGTCTTTACCAAGTTAGAAAGTACGAGTTCATCGTCGGGAATAGGCCTTTCTATTGTTAAAAAAATCATTAATTATTATAAAGGATCTATTTGGTTAGAAAGTGAGGAAAGTATTGGGACTACGTTTTATTTTACGATTCCAAAGTCATAGATCTCACTTTTAAAAACTTGTTTACCTTTTATAATATTAGTTACCTGTTATTTGAACAAGCCTATGAGATACAATTCAACTGAAAGAATTGGAGTTAATGCAACTGAAAGAATTTTCATTAGAGATTTTGATTGGATATTTAGAGAACAGCCAATTGTAGACGTTGGAATTGATGCACTAATTGAGCAATCTGAAAATGGAAATCCAACTGGAAAATTTATAGCACTTCAAATTAAGTCTGGTAAAGGGAATTTTTCTGTTTCAAGTAATAAACTAACTTATTATATTTCAAATATCCATTACAATTATTGGTTGAATTTTGACATACCAATTCTATTAATCGCACATATTCCTGAAACTAACAAAACTTATTGGATAGAAATTACAGACAGAAATATTAAGCCGACTAAAAAACAATGGAAAATAGAAATTCCTTTAAAGAACAAGCTAGAATCAAAGGCTAAACCTTTAATAACAAAATTACTCACAAAGTTAAATACGGAATATCAATCTATTAAAATCTTTAATGGAGAAAACGTTGACGAAGAAACTATCTATGATATTGCAGAAAAATCAGAGTGTATTAGCGATTCAAATGAATCAACTATTAAAACTGCTGAAATATTAACCGAATTAAGTGCAAAAACGGACGAATCAAATGCCAAATTCACTCACTTTAATGAAATTGGAAAATCATATAAATCGCCACAAGTTAAAGCGTCAATAAATACTTTTGCAAAACAAATAAATATTTTTGCTAAAAGACTAGAGAATGAAAATCAAATTTTTGCAGAAACCTTTGCAGAAGGAATTTTTGCATTTGAACAAGGAATAATGATTCATTATTTACTTTCTCAAAATGAGAAATTTGCAAAAAACTCGATTAAAAGTGTAGAAGGAATTCCCAGTGCATTAGATAAAACTATAGATGCAGTATTATTTATGAGAACAAGTTTTGCAAAAATACCATTTTTGAATAATAATCTAAAAGAAGCTCAAAATACTATGTTGACAGTAATTGACTCAATTCTAAACGACTATAAAGATGCCAAAACAATAACTCTGAATTTAATTAAATCAACGGAATTAATGATAAAAAACAACAGGTAACACCTTATATAATGACAAACCAATTCCTAGAAGAAGCCAAACGCGAACTCATAAATGGACATTCCAAAAAACGACACCCTTTTCGTTATTTCGTATTAGCTACAAATAGTAATGCCAAACCAACGCAGCGCACAGTGGTTTTAAGAAAAACATTGCCAGATTTAAGCTTAGTGTTTTATACCGACAGTCGCACACAGAAACTCATAGACCTTAAAAATAATAGTGCGTTTAGTGCCTTGTTTTACCATCCTAAAAAATTAATGCAACTACGGATTGAAGGCCAAACCGAACTCATCACAGATACAGACCAAATTGCAACCTATTGGCATACCGTACAAGAAGCGTCTAAAAATGATTACACAACACAGTTGCCACCTGGTACACCAATCCAAAATCCCGATGATGTCAATTACCAATCAGATGACAACTATTTTTGTCCTGTAAAACTAGTACCAACACGCATAGAATACTTGCGTTTAAAACGACCTAATCATTTAAGAATACTATTTACCAAAAATGATATGGACTGGTTGAGTGAGTTTTTGGTGCCTTAATATAAACCAAGTACTAATATTTTATTAAAATCTTGCATGCACAAGTGTAATGCTTAATTTTGAATTTCAGTTCTTTTGCCAATGATTCAATATCTGAAACAGCAAAGTCATCATATAATTAGCATCCTAAATGTTAAAACTAAATCAACTCAAATCCTATTTCGTATGGCTGCTCCTTGTAACCTTTTGTAGTTTTACAAGCGTAGCTTTATCTCAAAATATTGATAATGTCAAGGATTTTTTTACGTTTTATCCTAACAAGAAAGCAGCCGAACGCGATTCTACTATCTATCGTCAAAAATTTATTGCGGCACCTGTTGTGAGCTATTCACCAGAAACCAGTTTTGCTTTTGGTACAGGAGCCAAATATCTATTTAAATTTAATGGTAGTGGTGACGAAACAAGGGTTTCTAATTTACCAGTTTCTTTAAGGTATACACTCAATAATCATTTCTTTCTTTTTTCTGGTTTCGAAATATTCACAAATCAAGAACAATGGAAAATAGAAGGAAATTTATTATTTCAGAATTATCCAAGATTATTTTACGGTTTTGGTAGAGATGCTTCAAAAAGTGCAGAAGAACAGTACGATTATTACCAATTTTTGTTAGAGCCTATCTTTTTAAAACAGATGTTTCACAAGTTCTTGTTTGTAGGTGCTGGCTTTAGATACAATCGTATTTACAATACTAAAATAAATCCAAATGGAACCATTGCACTTAATAGACCCGACGGTTTCGACGGTTCTACATCAGTAGGAGCAGAAGTAGCTGTGCTTTTTGATAGTAGAAATAATGTACTTAATGCGCAAGATGGTTGGTATTTAGAGTTTACGCATGGTAAATATGATGACATACTTGGTGGGACCAACCAATTTAATTTAACACGTTTTGATTTAAGAGGCTATATTGATACATCGGATAAAAACGATGATATTTTAGCATTTCAACTGTTTGGACAATTTTCAAGAGGTAATTTGCCTTTTTCTGAATATGCCTTTTTTGGTGGTAGTGATATCATGCGTGGCTATCAAGAAGGCCGTTTTGTAGATCGCGATCTTCTAGCAACGCAGTTAGAGTATAGAAAGAATTTTAAAAACTCAAGATGGGGTTTTGTGGGTTTTGTGGGAACAGGCGATGTGTATCGGAATGTTAACGACTTTCAATTTAAAAATCTAAAACCAAATGGAGGTGCAGGCGCGCGTTTTTCTATTGATAAAAAAGAAAATCTAAATCTTAGGTTTGATGTAGGTTTTGGTAAAGGTACTAATGGGTTTTATTTGGGTATTGCTGAGGCATTCTAAAAAACTTATAAAGCTTTTCAATTTTACAGCGTTATTAATCATTACATTTGAAATTGGTTAACCAATTTAGTTATAACACTTTTAATGTCGCTTAAAATGAAAAACGCGGTTCTTGTAATTTGGTGCTTGTTTACATTAAAGCTTAGTGCACAATTGGTGAACACCAATGCCGAACTTCAAAATGCTATTTCAAACGCTCAAGCAGGAACTGTGATAGAATTAGCAGACGGTGTTTGGAACAATGTATTACTCTCAATAAATGCAACTGCTACAGAATCTCAGCCTTGCATTATAAAAGCTCAAAATCCAGGAAACGTTTTTTTTGAAGGGCGTTCGCATATCAGTTTGGGTGGTACGTATGTTATTTTTGAAGGAGTTATTTTTCAAAATGCATCCGGACTCATTACAACTAATAACCGCATTGAGCCGATTATTGAATTTAGAGATACCAGCAATAATGATTGTGTTAATTGTACTGTTAGAAATATAAAAGTAGATGCTTACAATGGAACATCAGCACAAGAAGAAGCTATTTTTAAATGGGTTATTATTTATGGCGAATATAATGAAGTAAGCTATTCGTCTTTCATCGGAAAAAATGGAGTAGGTAGTGTCATTAACGATAATCATAATAATTCTACACCAGATTATTCCAAAATTCACCATAACTATTTTGCAGATCGCGTTCCTGTAAATAATGATGTTACAGGCTTAAACGATCAAGACGCGATAAGAATAGGAGTAAGTAGCACGTCGCTGTCTGATTCATTTACTGAAGTCTATGATAATCTATTTAATAATTGGGCTGGTGAGGTTGAAATCATTTCTAACAAATCTGGGAGCAATAGCTATTACAACAATACCTTTAGAGATTACCAAGGCACTTTAACGTTAAGACATGGCAATAACACCCAAGTTTATGGAAACTATTTCTTTGGAAATACGAATGCATTTTCGGGAGGTATTAGAATTATTGGTGAAGATCATAAAGTCTATAATAATTATTTTGAAGGCTTGAGATATCGCAAACCTAATGGCTCTGGTTCTAATACCACAGGAGCTTTAAATGTAATGAATGGCCTAGAAAATTCACCATTAAGTGGCTATTATCAAGTGAAAAATGTGCAAATTGTAAATAACACATTGGTTAACTGTGATCTCGGTATTAGAATCGGTACAAGTTTAAGCGGAGCCACATTAGCACCAGAAAATCTCACCATTGCTAATAACATTATTTTAGACTCAGACATTAATGCTTTTCAAATCATTACTCCTGCTATAGGTGCATCGAGCAACGAAGGTAATATCACTCAAAGCGGAAGTTGGGATTTAAATAATGGTGTTAATGGTAACCAAACCGTAACCTCTGGTTTATTAACCAGTGGAAGTGAATTTTACAGACTTACAGCATCAAGTGCAGCGATTGACGCAGGTGTGGGTACATATCCATTTTTAACTTCTGATATTCTTCATGGCAATAGAGACCTCAATTTTGATGCTGGAGCAGAGGAATTCGGCTCAGGAGGTACTGTTGGGCCTTATGATGTAGCAGATGTTGGTGTAGCGCTTGGTTTTGGAGCTCTAAATACATTAGCAATAAATGATCTTGATATTGAAAAAAATACCATAAAATCATACCCAGTTCCTAGTCATGGTGAACTGAGGATTTCAAACAATAATGCCATCATAGGACGTATTGAAATATACAACAGTCAGGGAAAACTTATCCTAGCTAAATACATAGACCGCAGCAATGGCAAAATTGACATTCGTCACTACGCTTCAGGCATCTACATTTTAAAAACACGTACAACAAGTATCCGTTTTATCGTTGATTAAGTGTTTTAACTTCACATGAATTAAAAAATGAAGTAATTTGATTTAAATAGTTGCTATTCAATTATATATAATTTATATTTTGAAAATTTATTTTTTTAAAGTTTTAAATAAGCGTAAAATAGAATTAGATTAAAGATGCTACTTCTATTTTTAGAAAAATTTAATGGACTAGAGAATAATGGCGTTATGATGACGTTAGGTTTAGAACTATACGTTAAAACACATTAGAGGTCAGTAAATAGTTACTTGTGGGAATAGGTAATTTGTCGGGTTGAGCGCAGTCGAAACCTACAATAAGGACAGCAATAGTTCTCGACTGCGTTCGAACGGACAATTGACAATAATTCAAATACAACGTCATCAATTAATTAGGGTTAATTTTTAGTGTGTATTTAACTACTGAACTCTGCAAACGTTTATTATCGCTACAACACTTTACTAAAAACATATGAAGATCAAACTGCTTTTATTTTTATCCTTAAGTCTATGCCTTTTCGGACATACACAAAATACTAACAATCAATTAAATAAGGCATCAGACATAATTATTACAGGTACGGTTGTAGATAAAAGCGATGGTACACCATTGCCATATGCCTATCTAAAAGTAGATAATACGCGTTTAGGTACGGTTACAGAAGGTGATGGAAAATTCCGTATAACCATTCCCGAAATATACAATACCAATACCATTACCATTAGCTATTTAGGCTTTAAAAGTTTGGTTTTAACGGTTAAGGAGTTTAAAGCACAAAACAAAAGTCAGTTTTTAATGCAGTCAGAAGCGACATCGCTAGATGAAGTTGTTGTAGCATCAAAAGAAAAGTTACCAAAAGCCAAAAGTCTTTTACGAAAGGTCATTAAACAAATTCCTGTTAATTATGCCGATTCAACTACGATGATTTCTGGCTATTATAGAGAAACGCTAAAAGAAAATGGCAACTACATGAAGTTTTCAGATGCCGTTTGCAACTATTATGAGTTACCTTATAACAACGAGAAATACAAATGGAGAGATTACCAATACCCTTTCGATTTTTCCTTAGGTTTTGGTGCGTTTAGTTTCGATTCTAATTCATTGCATCGTACTCATTTTCATCATAGAACCTTAAAAAAAGAGCAGGTTAACATTATCGATTCAAGGTCTAGCAGCAATTTGAGTAAGCGTAATTTTAATTCTAATATCGAAGGTGGACCTCTAGGCCTTTTTGGAAGAAATAGGGTGAAATATCAAGAAAGTTTTTTAGGAAAAAAAGCTAAGCGCGATTTTGCCTATACCATTTCTGAAGAGTTAGATGCCACTTCGGGTGAATGGTTATACGTATTAAGTTTTCATACCAAAACAACTAAAGAAGAATTGGCTAAACTTAAACCTGGTGCAAGAAATAAACAATGGAAATTAGCCAACAAACGTAAATTATTAAAAGGTAAAATATATATTAATCCAGAAGATTTAGCCATAGTACGCTACGAGTGCGAAGTGCCAAATGATCTTAAACAGTATTTCTGCGCCTACAACTTTAATGAAATTAAACATTTCGATTATAAGTTAGACGTTAGATTTAAGAAAAAAGGGGAGACGTACTACATCAATACGATGAGGCACGAAGATGAATTTATCTTCAAAGATAGTATTAGCCAAGAAACGACCTATTATTCGGCCATATCCGAATTTAATACGACTGGTATTAATGATCTGCAGGTAAAAAAAATCCCAAAAGAAGACCAATTTGCGAATGTGATGTCTAATCAATTATATGAATTGGCACTAGATTATGATGATACGTATTGGAAAAACTACACCGCAGAAAACCCAATTGCCAGGATTGATGCTGAGATTAGAGCTGATATGGAAGTTAATAAAACGCTCGAAATTCAATTTAGAGACAAGCATATCCGTAATGATTCCTTGCCAGAACCTATGGCGAAAATTAAACCTTCTCATTTTAAAATTCATGGAGAAACCTATACCGACAATTATGCTTGGCTAAAAGATACCAAAGCACCAAAGAATAATCCCGCGATTATGGATTATTTGCGAGCAGAAAATAAGTATACAGAAAATTATAATATTCCACTGAAAAAATCACAGCGTGGCATTTACAAACAATTGATTCAGAATATAGAATTGAATAGCACCTCATTGCCAATTAAAGAAAATGGCTATTTGTATTACAGTAAATATAACGAAGATGATGAACATCCTATCTATTACCGAAAAGCCATTGCCGAAAATGCGGAAGAAGAAACCTTACTCGATGTTAATGTTATGGCAGCAGAAAAAGTTTATTACACTGCAAGTGTTGGCATAGCAAGCCCAAACAATCAGTTGCTTCCTGTTTTTGAAAACACAACAGGCAAAGATGATTATACCTTAAAACTTAAAGATTTAAAGACCCAAACATTTTTAAACGATTCAATTACCCGAATTGGTGGTATGGTTTGGTTAGATGATACCTCTTTTTTATATTCTAATATCGAAAAAGAAACCTTTCGATCTTCAAAAATAATGCGTCATATTTTAGGCACAGATTCTAAAACAGATGCTGTAATTTACGAAGAAAAAGACCCTAGCTTTAGTGTTAGTATTTCAAAATCTAAATCTAAAGATTACATTTTCTTAAGTTCTGGTAGCAGTACGTCTTCTGAAATTTCGTTTTTAAAAACAGATGATTTAGAAGGTAATTTTGAAGTCATTCTACCACGCGAAAAAAATCATTTGTACGGAGTGTTGCATTTTAAAGACCAATTCTATATGATGTCTAACAAAGACGCACTCAATTATAAAATCTTAACCATTGATACGGCCGAGGTTTCAAAAGGCAATTGGAAAGAAGTCGTACCACATCAACCAGGAGTATTGCTTGAAGGTTTTGTAATGTTTGATAATTATTTAGTGATTCAAGAAAAAGAGAAGGCACAATCGCAACTTAAAATTACCAATCTCACTACTCAGAAAAGTCATTATATAAAATTTAAGGAAGATTATTATAATATAAGTATTGGTTACAATCCAGATACAGCAACAGATAGTTTACAATTGAGCTACAGTTCTTTTGAAACATTACCAAGCACGCTTAACTACCATATGGAGACCAAAAAGAAACGCTTGGTAAAACAATATGGTAAAAAACCACTGTACAGTTACCAACGCTATTTGGTGCAACGCAAATGGGTAACAGCCAAAGATGGTAAACAAATTCCGCTGACCTTAATTAGCGATAAATGGCGTGCAAAAGATAAATGGCGCACCAAAAGAAAAGGCAATGGTTTTAAAGTTTATTTAACCTCTTATGGTGCGTATGGCTCAGGACAAGGATTAGCCAGAGGAGCAACGGTTCAGCATTTAGTGAATATGGGTTATGTCTATGCCATTGCGCATGTTAGAGGTGGTGATGATATGGGAAAAGAATGGTACGAAGACGGAAAGCTATTCAATAAAAAGAATACCTTTTCAGATTTTATAGCCTGTGCAGAGTATTTAATTGCCGAAAATTATGCCAAAGAAGGCAGCATTGTAGCCTCAGGCGGAAGTGCTGGTGGTTTATTAATGGGTGCTGTGGTTAATGAACGACCAGAGTTGTTTGAAACCGTAATTTTAGATGTGCCTTTTGTAGATGTGATTAATACCATGTTAGACGAAAAATTACCACTTACTACTAGCGAATTTGAAGAATGGGGAAATCCTAAAGACAAGGACTATTACAACTACATTAAATCTTACAGTCCTTATGATAATGTAACATCGCAAGACTATCCAAATTTATTGTTTTCTACAGGCATTAATGATACAAGAGTAGGCTATTGGGAACCTGCTAAAATGGTGGCTAAACTGAGAGCAAATAAAACGGATGATAACGTCCTGTTATTAAAAACGAGTCTCTCTAATGGTCATGGTGGTGGTTCAGGACGTTTTGCTGGCTATAAAGAAAGTGCGTTTCAATTGGCTTTGATTTATGAGTTGAATCGCTTACGCTTTATTACAGAATAGTGGTATTTTATTGGAGTGATGGAGTATAAATTTATGAAATATAAAGACTAGCTATATATAAACCATCGAGCGTACCAATAGCTATCGGCAGACAGCGGACATATACACTATTCAAATGAAAGCATCCGCTGGATGGTTTTATTTGGATACACAAATATTTATAAAGTTGCTTTGAACTGTTAGTTTCAATCCCACAATTAGCTCAACATAATTATTGACGATATATAACAGCTATGCAGTCATATATCAATAATTATGTGGAATATCGCCCAAAAGCGCTATTACGCTAATTGTTATAAATGTCCTATAATGTACTTGCGTTATGTAAAGATGGGCTTTGGTTAAAAGCGCATGTTAAATAATACTTTTCTTTATTTTTTTCTTCTAATGTTTCTCTATTCAGTTAATGGAACACTCTTTTTCAAAAGGGCAGAGTAGTGGCGAAAATGTGTGTGGAATGGAAACTAAAATATATCTTCTATTTAATATATCATAAGATGCTTTTTTTATCATTATTTTAGAAGCTAAATTAGCGGTATTATTAAAATTAACTTTCTATAATAATTTGAAGACCACTTTAGGCATCATATTACTACTACTTTTTCAAAATAGTCTTT
>NZ_JBGCDQ010000059.1:0-5224 GCF_045105575.1 Winogradskyella sp. | reverse complement strand
TGGTTTAACAAGCTCTGCGTTTTTATATTTTTGATACATAATGTCTTAAAATTTAAGTCCTGCTTCTCTAGCACCTTCTGCTAATGATTTTACTCTTCCGTGATATAAGTAACCACCTCTATCAAAAGAAATAGTTTCAACACCAGCTTTCATTGCTCTTTCCGCAACAGATTTACCAACTAATGCAGCAGTTTCTGTTTTATTTCCTTTAGACTTAGCAATATCTTTATCTCTTGAAGATGCAGCAGCTATAGTTTTACCAGATACATCATCCACAAGTTGAGCATAAATTTCTTTATTACTTCTAAAAACAGCTAATCTTGGTTTTGTTTGCGTACCAGATACGACCTTACGGATTCTGTTTTTAATTCTTATTCTTCTTTCGTTCTTTGTCAATGCCATAACTTAATTATTAAGCTGATTTACCTGCTTTTCTTCTAATTTCTTCACCAACAAACTTGATTCCTTTTCCTTTGTAAGGTTCAGGTCTTCTAAAACCACGAATCTTAGCTGCCACTTGGCCAACTAATTGTTTGTCAAAAGATGTTAATTTAATAATTGGATTTTTACCCTTTTCAGAAATTGTCTCCACTTTCACTTCTGGAGCAATATCCAAAACAATATTATGTGAAAATCCTACGGCTAAATCTAATTTTTGTCCTTGATTTGAAGCTCTATAACCTACACCAACCATTTCTAGTTCTTTGGTCCAGCCTTTAGCAACGCCTTCAATCATATTAAAGATTAAAGCTCTGTATAAACCGTGCTTTGCTCTTAAATCTTTTTTATCAGAATCACGCTCTAATGTAATAGTACCGTCTTCTAATGTAATTTTTATTTCTGAATACTCTTGAGTTAATTCACCAAGTTTACCTTTAGCGGTAATCATGTTGTCTTTGATCTCAACTGTTACACCTTCAGGAATTGTTATTGGGTTTTTACCTATTCTTGACATATCTTCCTGTTTTTAGTATACGTAACATAAAACTTCACCACCAACGTTTTCTCTTTGCGCTTGTTTACCTGTCATTACACCATGAGATGTTGACACAATTGCAATACCTAAACCATTTAAGATTCTTGGCATTTCGTTTGAAGAAGCATATTTACGTAAACCTGGTTTACTGATTCTTTGAATTTTTTTGATAACCGACTCTTTCGTATCCTTACTGTACTTCAAAGCTATTTTGATTGTACCTTGTACTGACGAATCGTCAAACTTATAACTTAAGATATATCCTTGATCGAATAAAATTTTAGTTATTTCTTTCTTTAAGTTAGATGCAGGAATCTCAACCACTCTGTGGTTTGCCTTAACTGCATTTCTAACTCGCGTTAAATAATCCGCTATTGGATCTGTATACATATATATTAATTTGCGGTAGCGGTTTTCGACATCATTGTCAAACCTGAAACCAATTTATAATCTTATTTAATAACGATGCCTCGTATTAATTACCAAGATGCTTTTCTAACACCTGGTATTAATCCTTGATTCGCCATTTCTCTAAACATAACACGAGAAATACCAAATTGTCTCATGTAACCTTTAGGTCTTCCTGTAAGTTTACAACGGTTATGCTGACGTATTGGAGATGCATTTTTCGGTAATTTCTGTAATGCTTCATAATCGCCAGCTTCTTTCAAAGCTTTACGTTTTTCTGCATACTTAGCTACCGTTTTAGAACGCTTCACCTCACGGGCTTTCATTGATTCTTTAGCCATAATTAATTCTTTTTAAAAGGTAATCCTAATTCTGTTAATAACGACTTCGCTTCTTTATCTGTATCAGCAGAAGTCACAAATGTAATATCCATTCCAGATATTTTATTGATCTTATCAATATCGATCTCTGGGAAGATAATCTGTTCTGTTACACCTAAGTTATAATTTCCACGACCATCAAAACCAGTAGCCTTGATTCCGTTAAAATCTCTAACACGAGGTAACGCTGAAGTTACTAAACGATCTAAGAACTCATACATTTGCTCACCTCTTAATGTTACTTTGGCACCAATTGGCATTCCTTTACGTAACTTAAATGAAGCAACATCCTTCTTAGACATTGTGTGTATAGCTTTCTGTCCAGTTATTTTTGTAAGCTCGTCTACTGCGTGATCAATTAACTTCTTGTCCGCAACAGCCGCACCAACACCCTTAGATAATACTATCTTCTTAAGTTTAGGTACTTGCATTACATTTTTGTAACCAAATTCTTCTGTAAGAGCAGGAACTACTTTGTCCTTATACTCTTGTTTTAATCTTGCAACGTAAGCCATAATTAAATTACTTCATTAGATTTCTTAGAAAATCTTACTTTATTATCACCATCCATCTTAAATCCAACTCGTGTTGCTTCACCATTTGCGGTTAACAACGATAAGTTTGAAATATGAATAGAGGCTTCTTTCTCTACAATACCACCTTGAGGACTTTGTGCACTTGGCTTCGTATGTTTCTTAACCATGTTTACGCCTTCTACTATGGCTTTGTTCTTATCCATTAATACCTTAAGTACTTTACCTTCTGATCCTTTATGATCACCAGCAATTACTTTTACTGTATCTCCTGATTTTATTTTAAGCTTTGTCATCTTATTTATCAATTAAAGCACTTCTGGTGCCAATGATACAATTTTCATGAATTGTTTATCACGAAGTTCTCTAGCTACAGGACCAAAAACACGAGTTCCTCTCATTTCCCCTTGAGGATTTAAAAGCACACATGCGTTATCGTCAAATCTAATGTAAGAGCCATCTGGACGTCTCACCTCTTTCGCTGTACGTACAACAACTGCCGTAGATACAGCACCTTTTTTGATTGTACCGTTCGGAGTCGCATCTTTTACAGAAACAACGATTTTATCTCCTACAGAAGCATATCGTCTTTTTGTACCACCTAATACACGGATCGTTAAAACCTCCTTTGCACCAGTGTTATCAGCTACCTTTAATCTTGATTCTTGTTGTAACATAATTACTTCGCTCTTTCAATTATTTCTACTAATCTCCAACATTTTGATTTACTTAAAGGTCGTGTTTCCATGATCTTAACAGTATCCCCTTCGTTGCAGTCGTTTGTCTCATCGTGTGCGACATATTTCTTAGTCTTTAACACGAATTTTCCATACATAGGATGTTTTACTTTCTTAACCTCAGCAACTACAATAGATTTCTCCATTTTGTTACTTGTTACGATTCCTATACGTTCTTTTCTTAAGTTTCTTTTTTCCATCTTTCAGCAGAATACGATTATTGTACGTCTCTATTAGTTAATTCTGTTGCTACTCTAGCCACGGTACGACGTGCAACGCGCAATTGTATCGGGTTATCTAAAGGAGAAACAGCGTGTGCCATTTTAAGGTCAGTATAACTCTTTTTAGATTCACTAAGTTTTTCCTGTAACTCAGCTGTTGAAAGCTGTTTAATTTCTGATTGCTTCATAATATCTTTCTATTAAGCTTCGTAATCACGTGCTATTATAAACTTGGTTTTTACCGGAAGCTTCTGTGCAGCTAAACGTAAAGCTTCTTGCGCTACATCTAATGGCACTCCACTAATTTCAAATAACATACGACCAGGTCTTACGACAGCCGCCCAATATTCTACTCCACCTTTACCTTTACCCATACGTACTTCAAGAGGCTTTTTTGTAATAGGCTTGTCTGGAAAAATTTTAATCCATAACGATCCTTCTCTTTTCATGTAACGTGTAGCGGCAATACGTGCTGCTTCTATTTGACGTGCAGTAATAAAAGTAGATTCTAATGATTTAATACCGAAGGTACCATTTGATAACAAATGACCTCTTCCAGCATTACCCTTCATACGTCCCTTTTGTTGCTTACGAAATTTTGTTCTTTTAGGCTGTAACATTTTGTCTTTTCTTTAAAAAATTACTTTCTACGACGAGATTGGTTCTTGTTTCCACCACGTCCACCTTTACTCTTCTGCTTAGATAAACCAACGAGTGGTGATAATTCTCTCTTACCATACACTTCGCCTTTCATTATCCAAACTTTGATACCCAATCTACCATAAGTAGTATGCGCCTCAACGAGTGCATAATCAATATCAGCTCTGAATGTAGATAATGGAATACGTCCTTCTTTATAGTGTTCTGAACGTGCCATTTCAGCACCATTCAAACGACCACTAATCTGAATTTTAATTCCTTCAGCATTCATACGAATTGCAGCCGCAATCGCCATTTTGATTGCACGTCTGTAAGAAATTCTACTTTCTATTTGACGCGCCACACTTGAAGCCACTAAAAAGGCATCTAGCTCAGGTCTTTTGATTTCAAAGATATTCAATTGAACCTCTTTACCAGTAATCTTTTTAAGCTCTTCTTTTAACTTATCTACCTCTTGTCCACCTTTTCCAATAATAATACCAGGTCTAGCTGTAGTGATAGTAACGGTTACAAGTTTAAGCGTACGCTCAATAATTACTCTACTTACACTAGCTTTAGATAGACGTGCATGAATATACTTTCTAATCTTATCGTCTTCGGCAAGTTTATCACCATAATCGTTTCCTCCGTACCAGTTAGATTCCCATCCTCTGATAATTCCTAAGCGATTTCCGATTGGATTTGTCTTTTGTCCCATATCTCTATCTTAGCTTTGTGTTTTGTTTATTGCATCAACAACCACTGTTACGTGATTAGATCTCTTTCTAATTCTATGTGCTCTACCTTGAGGAGCCGGACGCAAACGTTTTAACATCGTTCCACCATCTACTCTAATCTCTTTGATAAAAAGCTTTGCTTCCTCAACATCTGCATCCTCGTTTTTAGCTTGCCAGTTTGCAATTGCAGACATAACCAATTTCTCTAAACGACGTGATGCTTCTTTAGGACTAAATCTAAGAATCTGAAGAGCTTTCTCTGCCTTTTCACCTCTTACTAAATCCGCAACTAAACGCATTTTTCTTGGTGATGTAGGACAGTTATTTAGCTTTGCAAAAGCAACCTGCTTTTTCTCAGCCTTAATAGCTTCCGCCATTTGTTTTTTACGACTTCCCATGATTCTTATTTTTTACCTTTATTCTTAGCACCTGCATGACCTCTAAATGATCTTGTTGGTGAAAATTCTCCTAATTTGTGACCTACCATGTTTTCAGTAACATAAACTGGAACAAACTGACGACCGTTGTGAACAGCAATAGTCTGACCAACGAAATCTGGAGATATCATTGATGCTCTCGACCAAGTTTTAATA
>NZ_JBGCDQ010000058.1:0-3836 GCF_045105575.1 Winogradskyella sp. | reverse complement strand
GAATTCATTCCTGCATACTTAGAACGCCACTTGTAAAAAGCTGCTGAGCTTACCCCGTGGTCTCGACTAATTTGATCAACGCTTTTACCATTATCAAACTCTTTTAAAACCTTAGCGATTTGCTGTGGACTAAATTTACTTTTTCTCATAATACTGTTCAAAATTAAGATTATTATTCTATTTTTAAACAGTTCAGTTTTAAGGGAAGCTTACATTGACGACTATTCCTGTAAATCTTTAACCCCTATTTTTGAAGAACATATTGATACTTCTGCTAAAGTTTTTACAGATAAATGGCGTGGTTATGAGCCTTTAAAAGAAACCTATAACATCACTCAAATTAAAAGCGATAGTGGTAAAAGTTTCAAAAAATTACATATTATGATTCACCAAGTTAAATCATGGTTAAGAACAATACCAACACATGTTTCTAAACAACATATTCAAAAATATTTTGATGAATTTGCTTACAGAATAAATAGATCATAATCAAAGAAAACAATTTGGCATAATACCATTATCAAAATGATCAAACAAAAACCAATTACTAAAAAACAAATTGTATGGAAACTAAATTAATAAGTCAATAGACTTATTCAAAGATTGATAAAATACGCTGAATAGCCTCTTGTATATTTTTAGCAATCAATTCAATAAAAACTTTTTTGTTGTCTTCTGTTTGTGCTAATTCTAAAGCATTATAATACTCTAATCTACTTTTATCATCCCCTTTTAAAATAGCAATAGGATAACCATTTTGTAGTAAAATTAAATTCATTAACAGCCTTGAAGCCCTTCCGTTACCGTCAATAAACGGATGAATCGTAACTAACCTTTCGTGCATTTGAGCGGATAACTCAACAGGGTGTAAAACCTCTTTATTTTCGTTATACCATAGTATCAAATCCTCCATTTGTTTAGGTACTAAAAACGGTTGAGGTGGTTTATGTTTTGCCCCACTTATAATAACGGGTACTTTTCTGTAAACCCCTGCATTTGGTTTATCTATGCCTTGTAAAATCAAACTATGAATCTGTAAAATATCCCTTTCGGAAATGGTGTTCTTAGATTGCGCCAAGTCTTTTATAAAGTCAATGGCGTGGGTATGATTGATAACCTCCAAATGTTCCGTCATTGTCTTACCGCCAATCGTTAGACCCTTTTCTACCACTAAAGCAGTTTCTTGAAGCGTTAAGGTGTTTCCTTCAATTTTATTACTCTCATAGGTGTACTCAATCTCTAAAGCCTTTGTAACCTTTGAATGTTCGCCCTTACGATACTCATTTAATCGGTCTTTTAGTTTATCTAATTCAGCATATTTATTCATTACAATTTACCCTTTAAAGTTTCTAATTGATTGATTATTGTCTGAACCTCTTCTTTGGGTTCTTTATCCGTTTTGGTAGGGTTAAATAAATCTCTTACGTCAACGTCTAACGTTTCTGCTATTTTACCAAGCATTTCAAAACTTGGAGTTTGAGAACCTGAAACAATTCTTGCAATACTTGTTTTGGTTAAGCCTACTTCTTTGCCAAAAGCTTCATAGGTGTAGCCTTTGCTTTTTATCTGCTCCTTTATGTTTAAAAAATCCATAATTAAATATTTGTTTTAGATTGTCTAGTCCTGAAATATGACTACAGGTCAAAATTAAATTAAGCTGATAATTGATATACCATATATAGGTGTTTTATAATCTAAAGATAAGTGTAATCTTATTTCGTTGTATAGATTAATTGCATTTTTTGTTGCTTTCTTTGCGTGTTGTAGGCTATCAAATGTTTGATCGAGATAGAACTCATCTTTTAAGATTCCATTTACACGCTCTGCCATTGCGTTTTGGTAACAATGATTTTCTTGTGTCATACTAATACCGATATTGTTTCTCTTTAAAATTTGAGTGTAAAGGTTACTGCAATATTGTGTGCCTCTATCTGAATGATGAATAAGCTGTTTAACATCTTTAGCTTTATATAAAGCTTTGTTTAAAGCTCTGACACAGCCTTTAAGTTCTAGGCTATTGCTAATGTCGTATCCAACGATTTTACGGCTGTACATATCTGTAATTAGTGCTAAGTAGCAAAAGCCTTTTATGGTTCTAATGTAAGTAATATCACTAACCCAGACTTGGTTTGATTTAGTCACTTTAATATCTTTAATGATATTCTTATACTTGTAGAACCTGTGTAATGAGTTAGTTGTTCTGGGACTAGTTTTCTTTCTAAGTGTAAGCATATTGTGTTTTCTAAGGATATTGAATAGGGTATCTCTACCGATTTTAAGGTTGGCCTTTACAAACTCATTGTTTAAAGATTTAGTGAGTTTACGCACGCCTTCTCTAGGAAGGGATTTTCGTCTATTCTTGACTATTGCAACAACTTTTTTCTCTATCTCTAAACGTTTATCTTCTCTACGTTTGTACTTGTAGTAAGCATCCCGTTTAAGTCCAAAACAATGGGTTATGGTAGTTAGAGAAGCAAATCCCTTTGGCTTTTCTCTGGCCTTGATTAAGGCTTGATACTTAGCTTTTTTTTTAGTTCCAGGACAGATTTATAGCCTAGATCTTCTGCAGCCACTTCTAGATATGAATCTAACACCAAAGCATCTAAATCCTTTTTATACAGTAGTTTTTTGAGCTGTTCAATCTCCTTTTGAAGTGCTTTGATTCTTGATATTTCATCTTTAGTTTCCACTTTTACTCTAGTGTTCATTAAGTCTTTTCGATTGTATTTTTTTATCCACACATTTACTGTTGTAGGTGCAATAGAATAGAGCTTACATAGTTCACTCTTTGTGTGTTTTCCAGTTGTAAGTTCGGCTAAAATTTTCAGTTTAAAAGGTTCTGAATACCGTCTAATTACTTTGTCATTCTTGTACATAATGTTTAAAATTATGTAGCCTTCATTCAGGCCGGGTCATAATTATTGGCAACGTTCTCGGCTATGAGTAGTTGTGTGATTTAGCACCTAACTTTGCAAGTACACACCAAACTGAAAATCCGCGAGGATTTTCAGAAGTAGGCGGGAACAAGCAATTACTTATAGCCATTGTTAGCGGTTGTTTATTTCCGTTTTAACTTTTTCATATCTTTTTAAAATCGGCCCAACGATGGTTTGCTTTTTCAAACTTTCGATTTGTTCATTCAGTGCTTTTAGGTGGGCAGTTTTTAACGCTTCATTATTACTTGTGATAATATTTGGTATAACACCAGTTCCTTCCCAATCTATTTTCGTAACAGGGTGGATATTACGACTAATTGGAAGTTGTATAAGATAATTTTCGTTTACTTCCATAAAATCAATTGCGTGAGCTGCTCCAGCACTAGTTTGTCCAATTATTCTTGCTTTATTAAAGTGTTTTAAGCCATAAGCAAATTTTTCAGCAAGCGAGAAGGTATTCTCACTTACCAAAATAAATATGGATTTATTTAAATAGCGTTCTCCACCAACTTCTTTAAAAGTAGAAACAGATTCTGTCTCTTTCGTGCGTCTTTCATAACTAGACATCCATAAAGTAGGCTTTTTATCAAAGAAATAACTTGCTAGGTAACTATCCGTTGGGCTATATCCACCTTGATTTTCTGTTAAATCAATAAGGCTAAGTTCTAAAATAGATATTTGTTATCTTTGTTAAGACCCTTTCTATATGATTCCATCAGATTTCAGAGATTTCTTCGTTAATAGTTCTTCATCTGTTCAACAAGAAATTGTGTCCTCATTGCTATCACTGTCTTTGCAAGAGAGCCAAGTAAAAGACACCAATGATTCAAAAGCGATTACTTGTCCGCATTGTAAAGACAAACGCATACGTGCAAATGGCACTCTTAAGGGCGTTCAGCG
>NZ_JBGCDQ010000057.1:0-26223 GCF_045105575.1 Winogradskyella sp. | reverse complement strand
ATGTCAATCATGTTCCGTATGCAAATTGCATGGCCAGAAGAACCGAATGTGTTATTTGAGGCATTATTAGGGAAATGGGCTCCTGACGGAGTTATGGATGCAGATATTTATTTGGCATTGGTGACTATTCATGGGACCATCATGGTATTTTTTGTATTAACTGCCGGTTTAAGTGGTACGTTTAGTAACTTATTAATTCCATTACAGATTGGTGCACGTGATATGGCATCGGGATTCTTAAATATGGTTTCATATTGGTTATTTTTTCTATCTAGTGTAATCATGGTTATTTCTTTATTTGTTGAAGCTGGACCTGCAGCAGCTGGATGGACTATTTACCCTCCATTAAGTGCATTACCATTAGCTCAAGGTGGTTCAGGCATGGGTATGACATTATGGTTAGTATCTATGGCTATATTTATTGCTTCTTCTTTACTTGGTTCACTTAACTATATTGTTACTGTAATTAACTTACGAACAAAAGGAATGTCTATGACAAGACTTCCTCTAACAATTTGGACATTTTTTATCACAGCTGTAATTGGTGTTATTTCTTTCCCAGTATTATTATCTGCAGCTTTATTATTGATAATGGATAGAAGTTTTGGAACATCATTCTTTTTATCAGACATTTTCATTCAAGGTGAAGTATTGCATTATCAAGGTGGGTCGCCAGTATTATTTGAGCACTTATTTTGGTTTTTAGGTCACCCTGAAGTTTATATTGTATTATTACCTGCATTAGGTATTACTTCAGAAATTATTGCAACCAATTCACGTAAACCAATTTTTGGATACCGTGCCATGGTAGCTTCGATATTAGCAATTGCCTTTTTATCAACCATTGTTTGGGGTCACCACATGTTTATATCAGGTATGAATCCATTTTTAGGTTCTGTATTTACATTTACAACCTTATTGATAGCAATTCCATCTGCGGTGAAAGCCTTTAATTATATCACCACGCTATGGAAAGGGAATCTGCAAATGAATCCTGCCATGCTATTTTCTATCGGATTAGTTTCAACATTTATAACTGGTGGACTTACAGGTATTATTCTTGGTGATAGTGCCTTAGATATTAATGTTCACGATACGTACTTCGTAGTGGCGCATTTCCACTTGGTAATGGGTATATCGGCATTGTATGGTGTATTTGCTGGTGTGTATCATTGGTTCCCAAGAATGTATGGTCGCATGATGAATAAAAACTTAGGCTATTTACATTTCTGGGTGACAGCTATTGCAGCTTACGGTGTGTTTTTCCCAATGCACTTCATAGGTATGGCTGGTTTACCAAGACGATATTACACGAATTCTAATTTCCCTTTATTTGACGATACTACGAATGCCAATGTGGTAATTACAATGTTTGCATTAGTAGGTGGACTCGTTCAGTTAGTGTTCTTATACAACTTTATCGTGAGTATTTTTTACGGTAAGAAGTCGGTACAGAATCCTTGGAGATCGAATACACTAGAGTGGACGGCTCCTGTTGAGCACCTTCACGGAAACTGGCCAGGTGCATTACCAACAGTTTACAGATGGTCTTACGATTACAGTAAGCCAGGACATGATGAAGATTTTGTTCCGCAAAATGTACCAATGAAAGAAGGCGAAGAAGAATTGCAACATTAGCGTCAAAAATAAATTTAGAATCTCGTTAAAGAGACTCACAATATTAAAGCCTTTCTGTTTTCAGAAAGGCTTTTTCGTTATATTTGAGTATTAAAGAATAAACCAAAAACCTTAGGGTCGCTGCGGCTAGTATTATGAACGAAAACTTAGATCCATCCAACGATAATTTTAGTCCTGAAGAGCTAGATGTCGAAAAAAAGTTAAGACCCTTAACCTTTGAAGATTTTACGGGTCAAGACCAAGTTTTAGAAAATCTATTGGTATTTGTTCAGGCGGCGAAGTTAAGAGAAGAAGCTTTAGATCATACCCTATTTCATGGACCTCCAGGACTAGGTAAAACAACACTAGCACACATCTTATCAAATGAGTTGGAAGTTGGTATTAAAGTAACTTCAGGTCCTGTTTTAGATAAACCAGGGGATTTAGCAGGACTATTGACCAATCTCGAAGAACGCGATGTTTTGTTTATAGACGAAATCCATCGTTTGAGTCCAATTGTAGAAGAGTATCTCTATTCTGCAATGGAAGATTATAAAATTGATATCATGATTGAATCTGGTCCTAATGCCAGAACCGTTCAAATTAATTTAAATCCATTCACACTAGTTGGTGCCACTACAAGGTCTGGATTGCTAACAGCACCAATGCGTGCACGTTTCGGTATCAGTAGTCGCTTACAATACTATAAAACAGAATTACTAACCACAATTGTACAGCGAAGTGCATCTATATTAAATATGCCGATTACTATGGAAGCGGCAATAGAAATTGCTGGCAGAAGTAGAGGAACACCACGTATTGCTAATGCCTTATTAAGACGTGTTCGAGATTTCGCACAAATAAAAGGCAATGGTAAAATTGATATTGAGATAGCTAGATTTTCACTAAAAGCACTGAATGTAGATGCCTATGGTTTAGATGAAATGGATAATAAAATATTAATGACCATCATCGATAAGTTTAAAGGTGGTCCAGTTGGTATTAGTACCATTGCCACAGCAGTGAGCGAAAGTACGGAAACCATTGAAGAAGTCTATGAGCCATTTCTCATTCAACAAGGCTTTATTATGCGCACACCACGTGGACGCGAAGTCACAGAACAAGCTTATAAGCATTTAGGGAAAATTAAAGGACCAACACAAGGAGGCTTGTTTTAGAAGTTTAACCTAACCTTTTTAAATGCGAGTAACTCATGCGCTAAAAGGTACTTTATAGATTAAATTTAAACTAAAGTGAAGCTCCAAATATAGACACAATTATAAAATGTTGAACCCAAAACAAAACATACCAACCGTTCCTTTAAGTCGATTTATAAAACATTCACTAGACATTTTAAAAAATCCGCTCCCATTTCATCATCAAAATTTTGAAGAACAAGGAGATATTTTTAGATTAAAACTAGGGCTTAAAAACAGTGTTATTTTTGTGAGAGATGCTGCCTTTGCAGAATATGTACTTCAGAAAAATCAGCGCAACTATACAAAATCTAAAATTCAGACCGAAGATTTAGTGAAATACGTTGGTAAAGGTTTGTTGACTTCAGAGGGCGATCATTGGAAAAAACAACGCAAACTGATTCAGCCTGCGTTTCATAAAAAACAACTTGAGAATCTTTTGCAAAGCATTAAAAATGCGATTGTTTTAGAATATGAAAACATCACACCAAATGCTCCAATAGATATATTTCCTATTTTAAACGATTTGGCATTTCAAACGGTTGTGAAATCCTTGTTTAGCAGTGCAGCAAATCAAGATGATATTAATCGGTTGCAGTATATTACAGAGCAAGCCCAAAAGATGTTGGTGAGAGAGTTACGTCAACCGTATTTAGGTTGGTGGTTTAACATCAGTGGTGAAATTGAAAAACATCTCGAACTAACACGCGAAGCCAGACAAATTTTAAAAGGCATGGTAAACGAGCGCAGAGCTTCAAACGTTAACCATGGAGATTTGTTAGACATGCTTCTAGATGCGCGTTACGACGATGGCAATGCGATGGAGGAAGAACAGCTTATCGACGAAATTTTAATCCTTTTTACAGCAGGCCATGAAACTACATCAAACGCACTCACTTTTACTTCACAGTTACTAGCCTTGCATCCAGAATGGCAAGAAAAAATATATGCAGAACGTTTGGTATTAAAACAAGAAAGTGAGGATTTAATGGATTTGGTCACCAAATCTAAAATCTGCCAGCAAGTTTTAGAGGAAGCGATGCGACTGTATCCACCAGCCTATTTTATAGATCGTTTAAATATAGAGCCAGATGATTTTAAGGGTTTGCATTTTGAAGCAAAATCTAACTTACTATTTTCAGTGTACGAAATGCATCGGCACCCAAAACTGTGGGAACGGCCAACTGAATTTTTGCCAGAACGGTTTAATGAAGGCAGTCGAAAATTTTCGTCGCAATATTTTCCATTTGGTGCTGGCCCACGGAAATGCATCGGAAATAATTTCGCCATGTTCGAAATGATTATTGCAGTATCAGAATTGGTTTCAAACTATAAAATTCATCCTGAATTTAAAGACATAGACATTACACCACTTATTACGCTAAAGCCAAAAAACGCCATTTTAAAGTTTGAAAGAAGAGCATAATGCCAAACAACACTTCTAAATACAGCGCTATTATAAAAGCCGAAGCCAAACGTCTCGGTTTTTTGTCTTGTGGTATTAGTAAAGCTGGCTTTTTAGAAGAAGAGGCACCAAGATTAGAAACTTGGCTTAATAAAAATATGAATGGTGAGATGCGTTATATGGAAAATCATTTCGATAAACGTTTAGACCCAACATTATTGGTAGAAGGATCAAAAAGTGTGGTCTCCTTATTATTGAATTATTATCCAAGCCAAGAGCAAACGGCTAATAGCTATAAACTATCGAAATACGCTTACGGCACTGATTATCATTTTGTGATAAAAGATAAATTAAAAACGTTATTGCACCATATTCAAGATGAAATCGGAGAGGTCGGTGGACGTGCTTTTGTGGATTCTGCTCCAGTTTTAGATAAAGCTTGGGCTGCAAAATCGGGTTTAGGTTGGATAGGGAAACATTCTAATTTATTAACCCAACAAGTGGGTTCTTTTTATTTTATAGCCGAATTAATCATAGATTTAGAACTCGATTACGATACACCAGTAACAGATCATTGTGGCACGTGTACAAAATGTATCGACGCTTGCCCAACGGAAGCGATTACAGAACCTTATGTGGTAGATGGTAGTAAGTGTATTTCCTACTTTACGATAGAACTTAAAGAAAACATTCCAACAGAATTTAAAGGAAAATTTGACGATTGGATGTTTGGTTGCGATATCTGCCAGGATGTTTGTCCTTGGAATCGATTTTCAAAATCACATAAGGAACCCTTATTCAATCCACACCCTGAATTATTGGATATGTCAAAGAAGGATTGGGAAGAAATTACGGAAGATACTTTTAGAAAGGTTTTTCAAAAATCGGCAGTAAAACGAACTAAGTTTTCTGGGTTAGAGCGGAATATTAAGTTTTTGAAGTGAAGCCTTATCCTTCAAAGTTTTCAAAACCTTGTAGGTATCAATTCATATTAAAAATCAACCTAAAACAAGCTGATAAGACGTGCTTCTTCCATCTCCATCAACTTTAAAAACACCCAGACTTAATAATTTCTGTAAATCTCTTGTAGCTGTTGGTTTGGATGTTTGCGTAATTCTCATATATTTTTTAGCGGTCATGCCTCCTTCAAACCCTTTTGATCCTTCCCGAAGCATGCGTTTAATCGCTTTTAGTTGTCTCGCGTTTAATTGATTTAGGTAACGGTCAAAGAGTTTGGTTTTCTTTAAAGTAAAGTCAATCAATGCTTCCGACGCATCTTGAGCATTTAATATAATATCGATAAAATAGTTTAACCACGGTGTAATTTCATTACTGCGTTGTGCTTCTTTTAAAGCGTCATAATAATGGTTTCGCTTAGCATCGATTGCTGCAGAAAGACTTAAAAGTACTGGATAACCAACGGTTTGGGATATTGCTTTTTCGGCAATAGCTCTTCCAATACGACCGTTTCCATCTTCAAAGGGATGAATGGTTTCAAAATAAAGATGAGAAATTGCCGAACGAATCGGAGCATGAATAATAGCCTTCGTCGACTTTGGCGCAGTAGCGTTAAACCACTTTATAAAATGGGTCATTTCAAAAGGCACTTGCTGAGATGGAGGTGCTTCGAAATGCACAGTGGGTTGATCTATTCTACCAGAAACGACTTGCATGGGTTCTTCATGGGTTCTCCATTGACCAACAGTTATGCCTTTAGTTTCAGGGAATATCATTTTATGCCAATCAAAAAGTTTAGGTTCTGTAAGACGATCACTATAAGTGTTTTGAACATCCGTAATAAGGTTAGCCATACCCTTGGCATTTTGATCTTTAATTTTTTTGTCTACTGGAAATCCTAGATTATTTTTAATGGAAGACATAACATCTTCACGACTTAAATAGTCTCCTTCAATTTCCGACGTCTTTAGGGCTTCGGTAACTAAAATATCTATGGTAGCTTGTAGCTGGTCTTGTTGAGATATCGCTTTTAAAGCACCACGTATACGACCAGATTTTTCAGCAAACGTATAAAGCCGCTCTTCTAACTGAGTGTTATCATATTTAAATTGTGGCCAATCTTTTAGTTGCCAATTATACATGCTGAGCCGATTAAAACTTTAATGCGGCTCAAATATAATAAAAAAATGAGCCGATTAGTAATTTTATTCGGCTCAATATTAATTATTTCTTTAGAAAAGTCTTTCAGAAATCTCCTGTAAAACGGACGAAGTTTTCAGTGTTGGAAAGGAATATTGGGTTTTTTAAGGATTGATAACCTACCTAAAACTAAACCCAAAAGAAAATTTAACTGCAAAGTTATCTTCAGTATTCTCAAAACTATGATAGCCATAGCGGTAAAATGCGCCCAAACCAAAACCAGCATATCCAAAATTTTCAAACGGTAGCTTTATAAGATTCTGAAGTTCTAATCCGGTTTCTAAAAACAAGGCCTCTTTAGTTTCAAATGTAATGAACTGATGGCTAGCTGGATGTTCTAAACTACCAATACCAAAATTATTATGCCACAATATATCAGGTTGAAAGGAACCTTTGTTATTAAATAATCTCCCAAAATTGTGCGATATAAAAAGATGCGCATAGCGATCTGATAAAAACTCGTAAGGCGTTACGGTTTGAAAGTAATGCGGTACTACAAAAGGAATTTGTCGGTCTAAAGTCCCTTCTCCTGTAAAGAGCAAACCATAAGGTAAGGCGGTGTCTATATACCCTAAATCGAGTCTATAGCCGGTTTTGCCCAAACCTTTACTGATAAAACTATGATCTAAGGTGAAGCGGAGTTTATTATAACTAAAATCAGAATTAAAAGCGTCTTCTAAACCTCTCGAGTAAACCAGATTAAAAATAGGAGTGTCATTGGCTAGTCTCGTCGTTGCGCCAAAAGAATTTATAAGTTTTTCGTTCACGTGGTAACCAATACCAAAGTTGACTTCAGAATTTGTATAACGTCTCACAGCACTATTGTTATTGATAAATTCATAGTTATAGAGCGGAGTCACTTCAGCTGTGTTAAAACCCAAAGACCAATTCATATTTCTTAAGAGTTTCATGTCGGTACGCACATTTAAAGCTTCAATAGCATCCATTTGACTCGCAATAATATTTCGCGCTACAAAAGGATTTCTAATGTTATTACCAGCATACGTGCCAACTTCTCTAATACTATTTTCGTAATTCAAATGAAATGAAACATCTTTTTTTCCTGGGACATCGATGTCTAACGATCCACCATATTTCCAAGCGCCATCTCTAAAGCCATAACCTGCAAAAGCACCTAAAGATACATTTTTAAGAAGGTCGTCATTGGTTAAAAAACCAGCACCTAGTCTTACATTTTCATGTTTATTAAAACGAATGACATTGCGTAAATCAACATCCACATATTTCAACGGAAATCGACCCTCAAAGAATTTTTGAGGAAATTTTAAAAATCTATCAAAATCGACGTCTTCTCCGATACTGTCTATGAGTGTATAGGTGCGCAGTTCTTGTGTATTTAAAACCTCTTTTCTATAATTATCCCAGTATTTTGAATCTTTTCCTCCTACAGATTCAGGTAATGTAAGCGATACAAAAGGAAAGTCTTTTTTTGTTAGAGCGGTATTTGGTTTTATTTCAGAAAGATAACTTTTACCAACATATTTAAAAGCGTCCGCACCTTCGCCAACAATAATCTCAAAATTTAACTGCTCAGGAAACCAGTATTGATTATTTACAAATTTGTATTTCTGTTGAATGGTGACATCAATTTTTCCAGAATTATAGGTTTTAGCATCCACACTTTCCACGGCATATTGGTTAGAGTTAATGTAAAGTAAACCTGTTAGGCCTTCAAAATTTCGGTTGGCTTTTGGTTCAAATGAAATGACAAAAACAGTATCCGTTCCTACGAGATACTCATCTTTTAATCTGAATTTATATTTCTTAGTACTTCCTTTAGAAATAGGATTGAGATAAGGCGTTGCAAAAAGTTCAATATGTTCGCTGTAAAAGGAAAACGGTTGAAAGGTATTCGCTAAAATAGCAAAATTCGGATTTTTTAAACCAGAGGTGCGCCTTGCAATAACACTATCTTCCGTAAATCTTGGTTTTAAATATTTATGTTTAGCGACCGTTTCTGTTATAAAAAAGTGTGCATCCTTAAAAAGATTTTGGCCAGCATCGACAGAGTTTGTTACAGGTTTACGATCCTTAATATCTACAATGATTTTGTCGTAAGAAATATAAGTGTAGGAGCCTAAATTTTTAGGATTATTGAGATCTCTATTGGCAATAACGTTTTCAATAATGCGATGTGCAGGATTTTCAGAGCTGCTAATAACAACTTCTTCGAGCGTACTAACTTTTTGTTGGAGTGTTATAATTTGATCTGTTACGTCAATGAGGTTCACCGTTTTTGTTTCATAACCTACATAACTAATAGTGATGGTTTTAATGGTAGCTGCTACATAAAACACACCATCAATATCCGTTGAAGTACCTTTGTAAGCTTTACCATTAAAAACAACATTAGCAAAGGGAATGACTTTTTGAGTTGTTGCATCAACGAGTGTTAATTTTTTAGTGCTTTGCGCAAAAGACTTCAAGTTCAAAAAAAACAACAATACTAAAAGGAGGATTCTCATGGTAAGAATTTAATTCACGTTAGAACGAAGAAACGATTATTTTTTAAAAATTGAGAGGATTAATACCAAAAATCTATCCTTATCTTTGTAGCTTATATTTAATCGGCTTTAGAATTATTTAAAGCTCGAAGAAAGTATCTAAACCATTTAATTTATGACTAAAAGAAGTAAACGTATTGAAGCCTTATTATATCACGCAAAACCTACACCAGGTAAAATAAAAGTGGTGCCTACCAAAAAATATGCATCGCAGCGCGATCTTTCTTTAGCATATTCTCCAGGTGTTGCAGAGCCTTGCTTAGAAATTGCAAAGGATATTGATAACGTCTATAAATACACAGCCAAAGGAAATTTAGTGGCTGTTATTTCTAATGGAACTGCGGTTTTAGGTTTAGGAAATATTGGACCAGAAGCATCAAAACCCGTTATGGAAGGCAAAGGCTTATTGTTTAAAATCTTTGCGGATATTGACGTGTTTGATATTGAAGTTGGTACAGAAAATATTGAAGAGTTTATTGCCACAGTAAAAAATATTGCTCCCACCTTTGGAGGCATTAATTTGGAAGACATTAAAGCTCCTGAAGCTTTTGAAATAGAACGTCGTTTAAAGGAAGAATTAGATATTCCTGTGATGCACGACGATCAGCATGGTACAGCAATCATATCAGCAGCAGCACTTTTGAATGCTCTAGAATTAGCTGAAAAAAATATTAAAGATGTCAGAATCGTTGTCAGTGGAGCAGGAGCAGCAGCCATTTCTTGTACACGTTTGTACCAAGCCTTTGGTGCAAAGCGCGAAAATATTGTAATGCTCGATAGTAAAGGAGTCATTAGAAATAACCGTACCAATTTAACACCAGAAAAAGCTGAGTTTGCCACACATTTAGAATTAGATACTCTAGATGACGCGATGAAAAATGCCGATGTATTTGTTGGTTTATCGCAGCCAGATATTGTAACACCAGAGATGCTCTTATCCATGTCGGCAAATCCGATTGTGTTTGCTATGGCGAATCCTGTGCCAGAAATTAATTACCAGCTAGCCATTGATACAAGAGAAGATATTATTATGGCAACGGGTCGTAGTGACCATCCTAACCAAGTGAATAATGTCCTTGGATTTCCCTTTATTTTTAGAGGAGCACTAGATGTCAGAGCGACAAAAATTAATGAAGCCATGAAGATGGCTGCCGTTAAAGCCTTGTCAGACTTAGCAAAAGAACCTGTACCAGAACAGGTGAATATCGCTTATGCTGAAACCCGATTGACTTTTGGTAGAGATTATATTATTCCAAAACCATTTGATCCAAGATTAATTGCAGAAGTGCCTCCTGCAGTGGCAAAAGCAGCCATGGAAAGTGGAGTGGCTAAAGAGCCTATTGAAGATTGGGATAGATATAGAAATTCATTATTAGAACGTTTAGGTTCAGATAATAAGTTGGTGCGTATGCTTTTAGGAAGAGCAAAAACAAATCCTAAACGTGTGGTTTTTGCAGAAGCCGATCAGCTCGATGTGCTTAAGGCAGCCCAAATTGTATATGAAGAAGGAATAGCACAGCCAATTTTGTTAGGACGAAAAGAAACCATTATAGCCTTAATGGAAGAGATTGAGTTCGATGCTGATGTGCCTATTATAGATCCAAAATCAGATGAAGAAACCGAACGAAAAAATCGTTATGCATCTGTATATTGGGAAAAACGTAAGCGTCAAGGAGTCACCCTATATTCTGCTGAAAAAAAAATGCGCGAGCGTAACTACTTTGCAGCTATGATGGTTAATGTTGGCGATGCAGATGCCCTTATTACAGGCTATTCTCGCAACTATCCATCTGTTGTAAAACCAATGCTAGAGTTAATAGGAATGGCAGATGGTATCACCAGAGTTGCAGCAACCAATGTAATGATGACGCAACGTGGACCTATGTTTTTGAGTGATACTTCTATAAATATTGATCCTACAGCTAAAGATTTGGCTAAAATTGCAAGAATGACAGGAAGAGTTACTAAAATGTTTGGTATCGAACCTGTTACAGCTATGATTTCGTATTCTAACTTTGGATCATCAGAAAATCCAAGAGCAGAAAAAGTACGAGAAGCTGTATCTTATTTACATAAAGTTTATCCAGAAATGGTGGTTGATGGTGAATTGCAAACTGATTTTGCTTTAAACTCTAAAATGCTTCAAGATATTTTTCCATTTTCAAAATTAGCTGGTCGTAAAGTAAACACGCTTATTTTTCCGAATTTAGATTCAGCAAACATCACCTATAAATTATTAAAAGAACTGAATGGAGCAGAGTCGATTGGACCTATTATGATGGGAATGCGCAAACCTGTTCACATCTTACAGTTAGATGCAAGCGTAGATGAAATTGTAAATATGACCGCAGTTGCCGTTGTGGATGCCCAAGAACGAGAGAAAAAACAGCAGAAGTAGTAGTTTTAGAGTTAGGAGTTAGGAGTTAGGAGTTAGGAGTTCGGAGTTCAGCGTTCGGAATTCCCTGCTCCTACGTTATATACCTTTGCATCTTAGCGTCTTTGCGAGATTTTTTTGTGTTCAAAGGTTTAGAGTTCAGCGTTCAGTTCCTTAGGGCTTCATTGTCTGCGTTGCGATTTAGCTCCTTAGCGAGAATTTTTCGGTGTTCACAGTATAGCGTATCAAAAGTTGACAGTATCGTTAGATTTCAGGGTTATTTTTTACTTCGTGAATCTCTGCAGCAATCTCTGCGTATCTCTGTGTTATTCTTTTGTGAATCTAATAGCAAGTGCTTTATTCATAGCGATAAAACTTTACTAAAGCTACCAGTCTTACCGACTGGTGCAAACTACTGATCTCAGAGCTTCGTCAGCGTCATTTTTTCTTCTCCGAGCATCTCCGTAAAATCCATTTTAAAGCAAATAAGCGATTGAGAGCGATAGTCGCATCAGTGACCTTCAATCCATCTCAAAAAAAAGAATCCCTATATAAGGCTGTGTCGCATCATATCTAATGTAAATAATTTTATTACATTTGGTTTTTCTTAACATTTTACTATAAATGATTACACACATAGAGGGCAAACTTGTAGAAAAAAATCCGACGGAAGTGGTTATAGACTGTAATGGTGTCGGATATTTTATCAACATATCATTACATACATTTTCTGAAATTCCGGATAAAGAACATCTAAAACTTTACACCTATCTCCAAGTAAGAGAAGATTCTCAAAGTTTATATGGCTTTTCATCTAAAACTGAGCGCGAAATTTTTAAATTATTAATTTCAGTAAGTGGTATTGGTGCCAATACAGCGCGTACCATGTTATCGTCCTTAACACCAAGCCAAGTAAAAGAAGGTATCGCCTCAGGTGATGTGGCATTAATTCAGAGTGTAAAGGGAATCGGAATAAAAACAGCCCAACGTGTTATTATAGATTTAAAGGATAAAGTGTTAAAAGTTTATGGTATAGACGAACTTTCTCTAATGCCAAACAATACACACAAAGATGAAGCGTTATCTGCTTTAGACGTTTTAGGATTTAACAAAAAACAATCCGAAAAAGTGGTGGATAAAATTTTACAATCTCAACCAGATGCCTTTGTAGAGCAAATAATTAAAGAAGCTCTAAAAAATTTATAATGCAATTGAGTACAACTAACAATAATCAAAGTTTTTCTTTTAGATTTTATTGCGTATTAGCTGTTGTGATGCTAATAGGTGGCTTAGTTTCTGCGCAAGAAACGGAACCAGAAACAGAGCAAGATTCTACAAGCACGTCCTTTGCTTTGGGCAAGTTGAACATGCCAAACCCAAATAGTATTGTTTCAAAATACACCTATGATCCTATCTTAGATCGCTACATCTACACAGAAAAAATAGGAAATTTTAATATCAATTATCCTTTAATTTTGACACCAGATGAATTTCAAAAACTGGTATTACAAGAAAAATTAAAGGCCTACTACAAAAAAATGGCTGATGCACAAGCAGGCCAAAAAGAAGGTTCTGAAGAAGATCAGCGAAATTTATTGCCAGAATTTTATGTCAACTCAGGTTTGTTCGAAAGTATTTTTGGTGGCAATACTATTAACGTCGTACCTCAAGGTTCGGTTGAAGTTGATTTAGGAGTGTTATTTTCCAGACAAGATAATCCGGCGTTTTCTCCAAGAAATAGGACGAACTTCACCTTCGATTTTGATCAAAGAATTAGTTTAAGTTTATTGGGTAAAGTCGGAACGAGACTTCAGGTCACCGCAAATTATGATACAGAAGCGACCTTCGATTTTCAACAAATTGTAAAATTAGAATACACACCAACCGAAGACGATATCATCAGAAAAATTGAAGTCGGTAACGTTAATATGCCATTAAATAGTTCTTTAATTACTGGAGCGCAAAGTCTTTTTGGTGTAAAAACAGAATTGCAGTTTGGTAAAACCAGGGTAACTGCTGTATTTTCCGAGCAGCAATCACAATCTAAATCTGTAGTAGCAGAAGGAGGTGGCACTGTTGAAGAATTTGAGTTTTTTGCAAGAGACTATGATGAAAACAGACACTTTTTCTTAGCACAATATTTTAGAGAAACGTATGATAAAGCTTTATTGCAATATCCATTTATAGACAACCAAGGACTTCAAATTACAAGAGCAGAAGTTTGGGTAACCAATAGAAATAACCAGACAGAGAACGTTAGAAACATTGTTGCCTTCCAAGATTTAGGAGAATCGACTATAGAAAATATCGGATTAGATCCTTTTCCTGCCAACTTTGTGAATAGCCCAAATGCAAAACCAAATAATAAAAACAATAATTTTGACCCAAACAACATTGGAGGTCCTGGATCATTATTAACGGAAGCTGTTAGGAATATTACCAACATCGAAGGAGGTGTTCTTGTTAATGTGAATGAAGGATTTGATTATGGAAAGTTAGAATCTGCAAGAAAATTAACTGAAGGACAAGAATATGTTTTAAACACGCAATTGGGTTATATTTCTTTAAACCAGCGTTTACTGAATGATGAAGTTTTAGCCGTTGCCTTTCAATATACTATTGGCGGACAAGTATTTCAAGTAGGTGAATTTGCTAATGATGGTGTAGATGCTACGGTTGTTGGTGAAAATAATGCTGGAAATCAAGTTATAGACAACCAAAGTTTAGTACTTAAAATGTTAAAAAGTGCTGTAACTGCGGTAGAACAGCCGATTTGGGGTTTAATGATGAAAAACATCTACGATACTGGAGCATTTCAGCTCAGTCAAGAAGATTTTAGATTGAACATTTTCTATACCGAAGCGTCTCCATTAAACTTTATTACACCAGTGGAAGGCACCACATTTCCAACGTTTGATAATAATACGACAACTCCTGATGATGATACGGACATTAGGGAAACAGCTTTAATACGATTATTTCATTTAGACCGCTTAAATTTTAATAACGATCCGCAAGAAGGAGGTGATGGTTTCTTTGATTATGCCGAAGGCGTAACCGTATTATCCCAAAATGGAAAAATTATTTTTACTAAGGCTGAACCTTTTGGACGTTATTTATTTGATGTTTTAGATACTGATGGTGCCGCAAATAATGATGCACAATACGATTTAGACGTTTACGATAACCCAAATCAAGAAAAATATGTTTACGATTTACTTTATAAATCAACCAAAACACAAGCGTTAGATGAAGCCGAAAAGGATAAATTTCAAATAAAAGGACGTTTTAAAAGTAGTGGTGGAGGTGGAGGTATTCCTATTGGCGCGTTTAACGTACCAAGAGGTTCGGTTAGAGTGACTGCTGGTGGAAGACAATTGGTAGAAGGTGTCGATTATACGGTAAATTATCAATTAGGACGTGTAGAAATTTTAGATGAAGCTTTAAATGCCTCAAACACACCAATTAACGTATCTGTAGAAAACAATGCTGTTTTTGGTCAGCAAACCAGACGTTTTACAGGTATAAATGTTGAACATCAATTCGATGAAAATTTTGTTTTAGGTGCGACACTATTAAATCTTAACGAACGTCCTATTACACAAAAAGCCAACTTTAATACAGAACCTATTAATAATACCATCTTTGGCTTTAACGGAAACTACTCTACGGAAGTTCCGTTTTTAACGCGAATGGTGAATAAATTACCAAATATAGATACCGATGTGCCGTCCAATCTTTCATTACGAGGTGAATTTGCTTATTTGTTGCCAGGTGCACCAAACGGAGCAGATTTTAATGGCGAAGCCACTGCATATATAGATGATTTTGAAGGAACACAAGGTGCTATTGATTTATTAAGTCCATTATCTTGGACCTTATCGAGTCGCCCAAGTAGTTTACCAGCAACGGTTCCTGGTAGTGATGCTACAGGAGTACAAAATGGCTATGGAAGGGCACTTTTAAATTGGTACACTGTAGATCCTATATTTTATAGTAACCAACGACCAGATGGTATTACAGATGATGATGTATCCTTATTATCTACGAGACGAATTTTTATTGAGGAAATTTTTAATCAAGATATTGTACAAGGACAAACGTCGGTTATCAACACACTCGATTTAGCGTATTATCCTACCGAACGTGGTCCTTATAATTTCGATCCAACCGCTGCTGATAATGTTATGGATAATCCAAGAAGTAGTTGGGCTGGAATTACGCGTCAAATCACCTCTACTGATTTTGAGCAAGCCAATGTAGAATTTATAGAATTTTGGATACAAGATCCGTTTTTAGATGATCCAACCAATGTTGGAGGAAAATTTTATATCAATCTCGGTAATGTGTCGGAAGATGTTATAAAAGATGGTCAAAAACAATACGAAAATGGATTACCAGAAGATGGTGATATTTCCGGATTAACACCAACCTCTTTCGGTACTGTGGTGCCGCAAAATCAATCTTTAATTTACACGTTTGGCACTACTGGTGCAGAGCGCGCATTTCAAGATGTAGGTTTAGATGGTTATGACGATAGTGAGGAAATACCAACATTTCCAGACGATCCTGAACTATCAGCAATCTATGCCAATTTTGCTGGGTTAGAAGATCCTGCAAATGATAATTATACATTTTACTTAAATACAGATGGTGATATTTCTCAGCGTTACAAAAAATATAACGGTGTAGAAGGAAATACGCCAGACTTGTTTACAGATACCAACAGAGGTTCGACAACACAACCAGATGTTGAAGATATCAATAGAGATAACACAATGAACACCATTGATAGTTATTTTGAATATGAAATTGATATGACTCCAGCAAGTTTATTAGATCCTAACAACCCTTTTATTAATGATATTAAGGAGAATTTTGAAGTGATTTTACCAAATGGTGATGTAAGAACGGATGTAAAATGGTATCAGTTCAGAATTCCAATTAATGAAGAAACACGTCGTGTAGGTGGTATTTCAGATATACGATCGGTACGTTTTGCACGTTTATTTTTATCTGGTTTTGCGCAAGAAACAGTACTGCGTTTAGCGAGTTTAGATTTGGTACGTAGCGATTGGAGACGTTACACTTTAGACTTAGATAACGATACTACTAACAATAGTGATAACGCAGATTTTAGTGTCGGTGTGGTTAGTATCCAAGATAATCCTAGTTATCAAATTCCACCAGGTGTAAGGCAAGAAGAACTGAATAATAACAATACGATTATTAGACAAAATGAGCAAGCTTTAGTATTGCAGGCCTGTGATTTAGAGCCTGCAGATTCTCGTGGTGTGTTTAAAAACATTAATATAGACATGCGTCAGTATAAAAAGCTGCGGATGTTTATGCACGCTCAAGCGCAAGAAGGGTCAACCTTATTGCCTGGAGAAATGGTCGGTTTTATAAGAATGGGTAATGATTTTACGCAAAACTATTATCAGATAGAAGTGCCACTTTTACCATCTGATTTTGCAGAAGGTGATGCACAGCAAGTAATTTGGCCAGAGCAAAACGAAATCAATATTCCTTTAGAGTTTTTACAAAAAATTAAAGCGCTCGGAATTTCTGCTGGTACCTTAGGGAATCAAGAGGCTACGTTTTATAATGTGGTGGATGGTGTACTTGATGAAAATCCGTTACCAGATATAAATCAAGCATATACTAATGTGCAAGGTACAAGACAACAACGTATCGCAGTAAAAGGAAATCCAAATTTTGGTGATATTAGAGTACTGATGATGGGTGTTAAAAATGGTAACGCACTCATGTCTGGTGAAAATATATGTGGCGAAGCTTGGTTCAACGAATTAAGGATGTCAGATCTAGAAAATGAAGGTGGTTGGGCAGCCGTTGCAAGTATGGATGCACAAATTGCTGATTTTGCAGATATTAGTGCTACAGGAAGACGCAGTACTATTGGTTTTGGTGGCATTGAGCAAGGACCTAATGAACGAAGTTTAGAAGATGTGCAACAATACGATGTGGTAACCAACGTACAACTAGGGCAACTTCTGCCAAAAAAATGGGGAGTTCAAATTCCATTTAATTATGCACAAAGTGAAGAATTAATTACTCCTAAATTCGATCAATTTTATAATGATCTTACCTTAGAATCACGATTAGATGCTGCTGATACAGCGGAAGAGGAAGAAACCATAAGAGAACAATCCGAAGATTACACCAGACGACAAAGTGTTAATTTTATCGGAGTCAGAAAACAAAAAACAGGCGAGTCTAAACGGCGCTTTTATGATGTTGAAAACCTAACGCTTAATTACAGTTATAATAAAGTAGAACAGCGCAACTTTGAAATTGAAAATGCCTTAGACCAAACCGTACGTGCAGGTGCTAACTATAATTTTGCTTTCGAACCGCTAAAAATTGAACCCTTTAAAAAGAACGATTCACTCTTCACTGGTAAAAGTTGGAAAATCTTAAAGGATTTTAATCTTAATTTATTGCCTTCAAGTTTTTCACTAAATACAGATATTAACAGACAATTTAGTAAACAGAAATTTAGAGAAGTAGAATTAGCAGGAAACAATATTGGTATTGAAGAATTATTTAGAAGAAATTACACGTTCGATTTACAATATGCCATTAACTATAATATTACGGATGCTTTAAGTTTAAACTTTATGGCTGCGAATTCTAATATTGTACGTAATTATTTTGTGGATGATCGTATCAATGGACGTCAAGATGCAGCACTTGATGTTTGGGATGGTTTCTTTGATCTTGGAGATCCAAACTTACAAACACAGCAACTTCAATTAAATTACGAATTACCTTTATATAAAATTCCGATTCTAAGTTTCTTAAAAGCAACTTATGCGTATAACGGTTCGTTTCAATGGCAAAAAGGCTCAGATTTAAATGAAGGCTTAGAGGTTGCAATAGATGCGGATAATAATCCAGACACACCAAATGTGCTTCAAAGTTTTGATTTAGGCCATGCCATACAAAATTCTAACACGCACAATCTCAATACCACACTTAACATGGAAACCTTATACAAAACCTTAGGTTTGGTAAGAAAAGGAAAACCGAGAGGCCGTGGAAGAAGCAGAAGAGATACACCAAGAGCGCGTTCTGCAACACCAGAAAAAAGTGCTGATGGTAAAGAAGCGAAAGATCCAAACAAGTTAAGTGCAGGTAAAAAAGCATATAACACGTTTATTGATGTGATAACTATGGTGAAGCGTGTGCAGCTGACCTATAGCGAAAATAATGGTACTTTTTTACCAGGTTATTTACCAACACCAGGTTTTGTTGGCACATTAAGACCTACAGTGGGTTATACCTTTGGTGGACAAGGAGATGTTAGAGGTTTAGCCGCTAGAAATGGTTGGTTAACTAATTTCCCAGATTTTAATCAGCAGTTTACCAGAGTCAAAAATACAAGTTTAGACTATTCTGTAAACGTAGAACCATTGCGTGATTTTAAACTCGATTTAATAGGTAATAGAACCTACGCAGAAAATTATACCGAAAACTTTAGGGTAGAGGATTTCTTAGATGGCGAAGGAAATGACGTTGGTGTTGGAAATGGCGATGGCTTTAACGATTACAGGGCATTAACACCAAATACATTCGGTAACTTTAATATTTCAACGGCTTTAATTAGAACCGCATTTAGTAGCAGTGACGAAAATCAATCTGAAACGTTTGATGCCTTTAGAGAAAATAGATTAGTAGTTGCAAGACGACTAGCAACAAGAGCAGGTATCGATGTTAACGATGTGGCTAATCAAGATGCTGAAGGATTTCCTTTAGGTTTCGGTAAAAATAGTCAACGTGTATTAATACCAGCGTTTTTATCGGCTTATCAAGGTTCTAATGCAGAAAATGCTAGCCTGAGTTCATTTAGAGATATTCCAATTCCAAATTGGCAATTAAAATATACAGGTTTAATGAAAATTCCATGGTTTAAGAGAACATTCAGACGTTTCTCTGTGCAGCATGGATATAGATCGAGTTATACCATTAATCAATTTAGAACAAACTTAGATTATGTGGCACCATTTATAAATCTTCCGGCTAACGACCCTCGAAATCAAGATGCAGTGGATCAGGCAGGTAATTTTAAGAGTAGGGTGCTTTTTAGTAATATTAATTTAGAAGAACAATTTAGTCCTTTAGTCCGATTAGATTTTGAACTCAAGAATTCATTAAAGGTACTGGCAGAGATAAGAACAGACCGAACTTTATCCTTAAGTTTTGATAACAATTTAATGACCGAAATACAAGGAGAAGAATATACCCTTGGTTTAGGATATCGCTTTAAAGATTTACGAATTCGTTCAAAACTCGCAGGTCCAAAACAAATTATTGTGAGTGATTTAAATATGCGTGCAGATATTTCGGTGAGAGATAATAAAACGATTATTAGATATTTAGATTTAGAAAATAATCAAATCACAGCAGGTCAAACAATTTGGGGTTTAAAATATACAGCGGATTATGCCTTCAATAAAAACCTAACAGCTATTTTCTATTTCGATTATACCTTCTCAGATTTTGCAATTTCAACGGCATTTCCACAAACCGCTTTAAGATCAGGAATTACCCTACGTTATAATTTTGGAAATTAAGCTTGAATTGAAGCTATTAAAAAATTACATTTGTGACATTAACAATATATCACATTAAAGATGAATACACCATCAGAATTAAAGTACACTAAAGATCACGAATGGATCAAAATTGAAGGCGATACAGCTACCATAGGTATTACAGATTTCGCTCAAAGCGAATTAGGTGATATTGTTTATGTAGAAGTGGATACCTTAGACGAAACTTTAGATGCCGAAGAAGTTTTTGGTACTGTTGAAGCAGTAAAAACAGTGTCAGATTTATTTTTACCCTTGTCTGGAGAAATTATTGAATTCAACGAAAGTTTAGAAGACGAGCCAGAAAAAGTAAATACAGATCCTTATGGCGCAGGTTGGATGATTAAAATGAAATTTTCTGATGCATCACAAATAGAAAATTTGATGTCTGCGGAAGATTATAAAGCGCTAATCGGTGGTTAAAAAATTGCTTTTACTGGTGTCTGTTAGTTACACAGTGGCACTCGTTATTGCAAGTTTAATTAATCTCAATGGTGTACCAAGTTTAGGATCATCTTTCGACGATAAAATATATCATGTTATTGCTTATTTGGGCTTAGCCTTTTTATGGGTGTTTTATTCTAAACCCTTTAAAACGCGCTATATTCCCTTTATAATTTTAGCAGCAGCAGCACTTTTTGGTTTTATATTGGAAGTACTGCAATATCTATTGAATCCTAATAGAACTTACGATACTTATGATTTAATAGCAAATACCATTGGTGCTATTTGTGGTACATTTATTGCTGTTAAATTAAATGTGATAAAATTAAAATAATCTAAAGCCTTGTTTTTTTTACTATTATTTAGTTAAATTAGCACTGTTATAATAAAACGAATTTTATGGAACCTAAAAAGAATCCGAAATCAGACGTTAGTCGCAATAGCTCATTGTACTTTGCTGTTGGTCTTGCCTTAATGTTATGTATTACGTATATGGCAATTAATTACAAGACGTACGATCCAATTGATGTCATTGCAGACTCACTTAATTTAGATGATGATTTAGATGAAGAAGTGCCAATTACAGAACAATTGGTAACTCCGCCACCACCACCACCACCACCACCAGCTCCAGAAATTATAGAAGTTGTTGAAGATGAGGTTGAAGTAGAAGAAACTGTTATCGAATCTACAGAAACAGAAATGGAAACAGAAATTGTTGAAGTGGAAGAGGTAGAAGTTGCCGAAGTAGAAGAAGATCTTGAGGTACCATTTTCAGTTATTGAAAACGTGGCCGTTTTTCCAGGTTGTGAAAAGAAAAAAGGCAACGCAGCTAAAAAGGCTTGTATGAATGAAAAGGTGAACAAATTCATCGGTAAAAAGTTTAATACGGACTTAGCTGGCGATTTAGGTTTACCACCAGGAAAGAAAAGAATATTTGTAGCATTTAAAGTAGATAAATCTGGTAATATTACAAGCGTTAATGCACGTGGTCCTCATCCAGGATTAGAAAAAGAAGCAAAACGAGTCATTGGATTATTACCTAAAATGAAACCAGGAAAACAAAGAGGTAAGCCAGTGGTAATGCCCTTTTCAATTCCAATTGTATTCCAAGTACAAGACTAAGAGATACCAACATATTTAAGATATAAAAATCCCGTTCAAAATTAATTGAGCGGGATTTTCGTTTTGGTATGCTTATTGTGACTTTGACATAATATTAACATTTAAATTATAGATATTATGAAAAATTCTAAAAAAGTCTTCGGTAATGCTGGTCAGAGCACTACTGAAGCAAAGAAGCCACACAAGCATGATGCGAATTTACAAAAAAACTCAACCCTTTATTTCCAAATTGGGTTGATACTTTGTTTATTGAGTACATATGCACTTTTTGAAATGCAGTTTCAAGATAAAATAATTATCATGGATCCTTTACAGGATAATGAATTGGCAATCATTGACATTCCTCCATCGTTTATTCCTGAGGTGATTCAACCTGAAACAAAAGAACCAGAACCTGAAGTTGACAGGAGTACAGAATTGATAGATACCTATGAAGAGGTCGATGATGAAAAGAAAATTATTGAGAAAGAAATTGTGACATCAGAAGAGCGGAAACCAGAAGTTGCACCTGTAGATCCAAATAGTCTTAAAGAGGAGGACGATCCAGAGGATTTAGACCTTATTGTCCCTTTCACACTAATAGAGCAAGTTCCAATTTATCCAGGATGCGAAAAGTACACTACGAACAACGACCGTAAAAAATGCATGTCTAAAAAAATCACCAAATTAGTGGGTAATAAATTCAATGTAGATATCGGTTCGGATTATGGAATTTATGGTAAACAAAGAATTACAACGCAGTTTACTATAGATAAGAATGGTAATGTTACCGATATAAAAATAAGAGGACCTCACGATGCTTTAGAACGTGAAGCAAAACGTGTCATTAACAAAATCCCAAAAATGCAGCCAGGTTTACAACGACAGGTTCCTGTTGGTGTTGTTTATACCTTGCCAATCGTTTATGATGCTAGAAATTAGTGCTATCATAGGATAGTTATAATTCAAAACCGTTATTCTTAGAGTAACGGTTTTTTAATACTCAGATTTTAAGGTTGCTAAAAAAAATAAGTATCTTTCGCACATTAAAATTTGGACTTTTATGAAGCGCATTGTGCTATTTGCCATTCTATTTATAACCGCCTTTGGTTATTCTCAAAATATAATCACTTACGAAAAACCACCCGTTTTCACTGAATGTGATACCATAGCTGCAGAAGAATTAAAATCGTGCTTCAACTTTACCTTAAATACATTTATTTATGAGAATTTTAAAGTGCCAGAAATAGTTGCTGAAAAGTCTTACCAAGGTGATGTTCAAGTATTATTCGAAATTAATAAAGAGGGTGAGTTTAACGTCATTTATTCAGACGCTATTTATGATGCCTTAAAGGATGAAAGCAAACGTGTTTTTGATGCACTACCAAAAATAAAGCCAGCAACTTATAACGGAAAGCCAACCTTTGTACAATATAGTATTACCATTGCCATTCCGTTAGAACAACCCATTAAAAAATTACAACCGTCTACTGAAGACGTTCAACTGACTAAAAAGGATAGTCTTAATAGTACCTTATCTAATGAGTTTGATTCGGTGAATGAAGCCTTACAGCCTTACGAAAAATTAGAATACACAAGTGAGTTAAACATTCCGTTTACACATTCTTATTACGCACGTTTTGATGACGAGATGAACGCCATAGGTACCAACAGCCATACCGCAGCAAAACCCTTTGTCTATGGTGAAGTAGCTAGATATTACGACATCAACGCAGAACGCGAAAGTTTAGCAAAAGACACTGAGTCTTGGGTTGGAAGAAAGTTATTTAATGAGCACTTAGTTGAAGTGCAGGGCGAGGATTATTGGTTTACCGTGGATCCTATTTTAGATCTGCAAGTTGGGCGAGATAGCGAAGCGGATTTTAGTACAACTTACAATAATACCAGAGGTATTTTTATTCAGGCTGGTTTAGGTAAACGTCTTAATTTTACCACTTCAATTTTTGAAAGTCAAGGGCGTTTTGCAGATTATTTTAACCGTTATGCCGAAAGTCTCAAAGCTTTTGGTCCAGATCCTGCAATTATACCTGGTAGAGGCATTGGAAAACGTTTTAAAGACAATGGGTATGACTATCCAGTGGCAGAAGCCTACCTTTCATATACTCCTGCGGATTTTTTAAATGTACAATTTGGTCATGGTAAAAATTTTATAGGTGATGGTTATCGGTCATTATTTCAAAGTGATGTCGCCAGTCCTTATCCATTTTTAAAATTGAATACCACCTTTTGGAAGGTAAAATACACAAGTACTTGGATGTGGTTAAAAGATGCAAGACCAGAAGTGGTAGTAGATGATGCTTTTTTAACTAAATATATGGCGAATCATTATTTAAGTTGGAATGTCTCCAAACGTCTAAATATTGGTTTGTTTGAATCGGTCATGTGGGCAGACACCAACGGAAGAGGTTTTGATGTTAATTATTTAAATCCAGTCATCTTTTTTAGAGCCATTGAGTTTCAAACTGGTCAGGGAGCAGGTAATGCTATTTTGGGTCTGAGTTCTAAATACAAATGGAATAATAAAGTGAATCTTTATGGTCAATTTATTTTAGATGAATTTTCATTAGGTGATGTAAGAGCAGGTGAAAAAAGTTGGAAGAATAAATTCGGATTTCAATTAGGTGCTAAATATTTTAATGCTTTTAATGTCGATAATTTATTGTTGCAAGCGGAGTATAACCGTGTGCGTCCTTATACCTATTCGCACAATACCCAAATTCTAAACTATGCACATTTTAATCAACCCATGGCGCATCTTTGGGGAGCCAATTTTAGAGAATTGGTTTTGATTGGTCGGTATAATTATGAACGCTGGTCTGCGGATGCGAAGTTCATTCTAGGACAACGTGGTTTTGATTTTAATACGGATGAAGACAGTTTTTCTTACGGAGGCGATATTTATAGAACAGAAAATGACCGTGTTGGAAATACAGGTATAGAAATAGGACAAGGCAATAAAACCAATAGTTTCATGGCCGAAGTTCAGGCGAGTTACTTATTAAATCCAGCAACAAATCTAAAAGTCTTTTCCAATATCATTTATAGAGATTTTAATCCAGAGGCTATTACAGCAACGACTATGGATTCTAATACGTTGTGGTTTAGTGTAGGAGTCAGAACAGATTTGTTCAATTGGTATAATGATTTTTAGATGGAAAAGGTGAGTTGATGGTAAAGCGATTTGATTTATGAGAATCTAGCGACTACGTTTGAAGTTTTATTTGTTATATCCGTATGTTGCCAGTAGTTTATTCATTCCCTTTTCTAATAAATTCTATTGGTTCGGATTGTAAATTCATTGTGAAAGATGATATTTCCCCATTTTCATCCATTTGGAAGTTAACTGCAAACTCAGGGTTGAAAATATCTGAAACATCTTCTAAAGGTTTCATAACGAAAATATCATAATGAAGATGTTCCAGGAAAAATTTATAGGTAGGATAAATAGCATAAAGTTTATCATCCTCTATCTTAATCTTCCCGTACCCCTTATGTTCGTATACTCCCTCAAAAAATGCTAATGATTTTGATGGTGGTTTTTCATTATTCATTGACTCAATCATTTCCTTTGGCTGATAAATATCAGAGACTATAATCGGATAATCACTAACACTTTTCCTGCCTAATATTCTATTTTGCACTATGTCTGCAATGATGTAAGGCAATATGGAATCGTCTTGATTGACCAATATCGAAATGCCAAATTTTCTGAATGGATATGTGACCACAAGGGTAGAAAAACCAGATGTATTACCTCCATGTTGCACTCTGTATTCACCATCTCTTGCTTCAACTCTCCAGCCCAAACCGTAACCTTGTAGAAAGAGACTAGGTTCATCTTCACCATCTCTCGAATTGTAAAACTTTCTGGCTTTTTTTACATAGTCTTTAGGTATTACTTGTACTTCTTTGTAACGACCATCATTTATCCATGCCAACATCCATTTCGAAAGGTCTTTTGTGGTACTTCGAATGCCACCTCCGGGTTTATAGTCATAATATTGCTCAAAATTCACCTTCTTGATTTCGTTTTGGTAAAGACCGTAACCAAAAGAAAAGTCGTCTGTTTTCAACACGTCTTCTAAACTAGTGAAAGAACTAGTCATCTCTAACGGTTCAAATATTCGATGTTGAATATTAGCTTCCCAGCTTTTGTTAGTTACTTCTTCAATAATTGTACCTGCCACGGTGTAGGCGATATTACTGTAAATACTGCTTTCTTTCACCTTACCCTCTGGCTTTATATATCTCAACCTTTCCATCATTTTTAGTCGGTTGTTTTCAGGAAAGAGAACTAACGTTCCGTTAACATTTCCCAAACCGCTTTTATGGGAAAGTAGGTCGGAAATTGAAATCGAAGCATTCATCTCAGTTGTATTAAACTGGATAGTTGGTATGTATCTTGCAGGTCTGTCAGTCAGAGAGATTCTACCTTCTGATTCTAACATACCTAGTATAGATGCGGTAAATGCTTTAGAACAAGAGGCAATCGGAAAAATGGTATTTTTAGTAGTTGGCTTTTTACTTTCTAAATCTCTGTAGCCAAATCCCTTGTTAAAAAGAACTTTGTCATTCTCTACTATGGCGACAGACAAACCAACAGCATTATATTTTTCCATCCAATTTACAATTTCTTGTTCCAATCCATCTAGACGCTTGTCTTTAGATTGTCCAAACAGTGAAATGAATATTGTAAGAAATACTATAGTTAAAAGTTTTTTTTTCATTAGGCTTGTTTCGATATTTTATTCAAATTACTGGCAAC
>NZ_JBGCDQ010000056.1:0-42471 GCF_045105575.1 Winogradskyella sp. | reverse complement strand
TAACGACAATAGCACTGTTAAAATAGAGTCAAACAGATTAAAGATTTTGAGTCTGTTATAGCATTTAGCTCGCTGCGCTGAATCTTAAGAACAAGTTTAGCATAAAACATTTAGTTCGCTGCGCTACGCTGAATGTTATGTGTACATTTAGTATTAAACATTTAGCTCGTTTCACTTCGCTGAATGTTAAGAGCGCATTTTACATGCTCTTAACATTTCCCTCTTGCCAGGAGGTCCAGGCAAGCGCTCAACAACAAAACCGACGGCTTGCATGGCACGTCTTACGCTTCCTTTAGCAGAATAGGTAACTAAAACGCCACCATCTTTTAGCGCATTATACATTATTTTAAAGATGTCTTCGGTCCATAAGTCGGGTTGAACTCTAGCACCAAAGGCATCAAAATAAATAAGATTAAATTGGGCTTTCGCTTTAATATCTTTAAAGAATAGTTGCTGCTTTTCTAACTGAAAATTTGAGGTAATTTCATGTTGTTCTTCCCAAGAGGTATCGTGTAGTTTTTCAAAAATAGCGTCGTGTGCTTCAGAAATCAACTCTACATAATTAAGTTGTTTAATTTCATCAATCGCAACAGGATACGCTTCAACACCAACGTAATTGACGTTCAGCTTTAATTTTTCGGCTTCAATTAAGGTTAAAAAGGCATTGAGCCCTGTTCCGAAACCTATTTCGAGTATCGCTACGTCGACAGGCTCAGTATCAAAATGTTCTTTATTTTGAGATTCTTTGTACCGTTCAGAATAAAAAAGCAAACCATGTTTTAAAAAAACGTGATTTGCTTCTTGTATAGCACCATGAATGGAATGGTATTGCTCATTCCAATCTTCTATTTGTATGGTTTTTGAACCATCTGATGTGGTAATTATGTTGCGTATCACTTTTTACTGAATCAGTAATTTTTTAATCTTCGGAATTGGTCCAACACATTCCGTCTTATGGCAGCTTAAACAATTATTTATGGCAGCATTGTGCCGTTCTTTTAATTGTAAATTAGACATCGTATCTATCACCTTTTGTTGAGACGTTATAAATACGTTGACAAAGCTGTTCCAAGCTCTTGTTCTGCCTTTGCCTTCGGTCATTTCTGCAGAATGTAAGGTCATTAAGTCTAAAGGCATGGCCACGGGAGTTTCTCCTGCTATAATTTGATTTTTAACTTGCAAATTATAAGCATACATGGCATTCATAAAGTTTGCCATTTCCGAAGGTTGATACATCTCGTAGGTGACCTTCTTTTCCATAGGCTTCTCAACTACTTTTTCTTCATCTTTACAGCTTATAAGTGCTAAAAATGATAAAATGAGAAGACTTGTAAGTTTATTGTTTAAGTAACACTCCATCAGCTTCAAAACGGTATTCGAATTTAGGATCAGTAATCGCTGCGATTTCATCTTCAGATTTACCTGCATCTTCTGCATAATGTCTTAGTTCGTCAACCGAAGTTTCAGTAACAAAAGCCTTTCCGTTAATAATAACATCTCCTTCAGCATTTAATGGCATAAAAAATCCGTAATCTTTAAATTTTACCATCACTTCATTTTCTCCATCCATATCTAAGGTCATCCAACAACCTTTTTTAGAGCAGACTTCAATAATTTTACCTTCAATTTTTGTGGTAATGGTATCACCAACTTTTAAGCCTTTGTATGCTTTCATGATTTGTTCTTGAGATAAAATATCATTGGCTTCAATTTTTTCACCAAAAGAGGCGTAGGCTATTTCTTTTGAAACTTCTGGAGTGCTATCTTCGGGAGTTTTGGTCTCGTTTTTACAAGATACTATTGCAAAACATACGGCAAATAATAGGACGATTTTTTTCATTATGTGATGGTTTTAATTGTATTTATATTGAATTGCAAAATTACAAAATTTAACGGAATATTACCTTTTTTTAACGCTACTGATTATGTACTTTTGTGGCTAAATTACAATAATTATGGGGACTCACACAGAGCGCGTTAGCATTGAAAAATCTAAAACTTCTAAAATCGAAACGGTTGATTTTAGTAATTTAGACTTTGGTCGTGTATTTACAGACCATATGTTTGTATGCGATTATGAGGATGGCAAGTGGCAAAGTCCTAAAATTATGCCTTACCAAGCCATGACGTTTGAACCTTCGGCACGTGTGTTTCATTATGGACAAGCGGTTTTTGAAGGAATGAAGGCTTATAAAGACGACGACGGAAAGGTCTTTCTGTTTAGACCTAAACAAAATTTTGAACGTATTAATAAATCATCAGGACGTTTGGCGATGCCAGCATTTCCTGAAAATTATTTTTTTGAAGGTTTAGAGGCTTTATTAAAACTGGATAGTGCATGGATAAAGCCAGGTGTAGGTAATTCGTTATACTTACGTCCGTTTGTAATTGCAACAGAACCTGCAATTTCTGCATCACCAGCAAATAGCTACAGGTTTATGATTATTTGCTCACCAGCAAAATCGTATTACAACTCGGCAGTACGTGTTTTAATTGCTGAAGAATACAGTCGTTCTGCGGATGGTGGAGTAGGTGCAGCAAAGGCTGCAGGTAACTACGCAGCACAGTTTTATCCAACAAGTTTGGCGCAACAAAAAGGATTTCAACAAGTGATTTGGACAGATGCAAATACGCATACATTTTTGGAAGAAGCTGGTACTATGAATGTATTTTTTAGAGTAAATGATACATTAATTACAGCTCCAGTAAGCGATCGTATTTTAGATGGAGTCACTAGAAAAAGCATAGTGCAGTTGGCAGAAGATCTTGGCATTACTTGCGAAGTAAGACGTGTTACTGTAGAAGAAATTAAGCAAGCAGCAAGAAATGGCAGTCTTAAAGAAATATTTGGAGCTGGAACAGCAGCTGTGATTAGTCAGATTTCAGCATTTGAACATCAAGGTGAATTATTTGAGATTTCTGGTGTAGATGATCCAAATTCTTATGCTAAATTGTTTAAACAAACCTTATTAAATATACAGCATAACTTAGCTGACGATAATCATGGTTGGAGACGTGAAGTGAAGTAGTAACGATAATAAGCCCCTTTAATTCTCCAGAGGGGAAACACTACTTGATCTAAAAAAAACAGGGATAGCGTTTTTGTGACATCGTCGAAAGTTTTTTTAATTATTGCAAAGCGATAGGTATTCCATTTTTTTTCTAGCTTCTAGCTTCTAGCTTCTAGCTTCTAGCTTCTAGCTTCTAGCTTCTAGCTTCTAGCTTCTAGCTTCTAGCTTCTAGCTTCTAGCTTCTAGCTTCTAGCTTCTAACTTCCAACTTCTAGCTTCTAACTTCCAACTGTTTCATCATCCTTCCAAAATCTCCTCAATATTTGGTTTAAAATAATTAGGGCCTTTTAAAACCTTTCCATCTTCTCTGTAAATAGGTTCACCACCAGCACCTAACTTACTCATATTACTGCGTTGTATTTCTTCAAAAACTTCTTCTATTTTATGTTGCATTCCGTGTTCTATGATAGTGCCACAAAGAATGTACAGCATATCTCCTAAAGCATCTGCCACTTCTACTAAATCATTGTCATTAGCTGCTTCGAGATATTCTTCATTTTCTTCTCGCATTAATTTGTAACGGAGCATATTTTTATCAATACCTAAGTCGGCTTTTGGGGTTTCGCGATGTCCGATTTTAAAAGCGGTATGAAAAGCTTTAACAGCATTAATTTTGTCTTGCATAGTTGTTGGTTTAGTTGCTTAATTCTTATTTTTGCATAAAAATAAGAAGATGTTTACGACTGGTCAATTGATTTTTGGAATATTATTTTTTATTGCCTTTGTGATTATCATTGGTTATCAATATCGTAAAGATCTTCGTATTCATAAGCAGTACTACAAGGGTACTGTTTGGATACTTATCGCTTTTGTTGGTTTTATAGGCATGATTGCAGCTATAAAATTTATCTTCATGTAATTGACTTCTGCTTTATTTATATAAGAACTATTATTATTCTGAAACAAAAAAAGCAGCCAAATGAATGACTGCTTTTTTCTATTTTAAAATAGGGTTTCTTAAGCCTTAGAAGCCGTTAAGCTTACTTTTAATTCCATATCGTCATTGATAAATTTATCACCTAAATTATCAAAAAATGATTTCGAACCATATTTAATATCCCATTTAGAACGGTCAATTGTAAAGGTTTCACTATTTAACATCATCATGTCTCCTTGCATATCTGTAGTTACAGGAATACTGATGTTGTTAGTTTTACCTTTCATGGTTAAGTTTCCAGAAAGCATTGCTTTTCCTTCTACAGTTTCTAATCCAGTCACTTCAAAATGCGCTTCAGGATGTACGGCTACATCAAAGAAATCTGCACTCGTAAGGTGCCCTTTTAATTTTCCATTACCTTCATCTTCTGCTGGGATATCCGTTACAGTGATGCTATTCATGTCAATTACAAATTTTCCACTCGCTAAAGTGCCATCCATAACCTTGACAGATCCATCTTTAATGGCGATAGTTCCGTTGTGAGCACCTGTAGGCTTAAAACCTTTCCACTCAATCATGGATTTATCAGTGTTAACTTTGTAAGTTACAGCCGTTACTTCAGCAACAGCAGCTTCTTCAGCGTTCTTTGTTTCTGCTTCTTTGGCTTTTTCACCACAGCTTGAAAAGGTAATTACAGCTGCAAGCGTTAAAATTTTAAAAAAATTGATCTTCATGTTAGTTATTATTTGTGTTAAATTAAGTTACAAATGTACAAAATAGGAATAGGAATGAATGATAAAAAAATGTTAATGACATTTTGACATTTTTATAATAATGGCAGTACTTTTGCCAATTGATAAACAATTCTAACTTTAGTTAGATGAGATAAGAAATGATATTTAAAGGAAAGTTTAAAAAAAACTCAAAAATGAGTAAAAAAGATAAAAGTACAAATGTTGAAGATCAACACGTCGAAGATCAAACAACAGCAACGATAGAAGGCGATGTAGAGGAAGAGACGCAAGAAGCGAAATCTCCAGAAGAACAATTACAGGATCAATTGGCTGCAGAGAAAGAGAAATTTCTGCGCTTATTTGCTGAGTTTGAAAACTACAAGAAGCGCACCACTAAAGAGCGTATAGAATTATTTAAAACTGCCAGCCAAGATGTTATGGTATCGATGTTGCCAGTTTTAGACGATTTTGAGCGCGCCTTAACACACATTGAAGATGACAAAGAAGCTGAAGAGTTACGCAAAGGAGTGCTTTTAATTTATAATAAATTAGTAAACACGCTAGAGCAAAAGGGATTGTCTAAAATAGAAGTCAATAAAGGCGAGGTGTTTAACGCAGACGATCATGAGGCTATAACACAGATTCCTGCACCAACCGATGATCTTAAAGGTAAAATCATAGATGTTGTAGAGCGTGGTTATAAATTAGGAGATAAAGTGATTCGTTTTCCTAAAGTAGTGATAGGACAATAATAGTGAAAGCATAGTTTTCCTCCTCATAGCTATTTGGATTTGTGGAAATCAATAAAAAAGACACCCATTGTCGTGGGCAATTCATATGAAAGAAGATTATTACGAAATATTAGGACTTAGTAAAGGAGCATCTGATGCCGAAATAAAAAAAGCTTATCGCAAGATGGCTTTGAAATATCATCCAGATAAAAATCCTGATAACACAGAAGCTGAAGAAAAGTTTAAAAAAGCAGCCGAAGCTTATGAAGTTTTAAGTAATGCTGACAAAAAAGCACGTTACGACCAATTTGGTCACCAAGCCTTTGACGGAGGTGGAGGTGGTTTTGGAGGCGGCGGAATGAATATGGATGACATATTTAGCCAATTCGGAGATATTTTTGGTGGTGGCTTCGGAGGTGGAGGCGGATTTAGCGGCTTTGGTGGCGGAGGCAGACAGCGCGTCGTTAAAGGAAGCAATTTGCGTATTCGTGTAACGCTATCTTTAGAAGAAATTGCTAATGGAGTAGAAAAGAAAATTAAAGTAAAACGAAAAGTACAGGCTTCAGGTACTACGTATAAAACGTGTAGTACTTGTAATGGTGCTGGCCAAGTTACCAGAGTTACCAATACTATTTTGGGTAGAATGCAAACATCTGCGGCTTGCCCAACTTGTGGAGGTGCTGGTCAATCTATCGATAAAAAACCTGCTGATGCTGATGCTCAGGGTTTAAAAGTAGCTGAGGAAACTGTTTCTGTAAAAATACCAGCTGGTGTTGTAGATGGTATGCAACTTAAGGTTACAGGAAAAGGTAATGATGCACCAGGTAATGGAATTGCTGGTGATTTATTAGTGGCGATTCAAGAAGAAGCGCATCCAACATTAAAAAGAGAAGGTGACAATTTACATTTTGATATGTATGTAAGTTTGCCAGATGCTGTTTTAGGAAATTCTAAAGAAATTGATACCGTTACAGGTAAAGTGCGAATAAAAATAGAATCAGGTGTGCAGTCGGGTAAAATTCTAAGATTACGAGGTAAAGGGATTCCTAGCATTAACGGTTATGGTAAGGGAGATTTATTAGTTCATGTAAACGTTTGGACACCAAAGACTTTAAGTAAAAAACAAAAAGCCTTTTTTGAAAGTATGAAGGATGATGAGCATTTTGAACCAAAACCAGAAAGCTCAGATAAATCTTTTTTTGAAAAGGTAAAAGATATGTTTTCATAAATCAGGTCTATTTAATAAAAAATAGTATATTTGAATTATCGCTAATGCTAATTAGCGGTAATTTTTCTTTTTCATAGCAATTTTTTCCCATCCTTGTCTAACGATAAGGGTGGGTTTTGTTTTTAACCCTGAACTTGTTTTGGGGTCTTAATTTAATTAAAGCGGAGATGCAACAAGACTAGAAATGTATTAAATAGGAGTTCAACAATTCTTAGTTACATAGAAATGAAGATTACGATATAAGCGATATTAGAATTATTTATAATTAAGCAAGCATTTTTATTAAGAATCTCTTACATTTAATATCTTTACAACCTAACCACACCATAAAAATTTGTTACCTATGAATGACTTGTTAGTTGCTAATTCTGTTTCTAAAAGTTACGGAAATTTTAAAGCACTAAATGAAGTGTCTATTGCTGTTCCTAAAGGCAGTATTTTCGGGTTGCTTGGTCCTAATGGAGCAGGGAAAACGACTTTGATACGTATTATAAATCAAATTACAATGCCAGATACTGGGTCTGTGCACTTAGATGGTCAGCCTTTAAAGCCAGAGCATATTAGAGATATTGGCTACTTGCCCGAAGAACGTGGGCTTTATAAATCAATGAAAGTTGGTGAGCAGTGTTTGTACTTAGCACAATTAAAAGGCTTAAGTAAAACTGAGGCAAAGACAAGACTTAAATATTGGTTCGATAAGTTAGAGATTGGAGATTGGTGGAATAAAAAAATTCAGGAATTAAGTAAAGGTCAGGCTCAAAAAATACAGTTTGTGGTTACTGTTTTACATCAGCCAAAATTGTTAATTTTTGATGAGCCGTTTTCTGGTTTCGATCCCATCAATGCTAATTTAATTAAAGACGAAATTCTTCAGCTTAGAGATGAAGGTGCTACGGTAATTTTCTCAACACATCGTATGGAATCTGTTGAAGAATTATGTGATCACATTGCATTGATTCATAAATCTAATAAAGTTTTAGACGGAAAATTAAATGATATTAAACGCGAATTTAGAACTAATACCTTCGAAATTGGTCTAGAAACCTTACACAGCGATAAAGTACTGTCTGAAATTAAAGAGAAATTTGAAGTGCTTCCGGCTACCTTCAGAAACTTAAATGACGATATAAAATTGAATATAAAGTTAGGAGAGCAGGCATCACCAAATGATTTGTTGTCCTTTTTAACATCGAAAGCACAGGTGCATCATTTTGTAGAGGTGATTCCTTCGGCAAGTGATATTTTTATTCAAACTGTAAAAAACAACTAACAATGAATCATTTACCACTAATTATAAAACGTGAGTATATCACTAAAGTGAAGAACAAATCGTTTATTGTAATGACGTTTGTAAGTCCACTAATTACCATAGCACTCTTTGCTGTGGTTGCTTATTTATCGCAATTAAATAAAGATAAAGAACGTACAATTTCAATATTAGATGAGACAGGCTATTTAAGTGATGTCTTTCAGAGTACCGAAACAACAACGTATACCAAATTAAACGGTTTAAGTTTAGAGGATGCCATTGCCTTGGTTAAAGAAAAAGAAGATTATGGCTTGTTGCATATTAATGATGTTAATGCCATAGAAGACATTTCTGATAATATTAAATTTTATTCCGAAGATTCACCATCATTAACGGTGATTTCTAGTTTAGAAAGAAAAATCGAAGAACGTTTACGAGAAATTAAACTGCAAACAGACGGAGTATCACTTGAGCAAATAGAAGCCTCTAACTCTAATATTGAGATTGCTCAAGAGAGTTTTGATGGTGAAAAGAGTTCTAAAATTGACAATGTTGTAAAGTTAGCCTTTGGTGGAGCCGCAGGTTATTTGCTTTTTATGTTTATTATTATTTATGGTAACATGATTATGCGAAGCGTTATTGAAGAAAAAACAAGCCGAATTATAGAAGTGATTATTTCTTCAGTGAAGCCTATTCAACTGATGATGGGTAAAATTATAGGAACCTCTTTAGCTGGTATCACGCAATTTGTAATATGGGTGATTTTAGGTGGAGTTTTATTAACGGTGGTTACAGCTATTTTCGGAATTGATATGGCAGCAGTACAAACACCACAGCAAGAAATGATGAACCAAGCCATGCAAGCAGAAGGAGCGCAAGCAATGGCAGAGAATTTAATTGCAGCCATTGGAAATTTACCAATGACCAATCTTATTATTGCTTTTCTATTTTTCTTTATTGGTGGTTATTTATTATACAGTTCACTTTATGCTGCAATTGGTGCGGCTGTTGATAATGAAACAGATACCCAACAATTTATGTTACCGATATTAATGCCTTTAATTTTAGCGGTTTATGTTGGTGTATTTACGGTTATTGAAGATCCTCATGGCACGGTTTCAACGGTCTTCTCGTTTATTCCATTTACCTCTCCTGTAGTGATGTTAATGCGTATTCCTTTTGGTGTACCGCTTTGGCAACAAGGCTTGTCACTGTTATTACTAATCGGAACTTTTATTCTAGCCGTTTGGTTTGCCGCTAAAATTTATCGCGTTGGTATTTTAATGTACGGTAAAAAACCAACGTATAAAGAGCTTTTTAAATGGTTGAAGTATTAACCAAATGATTCAAGATTTAGAACATATTGAACATTCTATCACCGAAAGCGGAGCGTGGGAAGCTACCAAAGATTTTTTTGGTAAAAACATCACTTTCGGTAAGGATATCACTATTTCAATTTTTGATATTTTAGTCATTATTAGTGTCATTTTTTTTACCACTATTATATTACGACTGCTCTTTAGACTCATCACAAGAAATTTACCAAAGCAAGAAAAAACCAAATTCAATGTAGTGTATGGCTATTTTAGATGGCTCGTTTATATCATTATACTTTTAGTAACGTTACATAATGTTGGTGTTAATGTTACTGCTGTTTTTGCAGCATCTGCCGCCTTATTAATTGGTATTGGTTTGGCGCTTCAAACCTTGTTTCAAGATATTATATCAGGTATCTTTATTCTTGTGGATCAAACGGTTCACGTTGGCGATATTATTGAATTAGAAGGTAAAGTCGGTCGTGTTGAAGAAATTAAGTTACGTACCACAAGAGCAGTGACTATTGATAATAAAGTATTGGTCATTCCTAATCATTTATACTTAACCAATAGCCTTTATAATTGGACGCAAAACGGAAGTAAAACCAGAGAGTCAGTAAGTGTCGGAGTGGCTTATGGAAGTGATGTGCAGTTGGTAAAAAAACTGCTATTACAAGCAGCAAGAACGAATGAAGACGTCGTTTCTAGTCCAGAGCCTAATGTGCTTTTTACTGATTTTGGTGAGAGTTCATTAGACTTTAAACTCATCTTTACCATCGATGACAGTTTCAAAGCGCAATTTCCTAAAAGCGATATTCGTTTTGAAATAGATCGGTTGTTTAGAGAAAACAATATCTCAATTCCGTTTCCGCAAAGGGACATTCATATTATTCAAAAATAGAACCTATATGCGTTTGTGTTTTTCAAAATGTAATACCATCTTAACTTTAGTTTTGGTGTGTTGTATTCATTTTGCAGAGGCACAACTGACAGATTTGGCAAGATTTGAATACTCGTTTATTCCAAGTAGTAAGTCCGAAGATCAATACACACGATTAAGAGCTTTATTAAATTATCCTATAAAAATTAAAGAGAAAGATTACCTGATTATAGGTGGAGAATATAACCGTATTATTCTAAATCTGCAAGAGCCTTATCCTTTTGATACTAAAGAATTACAATTACTTCATATTATTGATCTTAATTTGGGATATACCTTTAAAGCTAGTGAAAATTGGAGATTAGGCTTAAAAATAAATCCGAGAATAGCTTCTACGTTAACTAATAAACTAACCTCAGATGATTTGTTTTTGAATGGTGGTATTTTCGCTATAAAGGATAGAACAAAGGCTAAAGATATCGAAAAACCTTACCGTTTGGTTTTAGGATTGACTTATAATACAACGGCTGGTGTGCCATTTCCCCTCCCGTTTGTCAGTTATTATAGACGTGTTAATGAGCAATGGTCGTTTAGTGCAGGTGTACCAAAATCGAATTTAAAATATTTTTTTAGTGAAAAAAGTATGTTACAAGCGTTCGTAGGTTTAGATGGTTATTTTGCTAATATTCAAGAACCATTTTTAATTAACGGGAGAGCTGTTAACAATATTTCACTTTCGGTTGCTGTTGGAGGATTAGGTTATGAATACTTTTTTACAAAGCATTTGGTAGCTTATTCTTATATTGGGTACACATTTAGATTAACTAATGTATTAAGAAACGAAAATAGAGACGAAGTGTTTAATTTAGATCCATTAAATGCATTTTACTTGAGAACCGGATTAAAATTTAAAATATAATTATGCCAAAAATATTAATAATAGAAGATGAAGCTGCCATTCGTAGAGTATTAGTAAAAATACTTTCTGAGGAAAATGATACGTATCAAGTAGAAGAAGCAGAGGATGGTTTAGCAGGAATTGAAAAAATTAAAAAAGAGGATTACGATTTGGTGCTTTGTGATATTAAAATGCCAAAAATGGATGGTGTCGAAGTCCTAGAAGCTACTAAAAAGATAAAACCAGAAATACCAATGGTGATGATTTCTGGTCATGGAGATTTAGATACTGCTGTAAACACCATGCGTTTAGGTGCTTTTGATTATATTTCTAAGCCACCAGATTTAAATCGCTTATTAAATACAGTACGTATTGCTTTAGACAGAAAAGAACTCGTTGTAGAAAATAAAATGCTTAAGAAAAAAGTAAGCAAAAACTACGAGATGATAGGTGAAAGTGACGGTATTGCGCTTATCAAGGATATGATTGATAAAGTAGCACCAACAGATGCTCGTGTGCTAATTACAGGACCTAACGGAACTGGAAAAGAATTGGTTGCACATTGGTTACATCAAAAAAGTGAACGCTCTAAAGGGCCTATGATAGAGGTGAATTGTGCAGCCATTCCTTCTGAATTAATTGAAAGTGAATTGTTTGGTCATGTAAAAGGGGCGTTTACGTCAGCAGCAAAAGATAGAGCTGGTAAATTTGAAGCAGCCAATGGTGGTACCATATTTTTAGATGAAATTGGTGATATGAGTTTATCGGCTCAAGCAAAAGTATTACGTGCCTTGCAGGAAAGTCGGATTCAACGTGTAGGAAGTGATAAGGATATTAAAGTCAATGTTAGAGTGGTCGCTGCAACCAATAAGAATCTTAAAAAAGAAATTGAAGATGGCAACTTTAGAGAGGATTTATATCACAGATTAGCCGTTATTTTAATTGAAGTGCCAGCACTTAATGAAAGACGAAATGATATTCCACTTTTAATTAATTATTTTACCAAAAAGATATCTAACGAACAAGGCAATGCTCAAAAATCATTTTCTGATAAGGCGGTTAAATTGTTGCAAAATTATGACTGGACAGGTAATATACGTGAGCTACGAAATGTTATAGAGCGACTCATTATATTGGGTGGTAAAGAAGTAAGTGAGCAAGATGTGAAAATGTTCGCTTCAAAATAAAAAAAGTACACTTATGAAAAACATAAAAATAGACGATTTTAAAATTGCGTCTCAAATCAATATTAAAGACTTACCAACGTCGGTTGACATGGGTATTAGTAAAAAGAAAATTGAGCGTGAGCTGAGAACGGTTAGCGAAAACTTAGCCGAGATTCAAAATAAGATGTATGCTCACGGCAAATATTCTGTTTTAATGTGTATTCAAGGTATGGATACTGCAGGCAAGGATAGTCTTATTCGCGAAGTTTTTAAAGAGTTTAATGTCAGAGGAATTGTGGCACACAGTTTTAAAAAACCGACTGAACGCGAGTTAAAGCACGATTATTTGTGGAGACACGTTAGGGCACTTCCGGCAAGAGGAAAATTTGGAATTTTTAATAGAACCCATTACGAAAATGTTTTGGTAACGCGCGTACATCCTGAATATTTAATGTACGAGAACATGCCAAACGTAAATAGTTTAGATGATGTAAACGAAGCCTTTTGGGACCGACGTTTTAATGAGATCAATAATTTTGAAAAGCATATTGCAGATAACGGAACTATAGTTTTTAAATTTTTTCTGAACCTCTCTAAAGACGAACAAAAAAACAGACTATTACGTCGCTTAAATAAGCCAAGTAAAAACTGGAAATTTTCACCAGATGATTTAGATGAACGTTTATGTTGGGACGATTACCAAACGTATTATGAAGATGCGCTGAACCGATCATCAAAATCACATGCGCCTTGGTATAATATTCCAGCAGATGATAAACCCACGGCAAGATATATTGTTGCCAAAATTTTATACGATACGTTAAAAGAATATACAGATATTCAAGAACCAGAGTTGCCAGCCGATCAAAAAGCCAATATAGATTCATATAAACAACAACTTGAAAATGAATAAGGTAAAGCAACATCTATTTCAGACGATCGTTATAATTTTTATAAGTGTTACTTGGATGAATGAAGCCCAAAATAAAGATGACCTTCCGTATTATGAAATTCCAGAATATGCCGAAGAATTTACGGCAGGTACTATGGCTGCACGTATGGTTGATGCCTTAGGATTCCGATTTTATTGGGCTAGTGATAGTTTAACGGAAAAAGATTTAGCATATAAAGCTAACGATGACGGAAGGTCTTCAGAAGAAACTCTAAAACATATTTATGATTTGTCTCAGATTATTGTCAATTCTACTTTGAAGGAACCAAACGCTAGTGTTAAAGAAGAATTATCTTATTTACAATTAAGAGCACAAACCTTAGAAAACCTAAAAACGGCCGCTGATATTTTAAGAAAAAGCGATGATATTTCGCAGTTCAAAATTATTTTTGGAGCGCGCGAAATTCCGTTTTGGAATCAAGTTAATGGCCCTATTGCAGATGCGATTTGGCATTGTGGACAATTAGCAATTTATAGACGCGCAACTGGTAATCCTATAAATGCGAAGGTGAATCATTTTATGGGAAAGGTAAAAAAGTAAATGATAAAATTCGTTTTATAACAGAAGTTACAAATAACTAAGCCACCACTTATGTTTATTGCTGACTTTGTATTGCATATATTTTTTACAGATGGGATAGAGCAGTAAAACGATACCAATCCATACCACATAGACTGTAACTAATGAATAGCCATAATCTTGTAAGGCGCCAGATCTAAACGTTTCATTATTCAGTATCATTATTTTCCAGTCTTTTCCTGTGATTAATAATCCTATAACTGCTGCGATATGAATAATAAAGATGTGCAATAAATAATAGAAGAAAGGGACACGTCCAAAAACCAGTAAGACATTGGTAAATCTGTTTTTAATTGTTTCAATGGCATATAAAAATAGCAAAGCTGGACCCAATGTAATCAGCAGATATGCTAGTGATGGTGGATACTTTGTAACATTAAAAAATGAAATGATTGTTTTTTCTATAGTGTCTTGATACATCCACGGACTCAAATCACCATAAACATTAAATCCTCTAACGATAAAAAATAAAACGGTTGCTGATACGCCTATATAAATAAGCCATTTTTTTCGAAATGTCACTGAAGCCGTTTTGGTATAGAACGTACCAAAACAATAACCCAAAAGTATCACACCAATCCATGGCAGAATAGGGTAAGAAAAACGTATAAAATGACCATCGAGATTAAACCCATTGGCTTGGTGTATTAGGTACCAAAGTATGGATGCTAAACTATCTCCTTCCTTAACAATTCCATCGAGCGTGTTATGTCCAAACACAATAAATAAGCCTAATAATAGTATGATGCGTTTTGGTAGATAAATAAGTAAGCCTAAAACCAACATACACATGCCAATGGCCCAAATGACTTGCAACTGCACAAAGCCATAGCTTACATCAAACCACCAAATAAAATTATTGATTACAATTTCTACAAGAACCAACCATAAACCTCGTGTTATTAAAAACTTAGATAGTTTCCTCTTGGGTTTGTTTTGTCCGTATAAAAATGCTGAAGTACCAGCGAGAAAAACAAATACTGGTGCGCAGTAATGCGTGATAAATCGTGTGCCAAAGAGTATAAAATTTGTAGATTCTAAATTTTCAGGATAATTATCCATAAAAGCATTGATATGAAAATAATCTCGAACATGGTCTAATGCCATAAGTACCATAACAAGTCCTCTCAGAATGTCTATGGACTCTATTCTTTTAGATTTGATTATTGACATCTAGTTTATAATATTTAAGTTAAACAGCCAATCATGCTAAATATAGGAAATATTTATACTGAACGGATTCTAAAGGTTCTCCTTAGTGGTTGTGATAAATGGTGTTCACTTTTTTAAATTTAAACAGCTTTAATAGCGCTAATTTTTCTACTGTAGCGTTTCCCATTAAGAAATTTACCGATAAACGAGTTTCGAACAAAATAGTGATACGTTACAAAACAAATGATACTTGTGGTTAGGGTTACAAACAAAAATTTGATAACACCAGAAATATCCCAATCAGCAATTAAAGCAGGAATTATAATTGTTAAGGGAAGGTGCAACAGATAAACCCAATAAGATGCATCTGAAATATAACGCATTCTGGCAGAATGATGACTACCATAGCGTATAAAAAGACCTGTAACACCAAAGATAAGTAGCCAGCAACACAGTGATCTTATAGTCATAATCATCCATAAATCAAAAGTGTTTGTATCTGTGAAAAAGTACCATGTAAAAATGAGTATCGCTAATATCGTGAATAGCCAATCGTATGTTTTAAAAGTATTCAATAACGATTTAGATTTATAAACAAGCCAACCAATCATATAGAAAAAGAAGTAAAAAATAAACGTATGAAAATCAGGTATAAGACTTGTTGAGGTTTTTACCCAATACCGATCCATAAAAAGAAGAATGATAACAGTTAAAAATGTAAACACAATTAGTCTGAAAATTGGTTTTTTGAATATACTGTGAAACACTTGGTGAATGAACTGTGAAGTTTTAGGTAGACTTTTAAATAGCAGTCCCAATAAAAATGATACGACAGAGAACATAATGAGATAATATAAAAACCACAAATGAACGGTTCGTTCTGGTATAAAACTGTGTAACGTGGTGTATTGTTCTAGAGTTTCTGAAAATGCATTGGTATTAGACGCAAATACACTTTCGGTGTAAGACATGCCACCTGCAACAGGTACAAAAAGAATCAGAAGAAAAACAATAAAAGGATACGTAATACGACGCATTCTGTTTTTAAACATTTGTCGTGTGCCGCGTTCATAAAATAAAAGGGCTGCAAAAAAACCTGCAACTAACATAAATATTGGCATCCTGAATACATGAATAAAAGCATTAACCAATTCTAAGTTGGTGTTAAAGTTATTAGGGTCTCTTATACGCCACGCTGCATAAGGCTCTCCACCTATGTAAGTGATTACAGAATGAAGCACAACTCCTAAAAGCATCATAATAGCTCTAAGCGAATCTAAGGCATGTAAACGTTCTGTTCTGTTTGGATTAGTTTTCATTGTAATCAATTTTTAAAAAAGACAGGCCAACCAGTAATAACAATGAAATTAATAGCAAAAAATTTCAAAGCCCTAAAACTTTTATAGTTGTTTTGTATTACTGATTCTATCCCTAAATAGTGCCTGTCTGTAGTTTTGTTTTTAATCCTTTATAACTTGTGGTGTTATTAATATTTTATTTAAAATAGTAAAGCTGTCTACTTTTATTTTGTGTTTGCTGAAATTGATGAATCGTATCATAATACCCATTATTACAGGTAGTATTGCGATAAAAAGAAATATATGTTCCCAACTAAAATTTGTTTTTAAAACACCTAATAGCGCAGATCCAGCTGCGCGTCCCATATTCGAAACCGCCATGTATAGTGTGAATTGAGTTGCGGCTACGGTTTTCCAGCATAGTTGCATTCCAGAAGCAAAAACTGCAATACATAAAAAAGTATACAGCGTGTAATAGATTAATATAAATCCGTACATCACTGTGGTATTCGTCCATAAATGCGTTGAAAAAGCAAATAGAATTATTACAGCCGGAATAACACCCAAATAGAGTGTGAGCATCTTTATTTTTCCGAAGTAATCGACTAAATAACCGCCAATAAACATGCCTAAAAAGCCTGCTATTATTGAGGTAATAGAAAATACTTGAGAAAACGTAGTATTAGACCAACCTAATTCTTGAATTGAGAATATAGGGAAAAGTGTATCCATTAATCCATACATAATTCCGATAATAAAAGAAGCAATAACAAAAATCATACTCGATCGTAATTTTACAACACGGTATAGACTTTTTAGAATTTGCGACCAGCTTCTTAGCTGGGTTTGTTTAGATTCTGTTGCTACTTTTCCTTTGGTCCAAGGCATTAATTTTTCACCAGGTCGTTCTGTGATATAAACTGGTACTAACATAATTAGAGCAACCACGGCAGATAGTGAAGCTATGGCTAGCGAAAATCCAATGCTGTTTATTAATGCTGTACCTATAACCAATGATAATGAGATACCGATGGTTTTAGTTCCCCACATTAGGCCATTCGCTCTGGCTTGTTCATCTTCTGGAATCACATCAACTGCCATACCGTCGGTAGCAACATCTTGAAAAGCTCCGAAAAAGCTAATTAAAAACCCAGTAATCATGAGTCCAGTTGGATTGTTTAAAGGGTCATCAATAAATCCAATACTCAAAAAACTTAAAATTAAACCCAATTGCCCAAAAATAACCCAAGGGCGTTTTCTTCCCATAGAGAGTAACGTAAAACGATCCATTAACGGAGCGATTAAGATTTTAAAACTCCAAGGAATACCAACCACACCCAAAAAGGCTGCAATTTCTAATGGCGATTTATCATTCATGGCTAACCATGCAGGTATTGCGAAAAAGGTTATACCCTCAGGAATGCCTTGTGCTGTGTATAATGCTGAAAATGAAAAATAGCGGCTGAAAGCACTCGTAGTTAAACTTCTGCTCAAATTATTATTTGATTGCTGTTTTGATTTTGACATAATGGAAGCATAATTAAATAGTGAATTTTAATTTATTACAACTCCAACTTAAGCACATTGAGTTGAGCTGCTTCAATTATTGGAGTTCTGTCATAATAGGTATATAACTTATCAATCTTTTTATCTTCATTAAAGTGAAATGCCCAGTTGGCTCTAATATCTGTTTCTTGTTCACCAAATTTAAGATTCAGTGAAAAGTAAGTTGAAACCGCAATACCATCAATATTACTATAAGCTAACTTATTGTGAATTTGAAATGGAAAACTAACGACGTTTGTTACCGTCCAATTATCAAGACCAGTTTTGTCTTGATACGTATTCCAGAAATTCATGAACGCTTCTTTTCCAATAAATCGTGTTCGGCTCTCTTCTCCGCCATCTGGTAAATAATATTCAATATCATCTGAAACCATATGACCTAATTCTACAAATTCAAATTTTTCGATATGATTTAATGCTTCAGCAACAAGTTCTTCATATTCGGCAGAGGCGATAGAATATTTACTGTTCACTATGTCATCTTTATTAGATTGAGTTGTTTTTTTATTAGACTCACAAGAGCCAATCAAAAGTGATACTAGTAAGAGCGGTAGGACATAATTAATTGATTTTATCATTTTTATGTGTTTAAATGTTTTATGTATTATTTTTAAATAAGACAGGCAAGTCAGTAACAACAATGGCATTAACTAATAGCTAAACCCTAAAACTGTTCTGAGTAAATATTGCTATTACTGACCCTATCTCCACATAGTGCCTGTCTAATTTTTAGTAGTTTAGAAGTTCTAAATTATAGAACATAACTTTTCTAGTTCATACTTAAGTCCTTATCAAGAGTGTAGGTATAGCTCCATTGCTTATCAATAACAGACTTAAATTTATCTTTTAGATCTTTTGTTTTAGTCTTACCGTTTGCAGCTTCATACAATTTCCAGATATTCTCTTTGTCAGTATCTAAATCTGCAAAGTTTTTATAAGGTGACGACACCATATAATGACCAGATTCTCCTCCCATGTAACGGTACCACCAACCACGAGCATTTCCCTCTTTCTTCTTTATAGCCGAAGTCATTTCGTTTACAGCTTCTCTAAACATCTCACTATCGTTTACTATAAAATTGGTAACCCAAACAATAGTATTATCACCTAAAGTTGCTGTATTACTATACTCAGGCATAGACCTTGTAGTGCTCAATTCTGTACTTTCGATATGAGGTAGAATGAATTCCATGGCAATTGCAGCACATGCTTTTCCTGCGGCATCATCAGATTCTCCCATTTCTGCCCAGTTTTTGAATTGCGATGTTCCTACATATACATTGCCTTTGCCTTGTAAACGATGCCATACGTTCCAAGTATCAGTTCCGTTATTGTCCTTGTAGCATTTTTTCCATTTTTTTACACCTTCAGTAAACTTTGAGTTTTCACCGAATTTAATCGTGTATTCCATCAGTTCCATAATAGAGCTTTCAGCTTCTTGAGCATGTGCAGTTGTTGGTAGCAAGAATGCAAAACATGCCACGCATAAAATTGTTTTTAAAATCTTCATAATTAATAGCTTTAAATGGTTAATTAATATGAATTCCCCTTAGAATTCTTACCACAAGTAACTGATAATCATTAAGAAATAAAATCGATTTAGGACGAAACGCTCTTAGTTTTATCCGAAGGATAGCGTTTCTTTATCGAAGTGGTTTTTGTGAAATAAGGTGTTTTAAATACTGTTAAAAAACGATAATAGAAAAAGCCATAGTCCAAATATTGGAACAATGGCTTCATATTTAAATGATTGTTTTAAAAAACGTAACTGTCTTTCAAAACAGCCTTAACTAAAATAGTATTAATCCTTTTTCTTAGCTGCAGTCAATTCATAACCCATTTGTTTTGCAATCGCTAAGTTATCGTAGTATATGATTGAATTTTGAATTTTACCGTCTTCAATATTTGCAGTAAATTGATAGGTTAGTTTAACATCTTTACCATTTTCTGTATAAGAATAATCGCCCCAAACAGATACCCAATCACCTTTATAATCTCCACTCAATACGCGCCATGTATTTACAACATAACTATTTTTATTATTGGTACGCACTTTATGGGTTTCTGTCCAACTCGCAATTTGTTCTGCTTTCGTCTGCTTATCGTCTGTACTTGGACCATTGCCTACATAAGTGTCCGCAAGTAATCTTCCAACTTTTTTCATATCGTTGGTCATTAAAGCATCCATATAGTCTGTAACAACTTTGAGGTCTTCGTTGGCTGTAGGGTTGAGTTTTACAGTATCATTAAAATTTGTGTCCTGAGCCATTGCAATTTGTCCTAAACACAGGATTGCAACAAGTACTAATGTTTTTAAAGTTTTCATGTTGAAGGTTTTTTAGATTAATAGTTAATAATCAATAGCGATTACACCTCTAAATAACATTAAATAAATTCGAATTGAAAATCAAGTAGGACGAACCAAACAAAATCTTATTTTAAGAAGGGATTTCATTTATCCGATTAAAATTTTTAAACAATTATATGGTTTGAAGTCGTTTAAGTAGTTCTTCTTTAAAAGCCTTACTTACTGGAATGGCCTTTTTCTGTATCACAACGTGACTCGTACCAATCTCATTAATTTGAGAAAGATTCACAATAAATGAACGATGTACGCGTAGAAAATATTTTGAAGGTAATTTTTCTACCAAATCTTTTAAGGTCATAACTAAAAGGTATTCTTTAGTTTTTGAATAGATACGACAATAATTGCGTTCGGCTTCAATATAAAGGATATCTTCAATATTAACCTTTACCATAGTGTTGTGATGGCGCACAAAAATACTATCGCTAAGAATAAATGGTTTGTTACTAATTTCAGCAGTTTTATTTAATTCTGAATTTTTAGTATTCAGCTGACTTATAGTTAACTCAATGGCACGTTGTAGGTCTAATTTTTTAAAGGGTTTAGAAATAAAACCATAAGGATGTGTTTTTTTAGCACGATTAAAATGGTCGTCATCAATATTTGCAGTTAAATAGATCACAGGAATATTATGCGTTTTCTGCATGGCTTCTGCTGTTTCAATACCATCTAGTTTTCCTTTCAAATTAATATCTAGCAGCATAATATCGGGTTTTGTTTCTTCAATATGAAGCAAAGCATCTTCACCTCGTGGCACAATTCCAGTAACGTCGTAACCTAATTTGGTTAATTGGAGCGAAATATTGGCTGCAATAATCATTTCGTCCTCAACGATTAATATTTTTGTTTTTTCGCTCATTAGGCAGCGGTATCAATTAAAAAGTCAAACTCTATAACAGTACCACTTTCAGAGCGTTCCGTCATTTTACCATTGAGTTGTTGGGTTAATAAACGCACTAATTGTGTTCCAAATCCTGTCCCTTTTGGCGCAACACCTTCAACTTTACCAATACCATTATCAGAGACTTTTAGTTTTAAATGATTGTCTAGCGTTTTTTCTAAACTGATAGAAATCGCTCCATGTTTATCTTGTGGGAATGCATACTTTAAAGCATTGGTTAATAATTCATTTACAATAAGTCCTATTGGTACCGCAGTATCTACATCTAAGTCTAAATTTTCCATAGCACATTCTATTTTTACTTTATCTTCAGCATCAAAGGTGTCTAAAATACCTTCGCTGAGGTTTAAGAAATAATCCTTCATTTCTATGCTTCCAAGATTTGTACCTTGATATAATTTTTGATGTATAATGCCCATCGATTGCACGCGATTCTGACTCGCAATCATAGCATCTTTACTGGCAGAATCTTCCATTTGTGCGGATTGTAACGAAATCAAACTTTTCACCATTTCAAGATTGTTTTTTACACGATGGTGAATTTCTTTCAATAATAATTCATTTTCAGCATTTTTTGCTTCAATGATTTTAGTGGCTTTTTTATTTTTATTGAAAAAGTAGAGTAGTGACAATAAGAGCAGACCTAATAACGCTGCTACGGCTATGATTAAGTTTTGGGTTTTTGTCTTTTGCGCTAATAAAGATGCCTGATTTGCTAAAGCTTCATCTTTTTTTCCTGTTTCATATTTAACAATGGTTTCTTCTTCGAGATTAGCGATAGTTCCTTTTAGGTCATTGACTTGGTTTGTATGTGCTTTGTTTTTATAGAATATGGCATTTTTGTAATCCCCTAGCATTTCATAACTTTTCCCTAAGTCTTCATATTGTGTAACGAGCGTGGTCGTTCCTTTTTTTTCGTAGGCTTCAATACCAGCAGATAAATGTTTTAAAGCTTTTTCATAATTATGTTGTAATAAATAAACTTTTCCTATTTCAGTTTCATACGTTGCACAGCGTTCTTCACCAATTTTAGCCGAACATATTTCCCACGCTTTAATAAAATCTTCTAAGGCTTCGTCGTATTTTTTGTCTTCCAAATAAACTTCACCTCTGTAAGAATGTCCTCTTACCAAAATAAAGGTTTCTTCTGGTACTTTTTTTCTAACCGTCTCCATACAGTAATCGGCTGCTTTGTAGGCTTTTTCGTATTCGCCTAATTTACCATAACTCTGTATGAGACCAAACTGAGCGATGGCTACTCCTGCAAAGTCCTCTGCTTTTTCTAAAACAGGAATGGCTTTATTAAGGTACGCTACAGATTTGTCATAATCTTCCATTACCTGATAAAGCGCACCGAGTGTTCTGTAAGCTTTGCCGAGACCTGCTTCATCTTTTAGCGCTTCAAACAGCGCAATGGCTTTAAATAAGACGTCTTGCGATTTATCTAACTCACGCATATTAATATAGTCTATCGATAAGGCTCTATAGGTGTCGGCTATTTTCTTTTTATCATCTAATGTAATGTAGTAGTCTAGTGCTTTTTCTGCATGATGAATAATAGAATCGCCTGAGAACGTTCCGTTATAGCTATGCCAATTAACGAGTTCTTCATGAACTTCCGCAATGGTGGTAATGTCTGATTCTTTCTGACTTCGTTTCAGTGTTTGCAACCCAATAGCATGAAAATTGTCGAGATCTTTTCCTGTATAGGTGTTTTCGCGCAGCCATGATAAACAAGAGTCAATAGAGACTGTTTTGAAATTGTCTGAATTTAATGGTGTTGATTGCGAAAAACTAAGGCAAACAAAGAAGCATACCGTTAGAAGTGTAGAGATAGTTTTAGTCATAAGTCTTTAATGGTTGGGATTAAAAAGACTTTGGGCAATGCTAAAGGTAATCAAAAATGTTAATAATTGTTAATTTAAAGTAATTCTTCTAGTTGATTATCAGTCTGTTTGCCATATTCCACCTGATACATTTTAACTAAAGCCATAAAGATACTTACTAACAAGGGGCCAAAAATTAAACCGATAAATCCAAATAAGGGTACGCCTACAAGAACTCCTATTAGTGTAACTAGTGGATGGACATTGTCTAATTTTTTAAGTACCAATAATCTGATAATATTATCTGTAGAGCCAACAACTACAAAGCCATAGATTAAAATTCCCCAAGCCTGAAATGAATGTCCTGTAGATAAGGTTAATATAAAAATTGGCAAAATACCAATTAAGGTGCCAACAAACGGAATCATAGAACCAATGGTCACTATTACAAACCAAAAGAAAGGATCTTCTATACCAAAGATTAAAAACCCGATTAAAGCAATGATACCTTGCGCTAATGCTACTAACGGAATCCCAATAGCATTAGACTTCACCATCGCTTGTATTTCATTACCAATGTCATTAAGATTGGCTGTATTCATAGGAATATAATGGCGTAACGCGTCTTTTAAAGCCTGTCTGTTGGTAAGCATAAAATAAAGCATAAAATACAATAGGCCAATGGCAATAATGAGATTAAAGGTATTACCAGCCATACTTTGTAAACTTTCAGATAGCCATGAGGTAATGGCTTGCGTATCTATTTTAGAATTGATATCGATATTGTATTTGTTTTCTAGTCGTCCCAATTGGCTTTTAAAAGCACTGATTACTTTTTCACTATTACTAGATACTTCAGAAATTTTATTACTCAACATAAAGCCAAAACCTGTAAGTGGTATTAAAACGATTATAAATGAGCTTAACATTAAAACCAAAGCTGCCAAATAAGGTTTCCATTTAAATTTGGTCACTAACGTCTTCATGAATGTTCTAAGCAGAATATAAAACGTTATAGCTCCGAGGAAACCACTTAAATAAGGTATGAGCTCCCTGAAAATTAAACTACCAGTGAGTATAATTAAAAGTAAAATAAATATTTGTCGAATTATTTTGGGCGAAATTTGTGGCATTGAACGTATTTAAGATTTTCTTAAATATACTGGAGTACTTGCTTGTACTTTGCTCCAATGGCATAAAAGATTAACCCAATTACGCGAAATGTTACTCATGCTAAAATGATACTTCCACCTGATTATGCAATATATCATCAAAAGTTTCACGCTTACGTATTAAATGCGCTTTGCCTTTATGGACTAAGACTTCAGCAGGTCTGTAACGCGAATTATAGTTACTAGCCATAGAATAGCAGTAGGCTCCAGCATTTTTAAAACAGAGAATGTCTCCTTCGTTGATTTCAGAAATACGCCTATTATTGGCAAAGGTGTCCGTTTCGCAGATATAACCAACTACGGAATAAAATCGCTCTCGTCCTTTAGGGTTCGAAATATTTATAATATCGTGCTGAGAACCATAGAGCATCGGTCGTATTAAATGATTAAAACCTGAATCAATCTGAGCAAAAACAGTAGACGTCGTTTGTTTTACCACATTCACTTTTGCTAAAAAGACTCCAGCTTCGCTCACTAAGAACTTGCCAGGCTCAAAGGCTAAGGTTAAATCTTTACCGTATTCCTTGCAAAATTCGTTGAAACGCTGCGATAGTTTTTTACCCAATTCTTCAATATTAGTTTCTATGTCTCCTGAATTATAAGGCACTTTAAAACCAGATCCAAAATCTATAAATTCTAGATCTTTAAAGTTTTTTGCAGTTTCAAAAAGAATCTCACTGGCGTACAAAAAGACATCAATATCTAGAATATCACTTCCTGTATGCATGTGAATACCATTGATATTCATTTTGGTATTTTCTACAATGCGAAGTAGGAGTGGAATCTGATGAATTGAGATCCCGAATTTACTATCAATATGTCCTACTGAAATGTTGGTATTGCCACCAGCCATAACGTGCGGATTTATTCTGATACAAACAGGAATTGTTGGATGTTTAGTTCCAAATTGTTCTAATATAGAAAGGTTATCAATATTAATTTGAACTCCTAATTTTGCAGCTTTTTCAATTTCTTCAAGCGATACTCCGTTAGGAGTAAAGATGATATTTTCTGGTTGAAATCCTGCTTTTAAACCTAAATGGACTTCTTGAATAGAAACCGTATCAAGTCCAGAACTCAAGGTATTAAACAATTTTAAAATTGAAATATTAGATAAGGCTTTTACAGCATAATTCAACTTTAAATGTTTCACCTTACCAAATGCAGATGTTAAGCGTTTGTACTGAAATTCAATTTTTTCAGCATCGTAAACGTATATCGGACTTCCAAAATCTTTGGCAATTTGCAATAAGGTGGTGTTTTTCATTTTAGTTTCTGTCTTAATTTTTATTTAGGTTGTCAAATTAAATGCAATCCTAAAGTATATCATAATAAATAAAAGAAAATGCTTAATTTTACACATAATGTTAAATAATTAACAATTTGAAAACTATAGCTTCCTGTGTGCAAGATCTGATTATCGCACGTCCTTTTTTAGAAGAAGGCTTGTCGCGCCAAATCATTAATTTTTCAGCCTTGGCGAAAGACTTAAATCAACCTATTTCTGAGATGTTACGAAAACCAGTAAAGGATGGTGCCATAATGATGGCATTACGACGGTATCAGCAACCTTTATATTTGGAGAATTCTTCACGTTTAAAAAAGGTGTTTAAAAATTTAGGTGATATTACAGTCCGTTCTAATTTAAGTGATTTCACGTTTCAAAATTCGAAAACGCTTATGCACAGTCATTCACGTATCTTAGAGAAAATCAGTAGCAATCAACAAATCTTTTATGCCTTTACAAGAGGTATGTTTGAAAGTAATCTCATTATTTCAACCTCTGAAAAAGAGAGTGTTCTCAAGGCTTTTCAGAATGAAACACAGATAGGATTACAAGAAAAATTATCGGCTATTAGTATTTATTTGCCAGATGGTAATTCTAAAATAGCTGGCTTGTATTATCAAATTTTTAAACGGTTGGCTTGGGAAAACATTACTTTATATGAGGTGGTTTCTACAACTAATGAATTTACCATCGTTGTTGAAGACGATTTAGTCGATAAAGCCTTTTCGGTGATTAAACGTTTAAAAGATTGAATCCTTCTCGTAAAAGTAAAATGGATGATCTTACAATTATAGGCTACAAAATATGAGAGCTTAAATCAACATTAAAAACTATTGGTAAAAACTATTAGTATGCTTATTTTTGTTCGACCAATAAATTTCTGATAAAAAATGAATTTACACGAATATCAAGGAAAAGAATTATTAAGCAGTTTTGGTGTACGTATCCAACGTGGTATTGTTGCTCAAAGTGCTAAAGAAGCTGTAGATGCAGCGAAAAAATTAACAACGGAAACTGCTACAGGTTGGCATGTGATTAAAGCACAGGTGCATGCAGGTGGACGTGGAAAAGGTGGAGGCGTAAAATTGGCCAAAAACCTTCAAGAAGTTGAAGATATCGCAGGACAAATTATAGGTATGGATTTGGTAACACCACAAACTTCTGCGGAAGGTAAGCGTGTACACCAAGTTTTAGTTGCTGAAGATGTTTATTATCCTGGTGAAAATGAACCAGACGAATATTATATGTCTGTTTTATTAAACCGTGCTACAGGACGTAATATGATTGTATATTCTACAGAAGGTGGAATGGATATTGAAACGGTTGCAGAGGAAACCCCAGAATTAATACATAACGAAGAGATTGATCCTTCAACTGGGATTTTGCCTTTTCAAGCACGTCGTATCGCCTTTAACTTAGGCTTATCTGGTACTGCTTTTAAAGAAATGACAAAATTTGTTACGGCTTTATATACGGCTTACGATAAATCTGATGCGTCTTTATTTGAAATCAACCCGGTTTTAAAAACAAGTGATGATAAAATCATGGCTGTAGATGCTAAAGTAACTTTAGATGCTAATGCCTTATACAGACATAAAGATTTAGAAGCTTTAAGAGATATTCGCGAAGAAAATCAAATTGAAGTTGAAGCTGGTGAGCATGGATTAAACTATGTGGATCTCGACGGAAACGTTGGTTGTATGGTTAATGGTGCTGGCTTAGCAATGGCAACAATGGATTTAATTAAGCAAGCAGGTGGTGAGCCAGCTAACTTCTTAGATGTTGGTGGTACGGCAGATGCTGCAAGAGTAGAAATTGCTTTTGAATTGATTTTAAGAGATCCAGCTGTAAAAGCGATCTTGATAAACATATTTGGTGGAATTGTACGTTGCGACAGAGTAGCGCAAGGTGTTATTGATGCTTATAAAAATATGGGTAACATTTCTGTGCCAATCATTGTGCGTCTGCAAGGAACAAACGCAGATATTGCTAAAGAATTGATTGACAATTCTGGCTTAGATGTCATGAGTGCAACTGAATTTCAAGAAGCAGCCGATAAGGTGCAGCAGGTCTTAGGATAAACTATTTTTCTGTCAGTGTTTAAAAACCTTTCAGGTATTACATATATTAAAAAAAGGTTCTCAATTTTGAGAACCTTTTTTTATATCTTGTTTCTTTTTCTCACCTTTTTTAGGCATCGGTCCTCTTAAATGAATAATTAATCCATTGAGAAAATTTCTTAGAATCTGATCACCACATTCCATATATTTTGGATGATCTTCATTTCTAAACATGGCGTTGAGCTCACTTTTAGAAATTCTGAAATCTACCAATTCTAATATTTTTACAATATCATCGTCTCTTAGCTTGTGAGCTACTCTTAGTTTTTTGAATATGTCGTTGTTTGTCATGCTAGTTGAGTGTTGTTAGTCATTAGTTGTTAGATATTGATAGGCTTCTCCAAAATGAGCAGCCCAAAATTTTTCATTGTGTTGACCACCTTCAATTTTATGCACTTTAAATTGTGTTTCTTTTATGCCTTTAGATTTTAATAAGGTTGTCATTTTTTCTAATTTAGGAATCATAGTTTCGCCTTCATCAGTACCAGCTAAAAAATAAAATTTGGAAGTTTCAGGAATTTCTGTCGTTTTCACTAAATCGAAAATCTCTGGATTTATCCAAAAGGCCGGAGAAAAGACTCCAGCTTTACCAAAGGTTTCAGGATGTTTAAGCGTTGCATAAAATGATAGTAATCCACCTAGAGACGAACCAAATATTGTAGTATGTTCTGCTTCGGGTTTTGTTCTGTAGGTCATATCTATATGCGGTTTTACGGTGTTTTTTATAAAGGTTAAGTAAGCCTCACCTTTTCCTCCGCCATAAGTTTCATTCGGATAAGGTGTGAGTTCATTGATGCGTTTTTTGTTACCATGTTCAATACCAATAATGATACTTTGATTATCGGTAAGACTATCGAGATACTCATCGACTTGCCATTCTCCAGCATAAGCTGTTTTAGCATCAAATAAGTTTTGAGCATCATGCATGTAAATGACAGGAAAAGATTTTTTAGATGTTTCATAACCTTCAGGTAAATACACCCAAATAGTTTTCAACGTATCTAGTTGTGGTGCAGCAATTATGAATTTTGTAACCTGTTTAGAAGCAGTGCTTTGAGCCGCTACTTTGTTCAGAATAAAGGCTAGTATGAGTAAGTAAAAATGCTTCAATTTCATGCTGTAACTGGTGTTGTTTGTTGATAAACGTTTAATAATCTCGACCAAGTACGTTTAATTTTTCGACAAGATACATTATATCAACGACAATAAAATAATCATCCTATGTAACTTTACATAATCCTAAATACCCTCAACATCATGATAAATCGTGCTGAAAAATTGAGCTTACTTTCCGAAATGATTGCGTTCGCTCAAACAGATGAAAATATAAAGGCTATTGAATATAATTTTTTATTTAGTATCTCGAAACAATTAGACATTTCGAAAGAAGATTTCGAATATCTTTTTGAACATCCTGTGACTTACGTCAACTTAAAATCACATAGTGAGCGTATTGTTCAGTTTCACCGATTGGTGTTGCTTATGAATTTAGATCATAAAGTGTCACCTAAACAATTAGTGAAAATTCATAATTTTGGTTTGCGCATGGGATTGAGCCATGAGTCTATCAACAGAGTCCTCGATTTAATGGACAGTTTTCCAAATAAAATAGTACCACCAGATTTTTTAATTGATATTTTTAAGGTTCAGTATAATTAAGTGAAACTCTAATTTTAAAAGCCAAAGGCGGATTAAAATTAGTTAGTTGAACTTATGCCGCTGAAAAGTCTTATCATATCAAATGAGATATTTGTTTCGTATACATTAGAATTGCTGATATCAAATTATCCATTTAAGTATTGAATAATGATCAACTTTCGTCATTATTTTTCATCTTGAAACTATAGATATGGAATTCTAGCTTTTTCTAACTTCTAACTTCTAACTTCAAACTTCAAACTTCGAGCTTCGAACTTCCATCAAACCTTCAACCCTTCCAACTTGCTCTGATAAGCTGCAATTTCATCTCTAAAACGCGCAGCTTCCATAAAATCTAGAGCTTTTGCTGCCTGTTCCATAGCCTTGCGTTTTTCTCTTATTTTCTTTTCGAGCTGTGGCTTGGTTAAGTATTCGCTTTCTGGTTCTGCTGCTATTTTGGCGTCAAGTTCAGTACGATATGTGCTAACTGAATTTTTAGACAAAGCGCTGTCTAAACTTTTATTTAATGCCTTTGGTACCATATTATGTTTGGTATTGTAAGCAATTTGCTTTTCTCTACGGTAGTTGGTTTCATCAATTGTTTTTTGCATGCTATTGGTAATTTTATCAGCATACATAATTGCTTTTCCATTGAGGTGTCTCGCAGCGCGACCTACCGTTTGTGTTAACGAGCGGTTAGATCTTAAAAACCCTTCTTTATCCGCATCGAGAATTGCTACTAAGGAGACTTCTGGTAAATCTAAACCTTCACGCAGTAAATTGACTCCTACCAAAACATCAAAAACACCTTTTCGTAAATCTTGCATAATTTCCACACGCTCTAAAGTATCGACATCACTATGAATGTAACGACAACGGATTGAAATTCGAGTTAAATATTTCGTCAACTCTTCAGCCATACGCTTGGTAAGTGTTGTTACTAAAGTGCGTTCGTCTTTTTCAACACGATCTTGAATTTCTTCAATTAAATTATCAATCTGGTTTAAACTTGGTCGGACTTCAATAATAGGATCTAATAAGCCTGTTGGGCGAATCACTTGTTCCACATAAACACCATCCGTTTTCTGCATTTCGTAATCTGCAGGAGTGGCTGAAACATAAATCACTTGATTTTGAAGCGCTTCAAATTCTTCAAACTTTAAAGGTCGGTTATCCATGGCTGCTGGTAATCGGAAACCATAATCCACCAAATTTACTTTTCGACTACGATCGCCTCCATACATGGCATGCACTTGCGATATGGTGACGTGACTTTCATCCACCACCATTAAGTAATCGTCAGGAAAATAATCAAGCAAACAGAATGGACGTGTTCCCGGAGCTCTGCCATCTAAGTAGCGCGAATAATTTTCAATTCCCGAACAATAACCCAATTCCCGAATCATTTCTAAATCGAATTCCGTACGTTCTTTAAGGCGTTTGGCTTCCAGATGTTTTTCAATACTTTTAAAATAATCAAATTGTTTTACCAAATCATCTTGAATGTCTTTTATGGCACCATTCAATACATCAGGCGACGTTACAAACATGTTTGCAGGAAAGATATTTAAGCGATCGTAACGTTCAATAATTTCATTAGTTCTGGCATCAAACGCTTCAATTTCTTCAATTTCATCACCAAAAAAGTGAATTCTGAAGGCGTTATCTGAATAGCCAGGAAAGACATCAACGGTATCTCCTTTTATTCGGAAGTTTCCATTTTTAAAATCTGCTTCCGTTCTAGAGTATAAACTTTGTACCAATTGGTGCAGTAATTTAGTCCGTGAAATGACCTGATCGCGTTCAATTGAAATGACATTCTTCTGAAATTCTACAGGATTACCAATACCATATAAACAAGAAACCGAAGCAATAACAATCACATCTCGGCGACCAGATAACAGGGAAGAAGTAGTGCTTAAACGCATCTTTTCAATTTCCTCATTAATGGATAAATCTTTTTCTATATACACACCCGAAGTAGGAATGTAAGCTTCTGGTTGGTAGTAGTCGTAGTAAGACACAAAATATTCAACGGCATTTTCAGGAAAAAACTGTTTAAATTCTGAGTAGAGCTGTGCGGCTAAAGTTTTATTATGTGCTAAAACTAAGGTTGGTCGTTGTACTTCTTCTATAACATTGGCAACCGTAAAGGTTTTACCAGAACCTGTAACACCTAATAGGGTTTGGTATTTTTCTTTATTGGTAATGCCTTTTGCTAATTGTTTTATAGCTTGTGGCTGGTCTCCAGTAGGTTTAAACTCGGATTCAATTTTGAATTTCATTTTGTAAAATTAAGAAAAATCTTGGCTTTGAATTGTTACGATATGTTAAGGTTGACGGACAATTTTTGTAGGATGTTTGTATGCGTTGAAACTTGAAGAAAATGAGTGCCATTTATAAAATAGTGTTAAAAAAAATGATTTTGGCTAAAATTGGTTAACCAATTCACGTAAGATGGTTTAGAAAGTATTATTTTTAAAATATAAACTGCGATAAATATGCTTCAAAATTTAATCACCTTTAAGACACTTCGATTAGTTGCCTTAGTGTTTTTGATAGCTTTATCGTCTTGCTCAGCGGAAGATGAAACGACTGTTGACGAAGAAATTACTGATCCTGAAGAAGTAATCGACCCACCAGCAGATGGCACGGCTGCTGCAATTATTGGTAGTGGTTGGAAATTGAATGGTTATACAGGTAATTTAAATATAGGTTCTAATAATAATGGGCTTAATTATGCCGATAATGCAAGTACTGAGGCAAGTCATTTCTTTTTTGAAAAAGATGGATATGCCGCTTTTAAAACCTTTGCTGGAAATCCAACTTCTGGTGGTTCTTCTAATCCAAGAACTGAACTGAGGGAGTTAATTAATGGTGGAAATAACTATTGGAATGGTAATACAAGTGCACAACGTTCTATGAAGATGAGATTTAAGGTAGAAGATCTTCCTCCTTCGGGAAAGTTGGCATTTATGCAAATTCATGAGGAAGATGATGTTTATGATGATATTATTAGAGTGCAAGTTCAAGGAAGTTCTGGTCAAAGTTCTGGCAGTGTCGATTTAAGAATTTTAGGTTATGTCGCCGAGGATCTTTTGGGTAGTGGGCAAACCGTAAACTTTGATATGGAACTAGATACTGAATATTATTTTGAATTAACCATGCAGAATGGAGTGGTGCGCTTGCATAACTTGAATGATAGTGGAAATAGAATAGCCACTTTATTTGTGTCTCAAAATGTAGGTAATGCAGATAATAACTATTTTAAGGCAGGCTGTTACTTGCAATCTACAAGCAACAGTCACTTTAGTTCTGATGTTTATGGACAAGTTCTTATTAAAGACTTAGTTGTTAATCCTGATGATTAAAAAGTAGTATAAGTCTGAGGTTTATTTGAGACTACTAACGTTTCAGCGCAAAATGACCAGTATGGCGTTTACCATCTAAAAAGGTCGCCACAAACCAATAATCGTCTGTTGGGAGTGGGTTTCCGTTTAAAGTACCGTCCCAACCACCACTCGTCGCAGTTTGTTGGGTAATCAGTTTTCCATAACGATTAAAAATCTGAATTGATGCAATTTGGTTGAATTGTGCATCAGTACCAATAACTTGCCACGTTGGATTGTCTTTATCTCCATTTGGTGTAAAGAACTTTGGAAAACCTAAAACAGAAATCTCAGTTTCAATAATACCACAACCATTTTTGTCATTGATGTAAACGGTATGTATGCCAATAGAAACATTAGTAAAAACAAAATTGTCTTGATAGATACCATCAATATCATCTAAAGCCATTTCATAATCTCCTTCTCCAGAGAGTTGAATGGTTACTGTATTATTTGGTGCAATACCGACCACATTAAAGCCTTCAAAATTTGCTTGTTCTGAGGCCAAGACCGTGATAGTTCTGCTAGAAGAACAGCCATTAGGATCCGTAACAATAACAGTGTACGTACCAGGTTCTGTAACGTCGTAAAACAAGGTGTTTACCTCTGTTGTTGTGCCATTAAATTGCCATTCGTAATAATAATTGTTGGATAGGTCATTGAGCACACCTCCAAAAATAGTTAGTGGTTCTGGGAAGGTATCTAAACAATATAAAACCGTTTCATCAGCCTCTAATAATGGAGTGTAAAGTACATTGAGATTGACAGAAGAAATACTAAAGCAGGCATTGCTTGTGGTTACTTTTATATAAATGGTTTGAGAATCTGCAACGTTATTGATAAATGTATTGGATAGCGGATTAGTTTCAGTAAAAGCATCTTCTTCTGTTTCGTAATAGCGAACGTTAGCATTTACAGGAATTAAGTCTATTATGGATGCCTGAATTTCAGTTAAATCGAAGGTACTAAAACCATCCACTACGTCTCCATCACAACCTGCTAAATCTGGAATACTAAGGACATTGTTAGACGTTTGAAGTTCTAAACGTGCAACATTAGTACAATTGGTAGGATTTAAAATACGTGCAAAAACAGATTGATTCGGACTTGTATTTTGAAACGCTACAGCGTCGGTTATAGGATTTGTGTCTGTTCTTGCATCTTGTTCAGACAAATAAAATGAGGTGATGACAGCATTACTATTTCCTGTTAAAATAGCTTCTGTGGCATCAAATAAATTATAAGTAGTGAGTCCGTCTTGATTAAGATCACATTCAATTAAAACCGAATCATTAGCGTTTGGTAATGGAGCATATTCAATAATGGTTTCTCCATAAGCGACACAATTATTGTCTAAGGTGATTTCAACAGAATAAGTGCCAGGTTGGGTTACGGTATAGCTACCACAAACCACACAGTCGGCAGCATCTGTTTGCACCAAAACACCATCTCTATACCATTCGTAAATATTTTGGCCTGGTTCAAATGCATCTAGTTCTATAGCCTCTCCATCACATAGTGCATTGGAAGTTGCAATAAGTCGGTTAGGACCTAAATCCGTTGATAATTGAAAACTGCTAGCTTCTAAGAAAACAGCAGAATCGAATCTTGCATTGCCTTCATCTGCAATGACTAATTTTACTTGATAAGTGACGTTTGGCATCACATTGGCTGTAGCTGTTAAAACTGCTGTTTGGCCATTAAAATTTATGGGTTGATAATTGGAGTCGTTCCAATCACCAAAATAAGTTTCATTTTCTGGTGGACAACTTCCTAGAACACCTGGAGTCACTGTGGTGACTTTTACTGGAGTATTAGTATTTGGAACGAGCGCAATATTTTCAAATTGAGTTTGACTATTAGCTGGTCTAATTAAAAACCCAAATATATCTGAAAACCGACAACTATTAGCGTTGTTTTCTTGGTACTCTTCGGAAGCGAATAAGTATCTAAAACTCACTTGAGATGCTACAGCGGTAAATTCAAATTCTATAATGGTTGCGTTGATGGTACCACTTTCATTAACGGCAGTTTCTAAATCTAAATCACCCGTCCAACCCGTTGCATTATCATCACTTAAACTATCATTTGGGCCTGGAACATTACTAAGTCTTCCAGTACTCAATACAATACCACTTTGAAACGGAAAAGAAGTCCCAGTAGCATCAAAATAGCCATAACTTCTATCCATACTTCCAAACTCACCTCCTACGACATTGGTGACATTAATATTATTAATACAATCACTATCGATTAAAATATCTTCAATGAGTTGCTGTGGTGTATAGGTTTGACTGTCTACCGTAATATTTTGAGCATACGTGAATACGGAAACTAGTAAGGCAGCTAAAAGTAATATTTGCTTCATTTCACATCTAAGGGAGGGCAAAGATAAGCACTAACCTGTAGTCGTATTTTAAAAAGATGTTAAAGAAATGGTGCTTTTAACTTAAAAAGTTATCGACGAAGTGTAAAATGATTCTTAACCTTAAAATCGATAAGTCCTAAAAATTGTAGGTCTTATCGATTTTATGCTAAGCATATGGTGTTGAAGTACTATGGTGTTTAATTAAACTATAAGCACGTATTATAATTTCATTTTAAAGCGAATCATTTATTTTTAGGCATTAGCGTTTCAAGGTAAAATGGCCTTTTACTTGAAAGGCAATAGAGCCTTGTTGTACATCTGCAACAAACCAGTAATCACTTGTTGGCATACGTGCTCCATTATATCGACCATCCCAACCTTGTGTATCTGCGCTGAGCTGTGTTATCAGTTTACCATAACGATCAAAAACTGTAATAATAGTACCTGGTAATGTTTCAATACCTATAATGTGCCAAGTATCATTAGTGCCATCACTATTTGGTGTAAAGAATTTTGGAATGTCAACCACTAAAACTTCTTTAGTAACATTAGCACAGCCATTGAGATCTATAATCGTAACCGTATGATAACCCATCGGTACGTTTTGAAAAACGTTAGACTCTTGAGGTTCATTATCATTAAGCTGGTAGAGGTAGTCACCAATACCGCTAATAGTTACCGTTATATTGTTGGGATCAGAGAAGTCTATTATTTCAGTTGTTTCTATCGTTGCTGACTCTGATTCCGATACTCCAAAATTACGAGTGTTTTCGCAACCAAATTGAGAGGTTACGGTCACCCAATAGTTACCAACATCTGTAATTTCAATTTCAGGAGTCACTTCTCCTGTAGACCATAAATAAGTGTCTGTAGATGAATTTGTGTTTGCGGATACTAATAATGGCAAATTATCAATACAGATCACTTGGTCTCCAATATTTATAACTGGGATAGGATTAACAATTGCTGAAAATTGCGTAACGCTATAACAACCTGTGGCATTATTTTCTAGTCGTGCAAAAATCACTTCACTGTTAAATGCTATATAATTGGTTTCTAAGTCTGTGCTATTTTCATTAGCCTGTAGTTCCGTATTATGATATGTTATGGTATATAAATTAGCGTTTTGACTGCCTAGTATGCTTGAGTTTTGTTGTGTTAAATCAAATTCTAAGAGACCATCAAAGTCATCATCACAAGCCATTAAATCATTTGGTTGATTGGCTATTGGTTGAGGTTCTACATTTAAGTTGAATTCATAATACGTAGAACATTGAGTCGTACTAAACATGGTTCTCACAAATAGTGTATCAAAATCCGTAAGGTAGGTGTAATTTGTATCTAGTGCGTTGGTATTTGCAATAGCATCTGCTTCGTTATCAAAATAACTGAATATAACGTTGAAATTGACATCTCTAGCAATTTCATTGATTTCTGTTAAATCTACCGTATTGCTTTCATTAGCACATACTGTGTATTGCTGAAAGTCATTTATATGAGGTGGTTGATTAACAACCAAGTCAATAGGAAGCGTCGTCGCACAGTTAGAAATGGTATTGGTTACTTTTATGTAAACCGTCTGCGGATTGGATGTGTTTGTATATGCTGCAGGATTTGAAATGGCATTTGTATTAGTTTCAGAATCCTCAAAATTCTCAAAATAGGTTATCACAAGATCTTCTTGTCTTACATCTAAAATATTGTCTTCTGCGATGGTTAAATCAAACTGAAGTGACCCATCTGTATCATCGTCACATTCTATAATGGTATCAACAGGAGCAATCTCTGGTGTGGTAATCACATTAACAACAAATGACGTAATGGACTGGCAAATAGTTCCGTTGTCGATCTGAACAAATATTTGTTGCGGATTTACGGTATTTGCAAATTCTAATGGAATTTCGTTAACATCATTGATAGCATCTGCCTCAGAAGTAAAAAACTTAACTGTTTGTATGTCTGGAATACCTGCAGCAACTTCTGCCATAGTGCCCGAAAAATCAAATAGTACAGAACCATCTACAGTACTGTCATCACAGACAAACCAATCTGTTGGTTCATTGAATACTGGGTTGGTGCCTACTTCAATAGTAAAAGAGGACGTTTCATAACATGATTCATCAGTAATATTATCAATTCTCACATAGATTTGTTGCGGATTAGTAACGTTTTCATAAATACTCGTTTTATCAATAGCATTTGTTTTATTGTCTGCATCTGATTGATTTAGATAGTACGTGACCTCTTTACCAATTTGTCCGCTTAAGGCTTCTGAATCTTTTTGTTCAAAAATGAATTCGCCAAAACCATCCGAGTTATCTTCACAAAAGTTAAGCTCATTCACAAAATTTGATAAATCACCTACAAAAGGTAAAGTGTTTACAATAATATCTAATTCTTCAATAGTGTAACAACCAGTATTTGTATTTGTAACACGCATGTATAAAATTTCTGTTTGTGCTTCGTAATTAGACATATCAGCAATTGTATTTTCATCGCGTTGCGCATCTACTAGCGTATTATGAAACGTTACAGATCTATTTGGTGTCGCCAAAATTGAATTAGGAATACTGTTATTCAAATTTATCGTTGAAAATCCATCTCTATCGGCATCACAAATAATGATATCTAACAGTGGCTCACTTTCTGGTGCAGGCAGTACGGTTACTTCGAAAGAATTATAGTCGAAACAACCTGTTTCAGAAAATGTAATTCTTGGAAATAATGTAAAAGGATTAGTTGTGTTTGTATAGTTATTTGGCAATGCATTTGTATTATCTTTTGCGTCTTGCTCTGTTGGGAAATAGGTAACGACAAAACCTTCTTCGCCATCAGTAACATCGTTGCTTAGGCTAGATAAATCTGTGGTTGTAAATCCATCTTGGTCAGTATCACAAACAATTAAACTTACCACAGAATCAAATTGTATGATAGGAAATAAAACCAAATCAAATTCTTCAACCGCAGTACAGGTTGGGCTTTGCAGACCAATATAAATGGTTTGAGGATTACCTTGCGAGAAATACGGTAATGCTATGTTTATTGGATTGGTTTGGTTATCTCTATCTTCCTCTGTTTCGTAAAAAACGACTGTAACATCTGGCAGATCATTTATAATACCATCGGCAATATTTACAAAATCAACCTCTTCAGTACCGTCACCATCGATATCACAGAAATTGACATCTCTAATATTTGTAGCAGTAAGCAAAAGATTAGTGTGAATTTCAATAGGAGCAATTGACGCACAACCAGAAGTTGAATTTTCTACTCGTATGTAAACCAATTGAAATTCGCTCACCACATTACCATAATTAGTTGGGTTTGTAATAGGGTTAATGCCAGCTAAAGCATCTTCAGGCGATACATGAAATGTTACAGTAACATCGGTTAAGCCTTGCAGTACATTTGGTGTAATTAAAGTTAAATCAAAATTTGCAAAACCATCAAGATCAGTATCACAAGCATCGATGTAGTGTCGGTCGTCCATGTTTATGACTGGACTATCTAAAACGCTAAGTTCTAAAGTTGTTGTGCTTATACAGCCTGTTTCAGGATTTTTTACACTAACAAATAACTCTTCAACGGAGTTTGTATTTATGTATGGCATTGAAAATGCATTAATTCCAGAAGTGGCATCACTAGCCGAACTGTGATAAGTAACCACAAGATTGGTTTGACCAAGCGTTATTTCATTATCTCTAAGTGTGTTTAAATCTGTTCCTGTACTTCCGTCTGCAGTTTGATCGTCACAAACCACTAAAGGTGTAGGATCCGTAATTATAGGTAAAGTATTTACAATAAGATTGAAAGTCGAAAACGCTAAACAACCATTGACGGTATCTTCAATTCTTACATGTATGGTTTGTGGATTACTTGTATTTTGAATGACAGACGTTATTGCATTACTATTACTTACAGCATCTGCATTGGTAAAATGATAAGAAATTGTATAAGTAGAAGCTGGTACAGACGCTAAAACTTCAGCATCTTTCGTCGATAAATCGAACATTTCTACACCGTCGCCACTTAAATCGTCACAAATTGAAAAATCTGTGATAGGATCAGAAGTTTGTGTAGAACTTAAGGTAATATTAATATCATCTTCAATAAGACAAGAGCTTCCTGCTAACGGAAGTGAGATTTCTACTCGGTAATTTCCTGATGCAGCAACAGACAAAGTGGCTTGGTTTTCCGAAGGAATTAACACGTCATTTAAAAACCACTCGTATGTTGCGTTTGTGTTAGCGATATTTCCATCTAAAACTGCACTCGTAGCACAGGTTGAAAAATCTTCACCTAAATCAACAGAGGCATCAAAACTATTCCCTTCTATAAATACGGCAGAATCATAATTTTGATCATTTTGATCTGCAATTACTAATTTAATCTGGTATTGCACATTAGGTTGAATGGTTGCTGTAGCAGACATAACTGTAGTTCTACCATTATAATTAGTGTCACCGACGTTATAACCGTCAAAATATTCTTCGTTAGATGGTGGACAGAAACCTATAATTTCATCATGTATGGTATTGGTATTAACAGGAATTGTAGTTCCTGGAATTAAAGCAATATTAACGTAAGGATCTGTTGTGCCAGCTTCTCTAATTAAAAACGCAAAACCATCGGAATATTCGCATGGAAAATTACCGAAGTATTCTTCTGAAGCTAGAATATAATTGAATTGAATTTGGTTAGAAATTGAGACAAAGTCAAATTCTATAGAGGTGGCATTTACCGTTCCTGAAATACCTAAGGCGGTTTCAAGATCGTTATCAGTAAGCCAAGTGGCATCGCCTTCATTTAAAATGGTATTGTTTTGTCCATTACCTGCAGATGTTGCATTACCAGTGGTTAAAACGATTCCATTCTCGAAAGGAAAATTAGATGCTGAACGCTCAAAATATCCAAAACTACCAATTCCTATGGAAGTTCCGTTTGAGGGTGACGAAATGTTTGAGACTTCTACACAACCTTGTATTAGGGTGTTTTGAATTAAGTCTTGCGGTGAAACTGAATTATCTACAGTAACTTGTTGAGCAAAAGATACACTACAAATTAGGCCTATAAATAAGCAGAGGGAGCGGTTAAAATAAGTCATTAGTTTCGATTAAGTTTAAAAAAATAGTGAAGGGTAGATTTGGGGCTAGCGCAAACACTTCTTTTAATTATGGGCGAAATGTAGTTCTAAAAAAGTTGAAATACAAAAAAATACGTTGAAATACACTAAACGTTAACATTTAAGTGTCAAAACAAGCGTTTAGAATTAAAAAAGACCTCAAAAAGAGGCCTTTCTTCCCAAATTGACTTCAAAGATTTCTAACCTATGAGCTAGAAATTGCTTAACCAGAAACTCAATTTCTTCAAATTGTATCTGTACAATTCCAATTTATAACTAATGGAATTTATAGTTCTTTTATGTTGAGGGTGATTTTAAAATGAGGGAGATATTAACAAGGTTCTTTTTGTTAACGATGCTAAAACTAAATGATGTCTAGGACAACTGCAAAAAAATAAGACCAACGGCTTAAAACTTTAACAATTCTAATAATTTACATACACCCAACCTACAAAAGGTTCGTAATTTGAATCATTTAAATTTAAAATATAGTAATAGGTACCTACAGGAACTCGGTTACCATTACCATTAATGCCTCGGTTGATATTACCATACCATGGCTTACTGTTGTTACCTTCAAAAATTAGAACACCATAACGGTTATAGATTTGTAAGTCGTGCTCTATAAATATATCGTACAAACCTTGAATGTTAAACCAATCGTTAAGTGTATCATTATTTGGAGAGAAGCCTTGAGGAATTTCAGGCGGACAATTTTCGGTAATGAGGTTGAATTGAAAAATTTCGTAGCATGGAGGGCTCGCTAGACGCACATAAATAGTTTCAAGATTAAAAGTATTTGTATAACCACTAGGTATTAATATGGAGTTTAATTCCGTTTCTAAATCGTCTAGAGATTCATAAAACGTGATATCTTCCTCATTATAATCTAATGTTTCAACTGCATTAAATAGATTGTAGGTAGAAATCTCGAAACCTTCATTACATCCAAGAAGTTCGGGAAGCGTTATTATTTCTGGAATCACTAACAATTCAATATTGGCGAAAGTACTGTTGTTGTTTTCGTTTATTTCAGTAACAATGCCATCCATTGTACCAACATCATCTACTATAGCTACAAGGCTAATATTTGGATTTGTATCTTCTTCTAAATTAAGGATCACAGAATTAGATTCGCTGCCATTGATAGCAATAGCATTTAGTGTAGCACTTGCCCCAATAAATACGCCATCAATGTAAAAAGCAATTGGAGTATTGGCTGGCAATATATCTGTACTATTTAGGTTACGTACGGTATAAAATAATTCAATATTATTGTTATCACAGTTAACAGTGAAGTTGTCTATTTCTATCGTAGCATCTGGTAATTGGCTATTTAAAACAGTAATGATATTGTTTATCATTACAAAGTCTTGTCCAGAGGTTAAGCTAATGGTTGCAGACGAATCTCCAATATTTATAAGGTTTTGAATATCATAAACATCAATATCCATATTATATAAATCAGCGTCTCCAGTAAATGAATTGGTACCATTAAATGCATTATTGGCTGGGTTTAATGGAAAATTACTAATTACATTACCGTTTATAGTAAGCTGCTCGTTGACGGCAAGACTACTATCACCTTCCCAAGCAATAAAGCCAATCTTGGCGTTATCGTTGTCTAGTACATTTAAATCGTTGAGAGTTATAGTTAAAAAGTCGGGAACGCTTTGTAAGCCGTCGTAAACATTAACTTGATTGAGTGGCAAACTCACATCTTCGTAAATAATGGTAATTGCCCAACCTGCAAAATTTGTTCCTGTAGGGCAGTACGGTTCAATAATATCGGTAAGATCTAAATTAGATAGTGTATAGGTTGCATTACCTTGATCTAAAATTATAGCAGTGACGTCTGCAAATGCTGCAAAAAACACACGCTCACTACCTAAGGCATCACTAAAAGTGCGTTCTGCAGTGACATCGATACCATTTAATGTAACATCGAAATCACCTGTATCAGATCCAGCCCAATATAAATAAGCCGCAATTATATTCTGACCGCTATCTAAATTTAAATTTGCTGAAGATTCAGTTTGAATTGTACAAGAACCAGCAGATCCATTTTCGGAATTATTCATTGTATTACCAATAGCTGTATAATCGTACCTGCCATTAAATTGTTGAAATAAGGAAATATCTTGAGCTGACAAGGTGTACGATAAACCAAGTAGAAAAGTAAGTACGATATTTCTAAATATTTTCAATAGTATAAGATTGGCAGCTCTAAAATACAATATTTTAATTACCGCTTCAAAGTAAAATGACTCGTAAAGACTCTACCATCTTCTAAGGTGACTCTAAACCAATAATCACTAGTTGGCATTTTTTCACCATTGTAAGTGCCATCCCATCCTACACTCAGCGGATCTAATTCTTTTAATAGTTTACCGTATCTATCGAAAATGTATATGGTGGCATTAGCTTCAAATTGTTCTGTAATGCCATAAACTTGCCAAAAATCGTTAGGACCATCTCCATTCGGTGTGAAAAATTTAGGTAACCCAATTACGGAAACAGCATCTTCAGCAATACCACAGTTATTTTTATCGCGTACATAAACGGTATATAAACCGGGTTCAATA
>NZ_JBGCDQ010000055.1:0-18976 GCF_045105575.1 Winogradskyella sp. | reverse complement strand
TGGAAAGGTGGCACAAACACTGAAGATGTTTTAATTTCTTTTAGATATGTAACCCAAAGCTTTTTTGAAACCACAGGTTTAGAAATTATTGAAGGTCGTGGTTTTAGTAATAACATCGAAGCTGACAGTAGTTCTACATTGATATCTAAATCACTTGCCAAAATGATGGGTAGCGATAGTGCAATAGGTAAGAAGATTACACGAGGTGATGATGTAAATATAGAGGTTGTTGGTGTTGTTGAAGATTACCTTCATGGTAGTATGTATGGTTCTAGCGATCCAATATTATTTTTTAATTACCCCAATAATACACAGCATATGTATATAAAGATTAAAAAAAATAGTGCTGTAAACGAAGCTTTGGCAGATATTGAAATGGTCTTAAAAAAGCACTTGCCAGCCTATCCTTTTGACTACAAATTTGTGGATGATGTTTTTGATGCCAAATTTAAAAACGAACAACTTATAGGAGAGTTATCCCAAGTTTTTGGAATACTTGCTATACTTATTTCTTGCCTTGGTCTATTTGGCTTAGCAGCTTATACAGCAGAACAACGTCGTAAAGAAATAGGTGTTCGTAAAGTACTAGGCGCAAGTGTATCTGGAATAGTAAAATTATTGTCAAAAGACTTTTTGAAACTGGTTGTAATTTCAATAATAATTGCCATCCCAATTGCATGGTATTTTATGAACAATTGGCTGCAAGATTATGCGTATCGCATAGAAATTAACTGGTGGGTTTTTGCAATAGCTGGCTTAAGTGCAATAGCAATAGGCATGCTAACAGTGAGTTTTCAGGCCATTAAAGCGGCGATTGTAAATCCTGCAGAGAGTTTAAAAACAGAATAAAATACTAATATTATGATACGTACATATATTAAAATTGCTTGGAGAAATATAAAAGGAAGTCCTCTTTTTTCATCAATAAATATTCTAGGACTGACTTTAAGTCTTGCGATTGCGACATTATTATTTATGTTTATACATCATGAGAATAGTTTTAATTCTATGTATTCTCAGAAAGATCAAATTTATCGCGTACTTGTTGAAACTTCAGGAAGTTACGATAATAGAGTTTTTGCAAATGCACCAGCTATGGTTGCTCCAACTAGTGTTGTGGATATTCCTGAGATATTAGATGCGGTTCGTTTTCTAAAACATGGTTTTGGTGATCCAGCTTATGTGAGTACAGAGAATTCTGAATTTATTGAAACCTCGCTTTATTATGCAGATTCTAGTTTGTTCAAAATTTTTGATTTAAAACTGATTCAAGGTTCAGCAAAAGATGCTTTAGTGAAACCTAATACGGCTGTCATATCTCAAAGTACTGCCATGCGTTATTTTGGCACTGAGCAAGTTATTGGTAAACTTTTTAAAGTTGATGATAGATTAGATATTGAAATCACTGGAGTTTTTAAAGATTTACCTGCAAATACCACATTAGATGCTAATGTTTATGTGTCTTTTGTCACAAGTTTTTTTGCTAAGCGCCCAACATGGTCTAACGCGAGTTTAGAAACTTATATACTGACAGCAAAAGGTTCAAAAGAAATAGCTTTAAAATCGAAGTTAAAAGAGATGCTTGATAAGAATGTTGAAAAGGAATCACAATGGTATTCCTTAAATGTTCAACCTTTGGATAATGTGCATTTATATTCTGGTGCGATTGAAAATGGTTATAGCTCTAAAAAAGGTTCTATTCAACAAGTGAAGAGTTTAGCATGGCTTGCATTGCTAATTCTCATAATTGCTTGTATAAATTACATGAATCTTACAACGGCTCGTTCACAAAAAAGAGCACGAGAGGTTGGTGTGAGTAAAACCCTTGGTGCTTCCTTTAGTAATCTAGTAACACGTTTTTATGCCGAAACAGGTCTGATTACTGCAATATCAATTTTGCTCGGTGTTGGTTTAGCCTTAATTTGTTTACCGTTTTTTAATCAAATTTCAGGTAAAGAGATCCCTAGTACTCTCCTTTGGTCAGGTACATTTATACTATCACTCATTGCTATTTGGGGAGTTTCTACTTTACTCGCAGGCTCTTACCCTGCAATATATATGTCTAGTCTGTCTGCTAAAAAAATATTAAGTGGAGGTAAAGTGGGTTCGTATTGGGCCACAAATGTTAGAAAAGGACTAGTAATAATACAATTTGGTGCATCTACAGTATTAATTATTGGTGTTTTTGTGATTTATAATCAACTAAAATTTATACAAGATAAAGACCTAGGTTTTGATAAGGAACAAGTTATGGCTATTTCTATTAATGGTATAAATGATGACAATAATATAAAGCTATTAGGTCAAAAATTAAGTGAATTATCCATAGTATCTCAAATTGGAAATGCTCAAGGTTATCCAGGTAAATCGGTTAGTGGTAGAATGATTCAGAATCCTTTACAGGATGATGGAGGTTTGTCTGTACAAACTAATAGGTCTGATGCTACAGCTTTAGAGGTTATGGGTTTACGATTTATAGCAGGTAAAAATTTACCGCTTAACAAAGTCGAAGGAGATACTTTAGTTGAGGTTGTTATTAACAAAAAAATAGCTGATTATTTGGGTTATACACCAGAGGAAGCTATCGGGAAAACTATACAAATGTTACCAAGACATTCTACAATAATTGGTGTTGTAGAAGATTTTAATTTTGAGTCATTACGGGAACCTATAGGTGCATATGCGTTTCATAATTTACCATCAGAATATAAAGAGTATATGCTCGTAAAAATGAGTGTAAGCGATTTAGGTCAAAATATTGCTAGTTTAGAAACTCGCTTTAAGTCTGTAGCGCCAAATATTCCTTTTGACTATAGTTTTTTAGACCAAAATATTGAAAAGCTGTATGTAGAAGAAAAGCAAACTGCATCTATTGGGATGATATTTTCACTACTTGCGGTATTTGTTGCTTGTTTAGGTCTCTTTGGTCTAGCGGCTTTCACAGCAGAACAGCGTGATAAAGAAATAAGTGTGCGTAAAGTTTTAGGAGCTTCGGTTACTAGCATTGTAAAACTATTATCCATAGATTTCATAAAGTTGGTCATAATTGCATTGGTGATCGCATTTCCTTTAGCGTATTATATAATGAACAATTGGTTGCAAGATTTTGCTTATAGAATTGGCATAAGCTGGCATCCTTTTGTATTTACGGGATTATGCGCCATAGGAATTGCAATATTTACAGTTAGTTTTCAGGCCATCAAAGCAGCAATAGCTAATCCTATTAAAAGTTTAAAAACAGAATAAAATCTCAAACCTATGATTAAAAATAACATAAAATTAGCATGGCGTAGTCTTAAGAAGAATCGTCTATTCTCTTTTATTAGTCTCACAGGTTTAACATTTGGTTTACTTGCTTGTATAAGCGTTGTTAGTGTTGTATTAGATGATTTTTCTTATGATTCTCAGTGGTCTCGTAAAGATGATATTCATCGCATATTAACAAATATTGATATGGGTAATGACGTAAATAATAAAATGTCTGCGTCTTGGGCAGGATTGCGACCTGCTTTAATGGATAATTTTCCTGAATTAGAGGCGGTTTCGAACATTTATCAGATAGACTATCACATAAAAAAGAATCTTCAAGATACAGATATTTTAGATTTGAAAGCCTTAGAAACAGATACCCTTATTTGGGAATTGTTTGACTTTAAAATTATATCAGGTAATCCTAAAAAATTAGTCCATGGCAAATCTAACCTTGTGTTAACAAAAACCTTAAAGGATAAGTTATTTCCTGATGAAGATGCAATAGGTAAGATTATATATAGTATTCCTAGTTTTGGTAATGAGCCATCTCCATTTTTGATAACTGGAATTATCGAAGATATTCCAAGTAATACGCATTTAAGAGCTGAAGCATTGGTCATTGAAAAAGGACGTTTAGAGCAATTATATAAAGAACAATATGGCTCGTTTACAAGGAATTATGTGTTGTTTAAATCTGGGACAGATGTAACTAAATTTTCGAAAAAATTAAATACATGGTACTCGGATTTTGTAGGTGGTGAAACTAAATATTCTTATGAGTTTCAGCCTATAGAAGAAACCTATCTTAATTCAGAATTTGATAACGAATTAGACATAAAAGGTAGTCGTTCTACTGATTATATACTACTCGGAGTTGCATTATTAATAGTTTTTATAGCTTGTGTGAATTTTATAAATCTTAGTGTTGGACGATCGTTAACACGGATAAGAGAGATAGGTGTACGTAAAGTGATAGGAGCACTTCGTAAGCAAATCATTCTTCAATTCTTAACAGAATCACTACTCTATTTTGCAATTGCGTCACTAGTAGCATTGGCTGCTTTTTATCTCATCATTCCTGTTATAGAGCAATTTATTGGACATTCTTTACAAATGTCTCTTTTAAGTAATGCGAAGTATTTGAGTATAGGATTTCTAATTGTTTTTGTAGTAGCCGTAATAACAGGCGCGTATCCAGCACTATTAATATCTGGTTTTAAACCTGTTAGTTCATTAAAAGGGCAAATACATAAGAATCAAATAAATGGCCAACAATTAATTCAAAAAGGATTAGTTGTAGTTCAATTTTCTATTGCTATTATTGTTTTAGTGTCAGTACTAGTGGTAAAATCTCAACTAGATTATGTGAATAATAAAGATATTGGTTATGATAAAGAAAATTTGATTGCTATAAATCCTACTTTATGGAATGGAAAAGGACAGAGTTTCCACAAAGAAATCACCAATATTCCTGGAGTAATTTCTGCTAGTCTTGTAAATTGGAGGCCTACATTTGGTTCTGGAGGTATGTCTAAGTCAATAGATAACCCAATTAACCTAGGGACAAAAATGGATGTCTCTTTTATTTCAGGGGATGTTCATCTTCCAAAAACATTAGGAATAGAGTTAACTTCTGGACGATTATTTGATGAAAAATTCGCTTCAGATGCACCACAAGCACAAACAGAAATTAAATTTAATGACAACGATAAAAGGATAAATACCCAATCTTCATTACTAACTGAGTACACAGCTAGAGCATTAAATGTTACAGAGATGAATAAAACAATACCTGAGTTAGAAACAAATCCTATTGGTATTGTAAAGAATTTTCATACACAATCTTTGAGATATAGTCTTAAGCCTGTAGTAATGATTGCAGAGTCAAATCCTGATTACAGTAGTATGCTTATTCGTGTAAAAGAAGGTTCGTCCTCTCAAGTTATTACGCAACTAAATGAGATTTGGGAGCAAATGTTTCCTAATAAATATCTCGCATTAAATTGGGTAGATGACCTAGTTGAACAACAATATCTCGAAGAAGACAGGCTACAAAGCTTCTTTATGTTTTTTAGCATGTTAAGTCTTTTATTAGCTTCAATAGGAGTTTTTGGACTTGTAGCTCAATCCACAGAACAACGCATTAAAGAAATAGGCGTGCGGAAAGTACTTGGGGCATCAGTCAGCTCTATTGCAGTTTTATTTAGTAAAGATTATGTGAAGTTAGTAGTAATCGCTATTGCTGTGGCGTTGCCAATTGCATGGTATGCTACGTCGCAATGGTTACAAGATTTTGCATACCGTATTAATGTAGAATGGATAGTCTTAACTACTGCTGCTTTAATCGTTTTAGTAATTGCATTAACAACAGTAGTAATTCAATCTATTAGAGCTGCAATTAGTAATCCTATAGAAAATTTAAGAACAGAATAAATTATAATTTCTGATTTTTTTAAGTGTTCGATTATGGACAAAATGTGTATCATAATCGAACACTTTTAATTTTCAAAAAAAATTTAAACATTTGATTTTCATATATTTAAATTTATGGCATCATCTTCACTATATATTATTTGTAAAAGAAGATTAAATAATCAAAAACATAAATAGTATGAAAAATTTAAAATATTTAGTAATCGTAGCATTAGTTTGTGCAAGTCAAATTATAACCGCACAAACGAAGAAGACAGTTGAATCCTTTAATAAGGTAATCATTAGTCCGCACATCGAAACCACGTTTGTACAAGGAGACGAAGAATCCGTAACCCTATTAAACAGTACCGAACCAGAAGACAAAATAAATATTGAAGTCAAAGGAGAAACATTAAGAGTCTATTTAGACGATGCTAAAGAAATTACAAAGCAAAAAAAGATAATAAAGAATGGCGTGAAAATGAAAGTGCCAATTTACAAGGGCAAAGTACTGACGATTCTTGTCACTTATAAAAACATCAATGATTTGTCTTTAAGAGGTGAGCAAAGAACCGTTTGCGAAAGTTCGATGACTGCTGAATATTTTAGTTTAAAGATTTACGGAGAATCTCAGGTAACTTTTAATGAGGTTAATTTTGAAAACTTTAATGCTAACATCTATGGAGAAAGTCAGCTAACGATTAATAAAGGTACAGTTAATTACCAGAGCATCACAGCATATGGTGAAGGTGAAATTAACATGGTTGAGGTGAAGAGTAAAACGTCTAATCTCAAGGCTTTTGGTGAAGCAAAATTTAGAATTAACGCGTCAGACTCTATTAAATTTACAGCTTTTGGTGAAGCAGAATTATACTATAAAGGGGCTGCAGAAATAGATAGAGGCTTAAGTATTGGCGATTCAAAAGTGAGTCGTATTGAGTAACAGCAACCTATTTTAAATCAATTAAAATGAAAAACACATTATTAAGTTTAAACGAAGCATCTAGAACAGTAAACTCTGGCAGCAATAAAGTCACATTACTAGATACTATCAATTTACAAGTTAAGGAAGGTGAATTCATCTCACTTATGGGACCTTCTGGTTCAGGAAAATCTACCCTTTTAAATTGTATTGGTATGTTAGACAGTTTCACAGGAGGCGGCTACACATTTTTAGGAGAACCTGTGCATAGCATGAAAGAACGCAACCGATCTAAACTCTATAAAGAATACATCGGTTTTGTGTTTCAGGCCTATCATCTTATCGACGAGCTCACCGTTTATGAAAACATTGAAACACCATTACTTTACAAAAATGTAAAATCATCAGAACGAAAAGCCATGGTTGCAGATATGTTAGATCGCTTTAATATCGTTGGGAAGAAAGATCTATTCCCTATTCAATTAAGTGGAGGGCAGCAACAATTGGTTGGTATTGCCAGAGCCTTAATCGGAAAACCTAAACTCATTTTAGCCGATGAACCTACAGGAAATTTAAACTCGAAGCAGAGTGAAGCCATTATGGAGCTTTTTGCACAATTAAACAAAGAAAGAGTTACCATTATCCAAGCCACACATTCTGAAAGCAACGCAGCTTATGGCTCAAGAGTTATTAATTTGTTGGATGGAAAAATCGTTTAAAACTAGTTTTGCCAATTAACAAGCACGCTCATTGTAATTTTTTTGGAAAATTCACCATAAAATTCAGTAATTTTAGGGATATGACTTTGTAAAATATAAGTTCATTTGCTATGGATATGAAAAAAGAATACTGATTGTAACTATGTTATGTTTTGTTAGTTTTTTGTGTATTGCCCAAGAACCTGTAAATGATGAATCTATATTTCTTCGTGTTTATAACCTAGAAGGTAAAAAAATAGCCAACGCTTATTTGGTTAATATAGACGATAGTGGCTTGTATGTAGAAGTAAAAGATAGTCTGCAACTAATACCAATTGCCAAAATTGGAAAAATAAAAACCAAGAAGTCTTTTGGTGGCAACGTGCTTTTTGGTTCTCTTATTGGTACTACTTTAGGTTTGGCATTAATTGTGGGTGATGCAGAAACAGGTAGGTCTTCTGTCTATTCTGGTGAGGAGCGCATAGTTGCAGTAGCAGGTGGTATGTTTATTGGTGCTGCCGTTGGCTTGGGTACTGGTCTGTTTAAAAATTCAAAAGTCTATCAAATTAATGGAAATGCAGAGGTGTTTCAGCAGTTTAAGAAAATGTTCAAACCAGCAGTAGAGGAGGAGACGGTTTCAATTAGTAAAGATGGCTAAAACTTAGCTGTCTCAATACCCTTAGTCCTAAGGTTTTATTAATTAATGCCATTTTAAATCACTTCGTTCTTGCCAGTAGGCTTCAGGAGTCAATCCAAATGATTTGAGCTCTAAAATTTCATGCTCATCTAAGTCAAAATTCAGAGCCTTTAAGTTGTCTTTAATTTGAAAAATAGTTGCACCACCACTCAAAATAAGTGTCGGTTTTAAGACGTCAATCACAAAACGTAAGGCAACGGCATCAATACCTACCTTATATTTTCCTGAAAGTGTTTTTAGATCCTCATAAGCTGGGTTATATTTTGGAAATTTAGTATTTGGAAATACACGTCCATTGGCTAAGGCTTCTTTTATAATCACCGTTTTACCTTGAGTTAATAATTGCTTTAAGATTTCAAAAGTAGATTGCTCAAATATGTTGAACGTCACTTGGTAGCTATCAAATAAATCTACACCATCAAAGTTCACTTTTTTAGCTTCTTTAATTATGTTTACTTGGGCTGTGCCGCTTGATGAAAGTCCTATTTTTAAGTTGTGTTTTTGTTTTAAGTCCTGCAATCGAGATAAAACAGTAGCATTAGTTAAAACACCACTATCAAGCGTTGCGGAATGAATTTGATAAGTTTTTAAATTTGGCAATAAGGCTTTAGATACTTCCCATTGCGTATTCAGTTTTTCAAGTGAATGTTCTTTAATTTCATGCTTACCAGAAAAACCAATTTCCCAATTTGCCACATAGGTATAGCCAAATTTGGTTGATAGATTAACGTCTTTATATGCTCTAGAATCATTCCAGTCTTGCAAAAACTGTTCTCCTAATCCATAAGATGGAGCCACATCAAAATCACGAATGCCAAGCTGGTAACTCTCATCTAAAATTTTAAGAGCATTCGTTCTAAACGCATCAACAGATTTATCAATGTCGTGCTCAGACCTTATGTTGATGTAATCTGGTCGGCCTAAAGCGGCAAGTCCTAATCCTATTTTAGTGGTCATGTATCTGTTTTTGTATGGTTTTTAATTTTTCAGGAATAGCTTCAAAAGCCACAAATTCCGAAAATTGATGTAATAATACTTTCAATTTAGGATTTATAAAGCGTTCACAAAATGGTTTTTCAGGATTTTTTAAATAGTAATTCTGAATCGCTTCGCGAGAGGCTTTAAATTCTGAAAACGGATATATGTTTGTAATTAATTGATTTTGAAACGTGGTTTGAAAGCCATTCAAAATAAATTGCGCTTCTGTTTTTTGTACTTCGGAAAAATAATAAATGGCAGAGCGATATTTATGTCGCATAGAATGTGCTGAGGTACTTTTGTGTGTATGCAAATGGATTTCAATTAACGTTTGAAGCGAAATCAATTCAGAATTAAAATGAACAATAACCGCTTCAGAAAACCAACTGTTTGCATCGCTTGAAGCCACATAACCTTGTTCAACTTTTAATATACCTTTTAAAGCTTGAAAAACCGCTTCCGTGCACCAATGGCAACCACCTCCTAAGCCTATTTTAGTTGTTTTAGCCATTTTATAAGTTCATGTGCTGATGGATTGCATAATCTTTTGTTTTCAATTATAAACGTGAGAAAATTGAGCTTTCAACGTTCATACAACCCACGTCACTCTTCAGCGCTATCTTTATGTGTTTCAGTCTAAAAACTGATATTCTAAATTATTGTTTTCTAGACCTCAAAGGTTTCAAAAACCTTTGAGGTCTTTTCAGTCTGTCCATTATTATGCCCTTAATCCAAAGGAATTGTTTTTGTAATGTCTTTAACTTCTTTTCAACTTATCAGCATGTAGCTTCCGAAGTTTCGCTAATTTTGGGTCTATCACAAAACTACAATAGCCATACGTAGGATTGTTTTTGTAAAAATCCTGATGCTCTTTTTCAGCATCGTAAAAAATTGGTGCTTCAGAAACTTCTGTGACTATGGGTTTTTCGTAATAAGGTGCTAATTCTTGTAGCGCCAATTCTGCAACTTCCTTCTGTTGATCATTGTGATAATAAATTACCGAACGGTATTGCGTACCACGATCAGCTCCTTGTTGATTGAGCGTTGTAGGATCGTGAGTGGTCATAAAAATGACCAGAATATCTTGGTAGCTAATGACGTCAGCATCAAAAGTCACTTTCACAACTTCCGCGTGTCCTGTTAAACCCGAACAGATTTCTCTATAGGTTGGTCGTCCTGGCACTTTACCTCCAGAATAACCAGAAACAACGCTTTCTACACCTTTTACTTCTTCAAAAACCGCTTCTGTACACCAAAAACAGCCTCCACCAACGGTAGCGATTTGTATGTTTTTAGTAGGCATTAGGCGTTCTCGGTATCTAAAGTCATGGACTCTGAATTAATACAATAGCGCAAACCACTTGGTTCTGGACCATCAGGGAATACATGTCCTAAATGACCATCACAAGTATTACACATTACTTCGACACGTACCATACCAAACGATGTATCTTTATGATATTTAATGGCGTTTTCTTTAATGGGTTGCGTAAAGCTTGGCCATCCTGTTCCAGATTCAAACTTAATTGTAGAATCAAAGAGCGGAGTGTCGCAGCAGACACAATTGTATTGTCCTTCGTCGTAAATACTGCAAAGCGCACCACTGTTTGGGCGTTCAGTGCCTTTTTGTCTTGTAATTCTAAATTGTTCTGGAGTCAATTGAGCCCTCCATTCGGCTTCTGTTTTTTCAACCCTTTGGTCTGGAGTTGGGTTTCCTTTTACGGAAAAGTTAATGAGGTCTTTCCAAGTGAGCATAATAATTTCTTTCTTTTTCGAGTTAATAAATGCACTTTTTTTAAGAGTTAAAGATAGTCGAAGAAGTTAGGATTACCTTACAATTTAACGTCATAACGTAACAGAATTTCTATCATCTTTAAAATTAGAAACTAAACCAGTAATTTCACGTTAAGTTTTTCTTAAATCCTAGGGAAAATCTCAATGTCATTCTTTATTGTCTCTTTTAAATAATAATTTTGCAACTCATTTAAATGAAAATTAGAAATTTATGAGTCAAGTAAAAGAAAATGATACGGTAAAAGTACATTATACAGGAAAATTAAAAAGCGGACAAATCTTCGATAGCTCTCTTGAGCGTGAGCCATTAGAGTTCACTTTGGGTCAAGGTATGTTGATTCCTGGTTTTGAAAAAGCCGTTATCGATATGAAGGTGAGTGAAAAGAAAACAGTCGATATTCCTATGGAAGATGCTTATGGTGATGTCATCAAAGAATTATTTCATAAAGTAGATAAAGCGCAGTTACCACCAGAAATGGAGCCTGCGGTTGGTTTGGGTTTAGCGTCTAAAGATGAACAAGGAAACGAGCATCAGTTTAGAGTGGTAGAGGTAAATGACGATCATGTTATTTTAGATGGTAATCATCCTTTGGCAGGACAAGAATTAGTGTTTGAACTTGAGGTGGTTGAGATAAAATAAGAATTGTTGGTTTCAATATTTAAGAACCTGTAAATTCAATTTTACAGGTTTTTTGTTTTAAAAAAGGACGATAACTAGTTGAAGATTTTGATATTTAGATGATTCGATTTAAGCTGTTAAAAAACTTTTTAGATGCATAACGCTAGATCATTAATTAGTTTTAAGTTTTTGTCAAACTATTTTCCTGTGTATCTTTAACTTTTAGTAAAATCATTTTATCTCCTATGAAAATAATAGTTCACCAATATTTCAGATTAATGCTGAGTACAGCACTTGTGGCTGGTTTATTATTTGGTTGCACTTCCACTGACAACAATAAAGAAGTAGTCCTTGATAATAAGGGCAAAGCGAACGCTTCAATCTTAATAGATAAGGCTACAGAACAGAAAATAGATTCTGTTTTAAGCTTAATGACTATTGACGAAAAGGTAGGGCAGTTAGTACAGTATAATGGTGGTTGGGATGCGACAGGTCCGTCCGATTCTCAGGGCGATCAATATAAATTAGAAAAACTAAAAAAGGGCGAAGTAGGGTCTATGCTTAATGTCACTTCAGTGGCTTCGATAAGAGAAACTCAGCGCATTGTAATGGAGAATTCGAGATTAAAAATCCCTCTAATTTTTGGATTTGATGTGATTCATGGTTACAAAACTATTTTCCCTATTCCTTTAGGTGAAAGTGCAAGTTGGGATCTCAATATTATAGAACAATCTGCAGCCATTGCAGCTAAGGAAGCTGCTGCATCTGGTCTCAACTGGACCTTTGCTCCAATGATAGATATTTCTAGAGATGCACGTTGGGGACGCGTTATGGAAGGTGGAGGTGAAGACACCTATTTATCTACCCAAATCGGAGTTGCAAGAATTAAAGGATTTCAAGGTAATGATTTGTCGAAATCCAATACCATTGCGGCTTGTGCTAAACACTTTGCAGGCTATGGTTTTGCTGAAGCTGGAAGAGATTATAATACGGTGAGCATAAGTGAGTATGATTTACATAATGTTATTCTACCTCCTTTTAAAGCGGCTGCCAAGGCTGGTGTCGCTACGTTTATGAATGCGTTTAATGATCTTAACGGTATTCCTGCAACAGGACACCAATATTTACAGCGCGATCTTCTGAAAGGTGAATGGAATTGGGATGGTTTTGTGGTATCAGACTGGGGAAGCATTGGCGAAATGATGGCTCATGGTTATGCTAGGGATACAAATCATGCAGGCGAAATAGCTATAAAGGCAGGAAGCGATATGGATATGCAGTCGTTTACTTATGAACAATCTTTAAAGACTTTGGTAGAAGAAGATAAAATTTCAATAGATTTAATCGATGATGCGGTTAAACGTATTCTAAAAGTTAAATTTCAGCTTGGTTTATTTGATGATCCTTACAAATATTGCAATGAAGCCTTAGAAACTCAAATGGTTTATTCAGAAGAGAATTTGGCAGTTGCAAGAGACGTCGCTAAAAAATCAATTGTGCTTCTTAAAAATGAAAAAGCACTGTTACCTATTTCTAAAGATATTAATAGCATTGCTGTAATAGGGCCTTTAGCCAATGATAAAAATTCTCCTTTAGGAAATTGGAGAGGTAAAGGGGTTTACAACTCAGCTATATCTTTATTAGACGGTGTGAAAGCAGCAGTATCCGAAGACACTAAAATTTATTTTGAGCAAGGTGTGGCATTAACAATTCCGACAGTAGAACCTGGGAAAAACCAGTTTTCAACAGCTTTAAAGTTTAATACTACAGACAGATCAGGTATAAAAAAGGCAGTAAATGCTGCCAAAAAAGCTGAAATTGTGTTATTAGCCATTGGAGAAGATGCTTACCAAAGCGGAGAAGGTCGCAGTTTTACAGATATTGGTTTTAAAGGGTTACAGATGGAGCTGCTTGAAGCTATTCATAAAGTTAATAAAAACATTGTAATTGTTTTAATGAATGGTAGACCAATGGATTTAAGTCGTCCAACAGAATTAGTGCCATCGATATTAGAATGTTGGCATTTAGGTTCTCAATCTGGTTATGCCATTGCAGACGTGCTTTTTGGTGATTATAATCCCTCAGGTAAATTGCCAGTATCGTTCCCTCACAATGTTGGGCAAGTGCCTATTTATTACAATAAAAAAAACACAGGACGACCAAGTAATGCCACACAAATCACCTATTCTCATTATAGAGATGCACCTAAAACGGCCTTGTATCCTTTTGGATTTGGGTTGAGTTATACGGAGTTTACTTATAGTAATTTGAGTTTGGATAAGACAGAAATCACAACAACTGGTGAGCTAAAAGTTGCAGTGACAATTACAAATTCAGGAGAAAGGGCAGGAGAAGAAGTGGTGCAATTATACATAAGAGATCTGGTGGCAAGCTTTGTGAGACCTGTAAAAGAACTCAAAGACTTCAAGAAAATAAGCCTTAAACCAGGAGAATCTAAAGATGTAATATTTACCATAAATGCAGAAACACTTCAGTTTTATACAGCAAATAAAAAGTGGGAAGTTGAACCAGGTGAATTTGATGTTTGGATAGGCGGAAGTTCTACTACTGCGTTAGAAGAACGTTTTCGTGTGGTCGAATAGTTTTATGCTTAAAATCACCTTATTATAACTATTTATTGTAAAAGGTTTGTAGTCATTTTTTTTTGCTTTTAGTTAAATGAAGTCTTCAGAATAAATAATTATCTTTAACCCGAAAAAATTTAAAACATACTTTACTAAAAGAGCTTGAAAAAAAACATCAACTATATTGTCACATTTCTAATTACTGTTTCACTGTTTAATTGTAGAAACACTACAACAGAAGTTTTAGAAGAAACCACTAATGAAGAATCAGTAATTATAAAGACTTTAGCTGAAGTAGAAGCACCAAATGGTCTGGTTTGGGTAGAAGGTAAAACATTTTTACAAGGCGCAAAGAATAGTGATCAATATGCAATGCCAAGAGAGAAACCAGCACATAATGTTACAGTAGATGGTTTTTTTATGGATCTTACTGAAGTGACGAACAAACAGTTTAGAGCTTTTGTTGAAGCAACGGACTACGTTACAATTGCAGAACGAACGATTGATTGGGAAGAGATGAAAAAGCAGTTGCCACCTGATGCTACAAAACCACACGATTCTGTTTTACAACCAGGAAGTTTAATTTTTAATAAGAATGTAGATGCTGTGGTGAATATGAATAATTATGCGCAGTGGTGGACATGGAAAGTCGGTGCAGATTGGCAACATCCTGAAGGTCCAGATTCAAATATTGATGGTAAGGATAATCATCCTGTAGTCCATGTCACTTTAGATGATGCATTGGCCTATTGCAAATGGGCAAATAGAAGATTACCAACAGAGGCAGAATGGGAAGCTGCTGCTCAAGGCACTAATATAAATACCATTTTTACTTGGGGAAATGATGCTTCAGTTTTAGATACTAATGCGAATACTTGGCAAGGTGTATTTCCAACAAAAAATGAATCTTTAGATGGTTTTGAATTTATATCACCTGTAAAATCATATCCTAAAAATAGTATTGGATTATATGATATGACTGGAAATGTGTGGGAATTGACCAGCGATTTATTTAATGTAAATTATTATAAGGAATTAGAGACCTCTCAGCCTTTAATAAATCCTAAAGGAGCCAAGACATCTTATAATCCTATGAATTCGTACCAAGAAGAGTATATTATAAAAGGTGGTTCGTTTTTATGTCATGCATCGTATTGTGCAAGTTTTAGGATTTCAGCAAAAATGGGAGTGACTTCAGATTCAAGTTCAGACCATGTTGGTTTTAGAACAGTGGCTACCCCAGATATGTTAAATTAAAACTAGAGTAGCTTTTTTAAAATTTGAACAATTCACATCGACTTTTATGCTTTAAGACTAATTATAATTAGTAAACAACTGAGCAGATCAATAAAAAAAGCCCTACTGAGCTCCTCACTAAAAGGAAGCTTCGTAGGGCTAAGGTGGAGTCGGAGAGATTAACTGCGTTGTTCTCTATTGACTTAAAAGGTGCAATTACAACTGCCTGTTTTTGCAAACCAGGTGTCTAAAAATACAAAAACCCATTCAAGTAAACTTGATGAGTTTTCGTATTTTCATTCACAACGCAGTTGTGAGTGTTGTGGAGTCGGAGAGAACGACCACAATTTCACTTTCCACTATTTATAAGGCTTTCAAAAGTATCAATTTTTGAGGTCATCGAATTGGTCTCAATTTAATAACAAACTTTAATATTTGATTTCTATTTCTGAAGTCAAAATATAGCAAAACGATTCAAATTTCTTTTCCTTGATTTGCAATTCGCGCATTGCAAATTAGTCTTTGAGTAATGACAGTCTTGTTAAAGTAAAAAGCTAAAGATTTTCTTTATTCTATACCCAATTACGTATAAAAATGTGATCTCGGTTAATATGATATGTAATTACATATAGTTTACGCTTTTACTTTCAATTCCGAAGCATTGGAAGTAGTACTTTATTAACGGCGTAATTTTTTATACCCTTAAAGGTATATTTAATAATTATTATTATAAATTATACCTAATAAGGTATAAAATTCATATATTGCATCATATTACACCTTTATGGGTATAATTATGAAAGATTGGAATCGACATAACGCTATTGCTGACTTCGTTAGAATAAGCAGAAAAGAAAGTAAATTGACACAATTAGATTTGTCTGACCTGACTGGCGTTGGACTTCGCTTTGTGCGTGACCTAGAGCAAGGAAAACCAAATTTAATGACCGATAAAGTAAATCAAGTATTACTATTTTTCGGACATGCATTAACACCAACACCTATAAGCGATGAGACAAGGAGAAATTTGGGTGAGTAATCAAAAAGCAGGAATGCTTACTGAAAATGACGAAGGTTATTTATTTCAATATGATAAAACCTATTTGTCATTGAAAAATGCAACACCTGTATCATTAACATTTCCGTTACAAGAAGCAGTCTTTACATCAGATAATTTATTTCCTTTTTTTGATGGACTAATTCCAGAAGGATGGTTGCTAAATATTGCACAAAAAAACTGGAAACTTAACCCAAGAGATCGTATGGGATTACTACTAACTACCTGTCGTGATTGCATAGGTAACATAAGTATTATAGAAAATGAGTAGTTGTTTAGCTTGTCACAAACCATTAGCATCAGGAGAACATCAGTATCACCCTGTTTGTCTTGCTCGTTTTTGGGAAAATGATACACCTGTATTTCAATTAGACTATGATATATCACAAATAAATGAACTTGCTGAAGAAAACGTTGCCCAGCGAATTATAGTAACAGGTGTGCAACCTAAATTGTCAATGGGCTTTACAAAAATTGCTACCGAAGAACGCTTAACCATAGTCGGTGCTTTAAACGGAAGGTATATTTTAAAACCACCTTATTCTGCTTATCCACAAATGCCAGAACTAGAAGCTTTGTGTATGCTAATGACCCAAGCTTGTGGCATCGAAACTGTTCCTTTTTTATTACTGCCTTTAAAAGGTGGAGAGTTGGCTTACATAACGAGACGTATAGATCGTAATGCACAAGGCGATAAGTTTGCAATGGAAGATGCTTGTCAATTTAATGAGCGACTAACAGAGCATAAGTACAGAGGGTCTTATGAGCAAATAGCCAAAGGCATCATCGCCTACTCTAAAAACCCCATAAAGGATGTTGTTCACTTTTACGAACAAGTGATCGTGTCTTTCTTAATAGGAAATAATGATATGCACTTAAAGAATTTTTCGCTTATAGCGAAAGAGTTCAACGAATATGAGCTCACACCTGCTTACGATATGATTTCTTCGCAATTAGTATTACCGGACGATTTAGAAGATTTAGCATTGAATCTTAATGGGAAAAAGCGAAAACTAAAACGAGAGGATTTTAACAAAGCCATGTTAAAAGCACACATACCAGAAAAAGCCATTGAAAATCTTTGGAAACGTATTGAAAAAGGAATGCGTGAATGGTCTCTATTGATTGATCATAGTTTTCTTTCACAAGAACGGAAAGAGAGTTTTAAAGAATTGATAAATAAGAAAAAAGCTCAACTCAAAATTAAAGTTGCTATAAATTAACTTTAAGAATAGGATAATGGCAAACACACCATTAACAATCTTCCATAATGTTGCTATTAAATAGCACACTCAATGTACACAAATAAGTAATAATAAACAAGCGCAAAACCGTTTCAAATAATTGAAATTCAGATAATTATAATGAATTAGTGTGTAATTTTTAAGCGAGACCTATGGACACCGAATTGCACACTTTTTAGATGATATAGTGTGCAATTATATGATATCATATAAAAATAAAACCCTGTAAATTATTAATTTACAGGGTTTTTGATGCGTTTTTATACCCAATAAGTGGAGTCGGAGAGATTAACTGCGTTGTTCTCTATTGACTTAAAAGGTGCAATTACAACTGCCTGTTTTTGCAAACCAGGTGTTTAAAAATACAAAAACCCATTCAAGTAAATTTGATGAGTTTTCGTATTTTCATTCACAACGCAGTTGTGAGTGCTGTGGAGTCGGAGAGTATTGCACCTATTAAACACTAATTCTTGTTAATTAATATATAATCTACTGTTATCAAGGGAATTGTTTAAAATTTTATATCTTAATATTATATCAAAACACTATTAAATCATATCTTTACTGACACCTAAACTTACACCCAGTAAAAATGAGAAGTACTTTGAACTTAAAGGATAAGAATAAAGATGGTAATACTTTAATCTATTTAAAAGCTTATTTTAAAAATGAGGGTAAGAAGTTTGTTTACTCCACAGGGGAGACTATAAACCCAAATGAATGGGATTTTGAGAATAGACAGCCTAATAACTTAACTGGTCGAACTACAAAAGCAGATAAGCAAAGGTCTATTAAATCACAATTAGATAGGTACACAAATTTCTTTAGTTCAATCACGGACTTATACATTAATACAGGGCAAGAAATCACGATTGAGGCTATTAGAAATGAATTTGATATTAATTTCAAAAAAGTATCGGCAGGAAAAAACAAGTTTTATGAAGCTTACGATGAGTTTATGACTTATAAGATGAAAAATAAGGAATGGACAACCTCAACTGTTAAGAGATATAATAATATTAAAAGTTTACTAAAGGAATTTGAGCAAAAGAAAAAATACAAATTAACTTTTAGTACTATAAATAATAAGTTTTATACAGAGTTTACAGATTTCTGTATGAATGATAAAGGGCATATTAATAACACTTTTTCTCGAAATGTAGGTTTGTTTAAAACATTTATGTTTTGGAGTTTAAAGAATAGCTATACTTATAAAACTGACTTTATTAACTTCAAGAAGAAACCAAGGGTTGTAACAAATCAAATAGCATTAAAAAAAGAAGATTTACAAATTTTAATGCTTCAAGATTTTAGAACAGTTAGGCTAGAACGCATACGAGATGTTTTTGTGTTTTCTTGTGTTACAGGGTTGAGGTTTGGCGAGTTAAAACTAATATCTAAAAGCAATATTGTAAATGATAGCATATTACTAAAAGAAGAAAAAGGAGCAGGAAAGATTACAAGAGAAATACCATTAAATGA
>NZ_JBGCDQ010000054.1:0-34442 GCF_045105575.1 Winogradskyella sp. | reverse complement strand
GGTTTACAGTAGAGTACACCGAGCCAGGCACCACAGAACGTAAAGAATTTAGAGCCCATTTCACCTTGAAACGATAAGTGGATAGTTGAATATTAGTTTATACAAGAAAAGCCTGAACATGATTTTATGTTCAGGCTTTTTATAGGTATAAAATTTATTTTAGAGTAATATAAAATATGGTACATTTTTTGCTTCAAACTATTAAAATAAGCAGTTATGAAATATCTTAAACTACTTCCGTTATTAGGTTTATTTTTTTTTAGTTGTGAAGACTTTAATTGTTTAATTCCAAGAGAACCAGAGTTGCCAAATAAGTCATTTTCCATCGCTTCTCTTGACAATTACTATTACTCAGATCTTACAGCAGAAATAAATAATGAACCTAGAGATAATGACTATGATTATTTTTTCGACGTTGTAGGGCTTCCTTTAGGTATGGATTTCTTTGTTAACAATAGAATAATAAGTATTGAGGGTACGCCTGAAGAAGAGGGAACTTATGAGTTTACTATTTTCTTAGATGTTGACGGACCATTCAGAGAGTTTGATCAAGATCAACAAGACTTTTTATGTGATTATAGCACTCAAAAAACCTATACTTTAATTGTTGAAGAACTATAAATACGAGCTATTTGTAAGTTGTTAACATATTTTGACGATTTCATAAGAATCCACTTCGTGAATAATCGTAAATTTACACCAATTAGAAACAATAACAATTCAAAAATTATTTTAAATGAAATTTTTTATAGATACAGCAAATTTAGAGCAAATTAAAGAAGCTCAAGACATGGGTATTTTAGATGGTGTTACTACAAATCCATCTCTAATGGCTAAAGAGGGCATTACAGGTACTGATAATATTATGAAACATTATGTCGATATCTGCAACATTGTAGAAGGTGATGTCTCTGCGGAAGTGATTGCTACTGATTTTGATGATATGGTAAGAGAAGGTGAAGCATTAGCTGAACTTCACGATCAAATAGTGGTAAAATTACCAATGATTAAAGATGGTATTAAGGCTTGTAAATATTTTTCGGATAGAGGTGTTAAAACTAACGTTACTTTGGTGTTTTCACCAGGTCAGGCATTATTAGCAGCTAAGGCTGGTGCAACTTATGTCTCGCCTTTTATCGGTCGTTTAGATGATATTTCTACAGATGGCTTAAATTTAATCGCAGAAATTCGTCATATATACGATAACTATGGCTTTGAAACACAAATATTAGCGGCTTCGGTACGTCATACCATGCATGTCATTGATTGTGCTAAATTAGGATCTGATGTTATGACAGGACCATTAAGCTCTATCACAGGTTTATTGAAACATCCTTTAACAGACATTGGTTTAGAGAAATTCTTAGCAGATTATAATAAAGGTAATTAACTTAAATAGGCACTATACTAATTTCAGATAAACTCTGAACTTATATTAAAAAGCATCTTGTCTAGCGATAAGGTGTTTTTTTTGTAGTAATTCTTCAAGTGTTACTTTAAATTCAGAATTAAAGATATTAGCATTTGGGTGCAGAATTACACTATCTTCATCAACAATTATCGCTTTATTTAAATAGTTGACAGCTAATGTTTTTCTAGCTTGCTTAGAATTCTTAAACTTAAATTCGTTAACCGTTGGGAAATTATAATTATTTATAATTTGTTTCCAAAACTTATCATCACTATCATTTACATTGATAGAAATAAAATCTATTTGAGGAAAATCTGTTTTCAATTTATTCACCATATAGTGGCTATTTCTATATTGTGATTTCGAATTAGAAGACCAAAAAAAGATGATGGTTGGCTTTACAATTATAGTATTCAATAAATGCTCAGTATCATTATAATTTACGATGGCTAAATTGGGTAATGGATTACCTCGTCTTAACAATTTCAAATTAGACACTAAATCCGTCATGTAAGCTTTATCTTCATCGTTTGAACTTTTGTCGATATAGTAGTTCAAAAAGGTATTCGCATCTGCTTCGGTATGATTATGACTTACATAATCAATCGTTTTATATTTTAATAAATTATTTTTGATAGTTTCATCAGAAATAATACTATCAATTAAATCTAACTTCAATTTATTATAATTCATGGCATGTCTATCAAACTTGCTGTGAAAATCATTATTGTCATAATAGCCATGAGCAGCAAGATTCTCAATATGAGAAGATAGAAACCTATTGTAAGCAAAAAAGCGACTAAGGTGCGTAGCGTTGTAGTCGATATCTTTTCTATGTCCGAAAAAATCTTCGGGTAAATCTTTAATATGAATCAATTTATTATTTCCGAAGTAAGCAAAAGGATAAATCTCTTTATCGGCATAAGCACTGTAATTGATATTAGCTTCAACGATGGATTTAAAAAATTCAGATTCATTTTTATTTTCTAAAAACTTATGAAAATCACTCAATTGATGCTGCCGTCTTTCCTCAACAAACCTGTCAAACTCTTCAGGTTCCATTTTAGAATATTTCACTAGCTGTTTCGCTTCTTTTTCGTTCGATAAGTATGTTTTAATAAGGTAGTTATTCTTTTTCGATCCATGACCAGTAAAAACGAGTGATTCATCAAAATCGTAAGTATTAAGCCTAAACATAATGCTGTCGTTTGCTTCAAGTAGCACCATTTGATATTCTCCACCATGTGTAATAGAATAAAGACCTGGCTGCAAATTATCTATTTTGTAAATAAACCGGTTACTGGAGTCAAGCGCAATAGAATCTACAATTTTACCTTCAATGTTATAAAGAATAACATTCTTATTTTTCGGATTAATAATTTCTCCACCAACATAGGCATACTCACTAGTTGTACTGCCTTTAAAATGACATCCAACAAATAAAAATAAGAAAGGAATAATAACTATGAAACGTTTGGTAAGCATATGTATCTCTATCATTTATGAAACAAAAATATAGTTTGAAAGGTTCAACCCTTGTTAATACCTCGTTAAATCTTAGTATCTCTAGTCGTTATGCGGACTAAACACTATTAATAAAGGTGAAGCAACTAAAAATGTAGGTATAGTATCATTTTTTTTGACGTTTGGTCTTACATACGTTTAATAATTAAGATGAAAGAAAAACACAATAATTTTTTGAGATTCAAAATAGGGTTATTTGCTTTACTTTGGCTTAAATTTTCTACTTTTGCAGTCGAAAAAAATGTCTTAAACATTGCGGTTGCAATGACTATAAAATTATAAAATATGTTATCAGTTTCTAACCTTTCCGTACAATTTGGAAAACGTGTACTTTTTGATGAAGTAAGCACTACATTTAATAACGGTAATTGCTATGGCATTATCGGTGCAAATGGTGCCGGAAAATCAACGTTTTTGAAAATTATTGCAGGTAAAATGGATCCGACTTCTGGCAGTGTGCATCTTGAACCAGGAAAACGCATGTCCGTTTTAGAGCAAAACCATAACAAGCACGATGAGGATACGGTTTTAGAAACTATTTTGAAGGGTAACAAGCCTTTACATAAATTAAAAACTGAAATTGATGCACTTTATGCCGATTATACAGATGCTAATGCTGAAAAAATAGGCGAGCTTCAAGTGCAATTTGAAGAAATGAATGGATGGAATGCAGATAGCGATGCAGCAGCCATGTTATCTAATTTAGGCATTAAGGAAGATTACCATTACACGTTAATGAAAGATTTGGATGGTAAACAGAAAGTCCGAGTATTATTAGCACAAGCTTTATTTGGAAATCCAGATTTGTTAATAATGGATGAGCCAACCAATGATTTAGATTATGAAACGATTTCTTGGTTAGAAAATTTCTTAGCTAATTACGATAATTGTGTTATTGTCGTATCTCACGATAGACACTTTTTAGATTCGGTTTGTACGCATATTTCTGATATCGATTTTGGTAAAATCAATCACTTCTCTGGTAATTATACATTTTGGTACGAGTCGTCTCAGCTAGCAGCAAGGCAACATGCGCAGCAAAATAAAAAAGCCGAAGAAAAGAAAAAGGAATTAGAAGATTTTATTCGTCGTTTCTCTGCTAACGTTGCCAAATCTAAGCAGGCAACAAGTAGAAAGAAAATGATTGAAAAATTAAATATTGCGGATATTAAACGATCGAGTCGTCGTTATCCTGCTATTATTTTTGAACGCGATCGCGAAGCAGGTGATCAGATTTTAAATGTTGAAGGTTTAACCGCAAGTTTAGAGGGTGATATTTTATTCAAAAATATTGATGTCAATTTAAACAAAGGCGATAAAGTGGTGGTGTATTCTAAAGATTCACGTGCAACAACAGCGTTTTATCAAATTTTGAATGGAAATGAAAAAGCAGATTCAGGTAAGATTGATTGGGGAGTTACCACTACGCAATCCTATTTGCCGTTAGATAACAGTGCATTTTTTAATAATAAATTGTCATTAGTAGATTGGTTACGTCAGTGGGCAACTACGGAAGAAGAACGTGAGGAAGTACATATCAGAGGGTTCTTAGGAAAGATGATTTTTAGTGGAGAAGAAGCTCTAAAAACATCTGATGTATTATCTGGAGGTGAAAAAGTACGTTGTATGTTAAGCCGAATGATGATGACAAGAGCAAATGTTTTAATGTTAGATGAACCAACCAATCACTTAGATTTAGAAAGTATTACCGCTTTTAATAACTCGTTAAAGAACTTTAAGGGTACAATAATGCTAACCACGCACGATCATGAGTTTGCGCAAACCGTTGGTAATCGTATTATAGAATTAACACCAAATGGAGTCATTGATCGTTATATGACTTTTGATGAATATATGAGTGATAAAAAGATTAAAGAACAACGTGAAAAGATGTATGCGGTAACGGCATAGATAATTGTAGTATATAGAATTAAAAAATGTTGGTATGTTTCAGATACCAACATTTTTTGTTTTATATCTAATAAAATGAGGATTCAATTCAATAATGTATGTAGCGAGAGAAACACTCATTAATTTCAAATTAAGATGACGCTTCCATCTCAGCTTTTACACGATTTACAATAATCATAGCTTTATCCAATTCGTCGTTATGTACATATACTTCTTGAAAACCAGCATTCATTGAAGCATAACCAGCTAAACGCTGCGATTCGCCTTCGTCTTTAATAATAGGTATAATTCCAGCATGCTGTAGGTCATCTTTCACACGAGTAACTAATATAAAATTACCATAATAGACTTTTGTATATTCTGTAGTGCTCATAATTTTAGGTTTTATTTTTACGTATAAGTTACGAAAAATATAAATATGTTACAATAAGATTATAACTAAAAAAACGTTTTCATTTCCTTAACAAGCCGTGTTAAAGTTTTCTAAATGAAGAATTTACAGAAATCAATATAAGGCCATGATAATGAGTATAATACATAGTATTTTTTAATTGCATTTATAATATCTATAAATATTCTATATGCAAATGTTATTGAAGTAAGAATTAACTTTACTTGAACAATTATTAAATACATTAAACTATGAGAGCAAAAATATCAGTATTAGTATTAGTTGTCTTTTTAACCACGAGTTGTGCGGTTATACGACCAGGAGAAGCTGGCGTTAGACAAAAATTAGGGAAACTAGATCAATCTGTGACGACACAAGGCACATTGTTTTACAATCCATTTACCACACGTATTATCAAAGAGTCTATTCAAACCGATAATTTAGGACTCATTTTAAATCTACCAAGTAAAGAAGGTTTAAGTGTAGAATCAGAAATTTCTATTCTATACCGACTCGAAGTAGATAAAGTACCTACAATTTTAGAAAACATTGGACCAAATTACCAAGGCGTCATTACAAGTGTATTTAGATCAGCTTCGGCAGATGTGTGTTCTAAGTTTTTTGCGAAAGACATGCACTCTGGAAAGCGTGATGAAATAGAGCAAGCCATTCAAGAAAAAATGGTAGAAAACTTAGCAAAGCAAGGTATTATAATCGAAGCGGTTTTAATGAAGAGTATTAAATTACCTTTTGGTTTATCGAGCTCTATTGAGCAGAAACTACAAGCGGAGCAAGATGCCATGCGAATGGAGTTTATTCTGCAACAAGAGCGTCTAGAAGCGCAACGTAAAATTATTGAAGCGGAAGGTACTAGAGATGCGCAAATGATTTTGGCCGAAGGTTTAACACCAGCTATTATTAAAATTAAAAGTATTGAAGCGTTTTTACAATTATCTAAATCTCCAAACAGTAAGGTAATTATAACTGATGGTAAAACACCATATTTAATTAGTGGTGAAGACAATAAATAAGAAAGAATAATTTATAAAAAAAGGGAGTTTAAAATTTAAACTCCCTTTTTTTATGCATTAAAATATTTGCTATCCCAAATAGCGTTATTAAAGTTCTTTCCTGCTGCAAAGCCATAATAAATGACCATAGCTGCAATAGACTTAAACATAAAAAAGAAAATGGTTCCTACTTGTGAAGACGTCATCTTATTAGAGAACAGACCATCAGGTACAAGAGCTGTTGCAAAAAGACTCACCAAAAGTGTAAATACAATCAGGCTTCCAAAATCTTTAAACGGACGCATTAATAATTTTCTAAACGGACTTAAATCATTTCCCCATTTGTGGATTAAGTAGTAATAACCATTTCCAATCGGAGCAAATAAAAGTGGGTCATCTGCATTTTCTAATTTAAATAACTTAGAAGGTGCTATGATTTTAAAACCTTTCAATTCAATATCATGCGTCTTTTCTAACGCTTTTATTTTAGAAATGGCTTCATAAGGTAACTTTCCTTTAAAGTATTTCGTGTCTAGAAATCTTAATCGATAATCAATGCAGATCGTTTTGATGGCATCGATATGATAAATGTTCTTAGTTTCAAGCAAATCAAATTTAAAATCATTTTCACTTGCTACTTTTGGAGAGGATAGGGTATTCTTAATTTTGTCGTCTTTAAAATTATCCTGCTCTAAAATTAGATTTACTTCATGAAGTAATTGGTTTTCTGATTTTTGACGTCCTTTTAAACGCATTAATTTGTCTTCAACATCTGTTCTTTTCAATAGCATAAGTCGTTTTTATTTAAAAATAAGCATCATTTTTTTTATCTGCAATTTTTTAACAATAGTGTTTAATCTTTTTTATTAAAATAAAACCAAATCGAATAAAATATTAAACAAGAAAAAAATAATGATAGACAAAAGCACTTGAAGTTTTTTGCTACTATAGAAAAAGACTATTAAAATATTAGTTAAAAAAATATACAGTTGATTTTTAAAGCCGATATTTTCATAATTTTATAAGCAATTATAAAAATTTAGATAAAAACAACAATATGGATAACAAAGGTAATTACAACATTAACAGCAGCGATGCCAGCCAATGCCCTTTTTTAAGTGGTACACAGAAAAAAACAGCTGGTGGAGGTACAAGCAATCGCGACTGGTGGCCTAATGAATTGAAGTTAAATATTCTGCGCCAAAATGCACCAAAGAATAACCCAATGGGTGACGCCTTCGATTATGCTGAAGCTTTTAAAAGTGTTGATTTTGCAGCTTTAAAACAAGATGTTATTGATTTAATGACGGATTCTCAAGATTGGTGGCCAGCAGATTATGGACATTATGGAGGATTTATGATTCGTATGGCTTGGCACAGTGCAGGTACGTACAGAGTTGGTGATGGTAGAGGTGGAGCAGCATCTGGTACACATCGTTTTGCACCTTTAAATAGTTGGCCAGATAATGGTAATTTAGATAAGGCACGTTTATTATTATGGCCAGTTAAAAAGAAATATGGTAATAAAATTTCTTGGGCGGATTTAATGATTCTTGCAGGAAACTGCGCTTTAGAATCTATGGGATTCCCAACATTTGGTTTTGCAGGTGGACGTGAAGATGTTTGGGAACCAGAACAAGATATTTATTGGGGAAGTGAAACAGGTTGGTTAGATAATGATGACCGTTATGATACTAGCGATGGTGATTTAGAAGGACATTTAGGTGCTGTACACATGGGATTAATTTATGTGAATCCAGAAGGACCAAATGGAGTGCCAGACCCATTAAAATCTGCACACGATATTAAAATCACATTCGGTCGTATGGCTATGAATGATGAAGAAACTGTGGCTTTAGTTGCAGGTGGACATACATTCGGAAAAGCACATGGTGCGGCAGATCCAGAAAAATACGTTGGTGCTGAACCACATGGTGCATCAATTGAAGAAATGAGTACAGGTTGGAAAAATACATTTCAATCGGGAGTTTTAGATGATACCATTACTAGTGGTATTGAAGGCGCTTGGACACCAAATCCAATTCAGTGGGATGCGGATTATTTTGAGGTGTTACTGAATTACGATTGGGAATTAACAAAAAGTCCTGCTGGTGCACACCAATGGACTCCAACGGAAGCATCTAATGCGCGTAGAGCGCCAAAAGCAGGAGGTAATGGCACACAAGCTTTAATGATGACTACGGCAGATATGGCTTTAAAAATGGATCCAGCTTACAGAGAGATTTCTGAGCGTTTTCATAAAGATCATAAAGCGTTTGAAGATGCTTTTGCTCGTGCTTGGTACAAATTAACGCATAGAGATATGGGTCCAATTTCTAGATATTTAGGACCTGAAGTACCAACGGAAGAATTAATCTGGCAAGATCCTATTCCAACTGTAGATTACACTTTAACAGATGCAGATATCACATCATTAAAGAAGATGATTTTAGCGTCTGGTTTAACGGTGTCTCAATTGGTAACAACGGCTTGGGCTTCGGCTTCAACCTACAGAGGTTCAGATAAACGTGGTGGAGCTAATGGTGGACGATTAAGATTGGAACCACAACGCAGTTGGGAAGTTAATAATCCTGAAGAATTAAACAAAGTATTGCACGTTTTAGAAGGGATTCAAAATGAATTCAATGGTACTATTTCAATGGCAGATTTAATTGTTTTAGCTGGTGTAGCTGGAGTTGAAGAAGCAGCTAGAAACGCAGGACATGCAGTAAATGTACCTTTTACACAAGGTAGAGGTGATGCATCACAAGAACAAACTGATTTAGAATCTTTCGGTTATTTAGAACCTTTAGCAGATGGCTTCAGAAATTATATGAGTTCTAAATTAGATGTTGCTGCGGAAGATCTGTTAGTAGATCGTGCGAACTTAATGACGCTTTCGATTCCTGAAATGACTGCCTTAGTTGGTGGTTTAAGAGTTTTAGGTGCTAATTTCGATGGTTCTAACTACGGAGTATTTACAGATAACGTCGGAAGTTTAACCAACGATTTCTTCAGTAATATTCTCGATTTTACATACACTTGGAGTGCCACGTCTGAGAATGATACCATTTTTGAAGGTCGTGATCGTAGAACAGGTGAAGTGAAGTTTACAGGAACACGTGCCGATTTAATCTTTGGTTCTAATACGGAATTAAGAGCGGTTTGTGAAGTTTACGGAGCAAGCGATGGACAAGAGCGTTTTGTAAATGATTTTGTCGCAGCTTGGAACAAAGTAATGAACTTAGATCGCTTCGATTTAAAATAATAATAGTTGATTAATAGCAAATCACTATAATAAAGGAATGTACACTACCCCGTACATTCCTTTTTATTTTAAAGTAGCTGTTAAATTTAATAGTCCTGAAAATTCGGGAGTTGAATACATAAATTATGAATGCACAAGAGTTGTTTTTTGCGACCATACAATCTGGTAATGTTACCAATTTAAAATCGCAGTTAAGTCATAATCCTGACATCGTAAACGTTAAAGATTCAAGAGGATTTACACCATTAATTTTTGCCACATATTTTGATAAAGAAGACATTTCGAAACTATTAGTAGATCATAATGCAGAAATAGATGCTAGAGATGCGTCAGGTAATACAGCCTTAATCGGTGTTTGTTTTAAAGGAAATGTTAGTATTGCCAATCATTTAATAGCACATGGTGCAGATCTAAATGCAAAGAATACAAAAGGTGTTACACCATTAATTTTTGCAACGCTGTACAATAAGCTTGAAATTGTAGCACTTCTTTTAGAAAAGGGAGCAGATAGCACTATAACAGATAAAGATGAAAAATCAGCTACAGATTATGCTAAAGAAAAAGGATTTGTTGAAATTTTAGAGTTATTAAGAAATCAGTGATAATATTAAATGCAAATTTGCCGTAATGAGAACTTTGCGTTTAAAAAGTCTTATTTTGAAGCAATCATTTTAATTTTCAATCTAAACGCAGCAAATAATAAGGTTGTAAACGGACTCAACCAATTAAATATAGCATACACAAAGTAATCTGCTACACTAACACCTAACACACCACTTTGGTAAGCTCCACAGGTATTCCAAGGAATCAATACCGAAGTTACAGTACCAGAATCTTCTAACGTACGACTCAAATTTTCAGGCGCTAAACATTTGTCTTCGTAAGCTTTTTTAAACATTTTCCCAGGAATTACAATCGCTAAATACTGGTCGGATGCCACGACATTTAATCCTAAACAGCTAATGACTGTACTTGCAAAAAGACCAAAAACGGTAGTTGCAACAGATAGTAAGGCTTTTGTTATGCGAGATAAAGCTCCAATACCATCCATGATACCACCAAAAACCATAGCACAAATGATTAAGTAAATGGTCCAGAGCATGCTATTCATTCCTCCTGAACTAAATAATTTTTTTAATCTTTTAATCGTTATTAATTTATCTAAATTTTCAGCTTTATTCTGAATAATTTCTGGGTTACTGTATGAGGTTGAGAAAAATGTTTTAAGATCTTCTATAGTGTATGAACCTTTTAGGTCATTATCTGAAAAAAGATTTTCGAGCCTGTCTTCATCATTATTGATTTTTTTAATATCTATTTCCGAGAACACAGCTAGGTATTCTTCATCGGATATTTTAATATTGGTATCTGTCAAAATGGATTGAACAATTGTTTTTGTTGAAGATTCAGAAATAGAATTTATAAGTTTCGGTTGAAAAATAAAGGAAAATATAATTGCTAAACAAACACCACTGACCAGAGCTACTAGTGGCTTGGTTTTAAGTAATATTAATACTACTACCGCTACAGGAACCAGAAATAACCAAGGCGTAATGTTAAAATAGTTATCAATTGTTTCAAGAATAAATGTTGTATCGGAGTTTCCATTAGAATCTATAGAAATACTTATGATAGAAAAGACAATTAGAGTTACAATAATTGTTGGTACAGTTGTTATTGCCATATATTTAATATGCGTAAATAAATCTGTGCCAGCCATTGCAGGAGCTAAGTTGGTGGTGTCGCTTAAAGGAGACATTTTATCACCAAAATAAGCACCAGAAATGACGGCACCAGCAATCATTCCAGGATTAATGCCAAGTGCAGTGCCAATACCAATTAAAGCAATACCAACGGTAGCCGAAGTCGTCCAAGAACTTCCTGTAGCAATCGAAATTACAGCAGCGATAATTACAGATGCTGGTAAAAATATTTCAGGACTTAAAACTTGTAAACCATAATACACCATTGCTGGTATAACTCCGCTTATTAACCAAGTTCCGGCTAAAGCGCCAACCAAAAATAGAATGATAATAGGTACAAAAACACTTCTTAAGTTTTCCCAAATTTCTTTGAGCATAGTCGATAAGGTTGTTTTATTAAAGAAGCCAACAACGGCTGCAACACCACCACCTAGTAATAAAATGATTTGGTTGGTATAGGCTCCAAACCATTCTTGTCCCTCTACAAAAAAGATGTTATAGGCCAATAAGCTCATTAAAATAATAACAGGGATCAGCGCTTCAATAAAACTAAGCTCCTTATTATTAATGATTTTTTGGTCTTCTATATCAATGTTTGATGAGTCGTCTTTCATGTAAGTTAGGTTTCGTTTTGTAATGTTACGATTTTGCGTCACCATTTGCAAATTGAAAAAAAGACAAAAGAATTATTCGTATAAAAAAGCGATTAGGTTTCGAAATGAAATTGAACCTAATCGCTAAATAGAAATTATTTTAATAGAGATCTGTAGATCATTACTTATGGGACTTGATAATTAATAAGCTACTGACTGGTTGAGCGCAGTCGAAACCTACAAAAAGCACATCAATAGTTCTCGACTGCGCTCGAACAGACAATTATTAATAATTCAAATATCATATAATCAATTAATTATAATTAATTTTTAGTTCGTATTTAAATACTGAACTCTGTATTTTTAAATGTTTTATAAAATCTGCAATTCTTTCATGCATTGATGCATCATGTCATAAGTCCGCTCAATATCAGCGTCCAATCCAATTGAAAAACGAATTAAACCATCGCTCAAACCCATTTCTTTTTGTTCGTCTTCTGGTATTTCAGATGATGTGGAACTTCCTGGCGCACTAAATAAGGTTTTATAAAATCCTAAGCTTACAGCTAAATAACCTAGGTTACGTTCTTGCATCAATTCCATTAGAGCATTGGCTTTGTCTAAAGAACCCACATCTATCGTTAGCATGCCACCAAAACCATATTTGTCATTCATCATAGATTTGAATAATGCATGCGATGGATGAGATTTTAAACCAGGATACACTGTTTTTAAACCACTTTGTTCAAATTTATCTGCTAAATAACTCGCATTAAGACTATGCTGTTGCATTCTTATATGCAGTGTTCTTAAGTTTTTTAATACAGAGGCAGATCTTAAGCTATCCATCGTGGATCCTAGTAACATGGCAGCACCATCATTTACGTTTCTTAAATCATCTATTAATTCTTGAGTGCCACAAACCACACCACCAACCGTATCAGAAGAGCCATTAATAAATTTTGTTAAACTATGAATGACGATATCGGCACCTAATTCTTTCGGAGAAATCGATAAAGGAGAAAAGGTGTTATCCACCACAAGTTTGAGATGGTGTTTTTTTGCTAAGGCAGCTAAACCTTTAATATCAGCAACTTCTAAAAGCGGATTACTAACCGATTCGCAATACAGCACTTTAGTTTTTGGTGTGATGGCAGCTTCAACAATAGCGAGTTTTGTGATGTCTACAAAAGTGGTAGTGATCCCTAAACGTGGAGCAAAATTTTTTAAGAAAGCGTAGGTGCCACCATAAATAGTACGACTACTAACAATATGTTCACCTGCACCACAAAGTTGAAAAAGAACAGGTGTAATTGCACCCATACCAGAAGCAGTAACCGTTGCCGTTTCAGTGCCTTCCATAGCAGCCAAAGCTTCACCTAAATATAAGTTGGAAGGAGTTGAATGACGCGAATATAAATAGCAACCATCAGCGTTGCCTTCAAAGGTATCAAACATTGTTTTTGCTGATAAAAAAGTATAAGTTGAAGAATCTGAAATCGAGGGATTTACACCTCCGAATTCTCCAAAGTATTGTAAATCTTGAATATTATTTGCAGGTTTAAAAGCCATAAGAATTGATTTGAATTATATATTCAAATTTGGAAAAATTTAGATGAATAATCAATAGTTTGTCTCATAATTAGAAAATAAATCTATTTTAATGATTTAATTCAGTGTATAAATCATTATTTTTAATCATTCAATGATGTATTTAGAAAAAACAACACTATGATTTTTGACGAAACCGACAGAAAATTGCTCCATTTACTTCAAATAGACAGTAAACAGACTAATAAAGCCTTATCGATACAATTAAATTTATCCGTGACTGCAGTCTATGAGCGCATTAAAAAATTAGAAAAAAATGGCATTGTAAAGCAATATGTAGCCTTGGTAGACAAAAGCAAAGTGCAAAAGGATTTTGTAGCGTTTTGTCATGTAAAATTAATACAGCATACACAAGAGTACGTGGTAAAGTTTGAGCGCGAAGTAGATCAGCTCAATGAGGTTTTAGAATGTTACCATCTTAGTGGTGATTACGATTATTTACTCAAGGTTTTAGTTAAGGATATGAGTGCTTTTCGAGAGTTTATGGTTAAAAAACTCACAAAAATTGACCATATTGGCAGTACACATAGTATGTTTATGATTAATGAAGTAAAACATACTACAGCAATTATTTTGTAACCGCAGGCAACCATTGGCATTTAATAATCGTCTTTATAAATAGAAACCGCTAACACATCCTTAATGAAATTAAATATTCAGAATAGTTTTACAGCAAACAAAGTCATAATCGCGTTTAGTTTTTTCCTTATTTTAGCCTCTTGTGCTAGTGTAGAAAAGCATAATCTACAAATATCAAAATTACATCCTGTTGCAGATTTGCATGAAGACGTAGATAAGGTTTACGAGCAATTACAACGCAATCACCCACGTTTATATCAATTTACGTCTAAAGAGGTACTCGATTTTAAGTTCGATAGTTTAAAGAAAGCCATCAACACTCCTTTAGATAGTCGTACGTTTTATAAAGAGTTAGCTGCCGTCACCAAATATGTTGGTCAAGGTCATATGACAATGTCTCCACCAAGCAAAAAATTTAATAGAAAAGAACGTAAGGCATTACGAAAAACTAAATTCGAAATCAATAATTTAGATTTTGAATATCTAGACGATAAACTATTCATCGTAAATGCAAGAGGTAGTGATTCTGTTTTAATTAATGTAGAGGTCTTAAAGGTTAATGATGAATATCCAAAAGATATAATTCGTCGTTTTAAACGTATTATCGCATCAGATGGTTATAATTCCACCCTTCATAATAGAGTGGTTGGGCGTCGGTTTTTAGGCTATTATGTCAATGACAAGGGACGTTTTGATAGTATTACGTTTAAGTTCAAAAATTCAGATTCAACGTTTGTGAAAATGTATAAGCGTGTTTTAAAAAAAGATACTACAAAAACAAAAAAAGATGTCATAAAACAAGACTCAATTAAACAGGATACACTTATCGCTAAGAAAAAAATAAAACTCACTAAAGCTGAGCGGAAACTTAAAAAACAAGAGCGTAAAGCAAAGCAGAAATATAATAGGAAACGTGGTTTCATTGCTTCTAGAAAAGAATATACTAGGAATCTTAATTTTGTAGGTAAAGATAGTTCAGTAGCGTTATTAAAAATTAGAGGGTTTACTAGAGGTAAGTATAAAGACTTTTATAATGAAACCTTTAAGACACTCGACTCACTAAGAACCGAGACCCTTATTATAGATTTACGAAATAATTTTGGTGGACGTTTAAATGAAATCACCTATCTCTACGGATTTTTTACGGATGAAAATTTCACCATGATTAATCCGAGTGAAGTCAATTCTAGATTTTTAATATTAAAAGCTACTATGAGCAATACAACCTCTACAACTGCTAAAATGTTCGGTGGTTTAGTAGCTCCTGTATTTGCTACAATCGATTTGCTTAAAACTCATAAAAAAGATGGGCAAATTTATTACAAATTTAAATCATCTAAAGAAAAAGAACCGCAAGAGCATAATTTTAAAGGTAAAGTTTATGTCATTACCAATGGCAATTCGTTCTCGGCATCGTCATTAATAGCAACACAACTACAAGGCAGTAAACGTGCTACTATTGTAGGTGAAGAAACAGGTGGAGCTTATAATGGTACAGTTGCCGGACTTTATAAAATATACGAATTACCAAACTCTAAAATACGTGCCAGAATAGGTTTAGCACATATTGATGTCCTTTACAAAACCACACCTGATGGCTATGGTGTAAAACCAGATGTTGAAATTTTACCGACTTTAGAAGATCGACTTAACAATGTGGATCCAGAATTAGAATGGATTTTAAACGATTTGGAACAAAAAAAGTGAGATTTATCGCTTTAATAATGGGTTTTAAAATTCGTAAATTATTATTGTAAGTCGTATTTTTGCTTTAGAATTTTTTGAACGTTGAAAATTGAATGCATGTGTTTTAATCGTTTTTAAAATTCTTCATAAAAAAAATAGAAAAATATATGAAATCATACGACGTAGCAGTAATAGGTTCTGGACCTGGTGGATATGTAGCAGCAATTCGTTGCGCACAATTGGGCATGAAAACTGCAATTATTGAAAAATATTCCACCTTAGGTGGTACTTGCTTAAATGTGGGTTGTATTCCAAGTAAGGCACTTTTAAGTTCTTCGCATCATTATGAAGAAGCTACAAAACATTTTGAAGAGCATGGCATTGAAATTCCTGGTGATATCAAAGTTAATTTAGAAAAAATGATTGGTCGTAAGCAATCTGTTGTAGATCAAACTACAGGAGGCATTGATTATTTAATGAAAAAAAATGAGATCGATGTTTTTGAAGGTTTAGGCTCTTTTATAGATGCTACACATATTAAAATTGAAGGTAAGGACGCCCAAGACATTGAAGCTAAAAAGATCATCATTGCCACAGGATCTAAACCAAGTAATCTGCCGTTTATTGAGATAGATAAAGAACGTATTATCACCTCTACAGAAGCTTTAAAACTGAAAGAAATTCCGAAGCACATGATTATCATTGGCGGTGGAGTTATCGGTTTAGAGTTAGGACAAGTCTATTACAGGTTAGGTTCAGAAGTTACCGTTATAGAATATCAAGATCGAATTTTACCAACCATGGATGCTGGTTTATCTAAAGAATTAAATAAAGTTTTTAAGAAAGCCAAGTGTAAAATGATGATGTCTCATAAAGTACAATCTGTTGAGCGTCAAGGAGACGAAGTAGTGGTTAAAGCTGAGAATAAAAAAGGAGAAGTTGTCGAATTTAAAGGCGATTACTGTTTGGTGTCTGTTGGTCGTCGTCCTTATACAGATGGCTTAAATGCTGAAGCTGCAGGTGTGAAAATTAATGATAGAGGTCAGGTTGAAGTGAACGAGCATTTGCAAACCTCTGCATCTAATATCTATGCCATTGGTGATGTTATTAAAGGTGCCATGTTAGCACACAAAGCTGAAGAAGAAGGCGTTTTTGTTGCTGAAACATTAGCAGGACAAAAACCACATATCGATTATAACCTAATTCCTGGTGTAGTTTACACATGGCCAGAAGTGGCTGCAGTTGGTAAAACTGAAGAAGAATTAAAAGAAGCAGGTGTTGCTTATAAAGCTGGTCAGTTTCCATTTAGAGCATTAGGAAGAGCTAGAGCCAGTGGAGATATTGATGGTTTTGTAAAAATCTTAGCTGATAAAACAACTGACGAAGTTTTAGGAGTGCACATGATTGGTGCACGATGTGCCGATTTAATTGCAGAAGCAGTGACTGCTATGGAATTTAGAGCCTCTGCTGAAGACATTTCACGCATGTCTCATGCACACCCAACCTTTGCAGAAGCTGTAAAAGAGGCGGCTTTAGCTGCCACTGATGATAGAGCTTTACATGTATAGTATCGACATATGATTTTTAATAAATTTAAATATTTTATAAAAGCGAGCTCATTGGGTTCGCTTTTTACTGTTACAACGAAACGGAAGTTAAGCACTTACTTGCTGTTGACTTTTATATTTACAGCTTGTGCTCCAAAATTAAAAAGTAACCTTAATCAAAGTTTTACTCCGCTTTCTCAAAATGCCTTGGTGGTTGTTTTAGATATTACAGACGATCAAATTATTGCTTCAAAAAACATAGGTGAATTAAAAGCAGTGGATAATGGATTTTCGGAAAACTGCACGTATTATGAAACGGTAGAAAATTTAAAGCGTTTAGCACGAGCAGCAGGAGCGAATCTTATTAGAATCACAAAACAAAAAAATCCAGATAAATGGAGTACCTGTCATCGTCTTTGGGCTGAAGCGTTTAAAGTTGAAAACCCACAGGCTTACGAAACACATATAGAGTGGCGAGCTGACAGAAAATTAACTTGGGATGATTTTAAAGGCGAACCAGATCTTGAAAATTTTCCAGAGGCATTGGCTGTAACTAATTCTGGTTTTAGTTACGAAACAGGTATTAACCTTTTTAAAAAAGGAAAAGTATTTGTAAAGAGTATGTTTAATACCAATCTAAGTTGGGTATTGCCACAGGGCAGAACGGATTTTATACTGAGGCACGAGCAGGTGCATTTTGATATTACTGAAATCTATTCGAGAAAGCTCCGCAAAGAACTAGCTGATGCTGGTATTACAAGTGAAAATATTACAAAGGGGAAACCTATTTTCGATCGTATTTCTATTCAGTTACAAAAGCGACAAGATAAATATGATCGAGAAACCAAACGTGGATCAAAACAAGAAACGCAAGAAAACTGGGAAGCGATTATAGAAATTGAATTGGCAAAATACGATTTGTATAAAACGAATGATTGATTAAAGTTCTTGAATCAAATCAAAAATACGCATGCGTTTACTATAATCATATTCATTGACATCTTTTACAAAGCAATAGGCACTAATGTCTCCAGATTTTACTTTTTCAGCTAATTCTTCAACTTTAAAAGGGCCAAACTCTTTAGATTGTTCAATGTAGTAAAACTCGTGATCGTAAATAATAGTACTCACTTTCTTTTTATACTTTTCTTTCAAAAATGTATTAATGTCCTCAACAGTATTGAGTTCATCATCATATTTGGTGGTATTGATATAGAGTGCAAATTCTTCTTTTTCTTGGTTGTTAAGCACTAAAATGTCATCATCCTTAAAAAAGGCCTTTACGGTGATGATACCATCTTCGGTTTCAATAGAAAAGGTATTTTGAACATTAATATTCCAAGAGGTAGTAATCACATTATCCTTTCTTGAAATTTCGAGAATATTATCCTCCTTAAATGTGTAAACAGACTTCTTTTTAGAGATGCCATTCACCAAAACCCATTGTTGATTTATAAAATGCGCGTCGTGATGACGTTCGAAATCAAAAGGTTTTAAATTAGGAATAGTGTCGTGTAGGTAATCGTTCATTTACGGTTTCAATCAATCGAATTTACATAGCTTTTGCCATGTTAACGCTTAATTTGGGTTTTAAATTATTTAAAGTTAATAATTTTTTGGTTGATTTAAAATTTCTTTCTTAGCAATTCGATGAATTGTCAGCTCTAATCGTTTAATTCTGTAATTTTACACAAACAAATTTATGGAAGCACTAACCCTCACAACTCCAGCACTTTTATTCTCGGCAATATCTTTAATAATGTTGGCTTATACCAATCGGTTTTTAGCATATGCAGCAATTATTAGAAATCTAAGAGATAAATATGTTAAAGAACAAAATGTGTCTATTCTTAGACAAATAAATAACCTTAAGCTTCGTGTTAAATTAACGCGCTATATGCAAATCTCAGGAATTACCAGTCTATTATTTTGTGTACTCACCATGTTTTTAATCTATATAGATTATAACCTTGTTGCTGTTTGGGCCTTTGGCTTGGGCTTGTTGTTATTAATAGTGTCACTACTATTTCTTATTTGGGAAATTCAAATATCAGCTAAAGCGCTACAACTTCATTTAGCAGATATTGAGGAATTATCAAAAAAATAATATTTTTTTAAAGATTATTGTGACCTCATAGAATGTTTGGTGTCTTAATACTGTAACTAACTAATTAAGATTAATAAATCCCTTGACAAAAGACGCTATTCATAGCCTAACCGATGAAGCGCTTGTAGAAGCTATCGTGAAAAACAATGACACTATGTTGTTCGAAGTGTTGTACGATAGATTTGCAAGTATGGTTTATAACAAGTGTTATGGGTTTGCTAATGGTGTGGATGAAGCTAAAGATTTAACGCAAGACGTATTTTTAAGAGTCTTTGTAAAATTGGCAAGCTTTAAAGGGAATTCGAAATTTTCTACTTGGCTATATGCATTTACGTATAACCATTGTGTTAATTATGTGACCAGAAACACAGCAAAAAAGTTTGAAAAGAAATCAATTAGTTCAGAAATGATCGATATTGAGAATATTGGTGAAGATATTGATTCTACTGTGGAGTTTGAAAGCATGCGTGTAGAGCAGTTAAAGAAAGTAATGGAGTTGATTTCACCTGAAGAAAAAATGATTTTACTGTTAAAATATCAAGACAATTTATCAATAAAAGAATTGGCTAATGCTTTAGATATTGGAGAAAGCGCAGTTAAAATGCGATTAAAAAGAGCAAAAGAAAAACTTGTACAGAAGTACACAAATTATACGAAAGATGGAAAATCCATTTAAGCAAATAGATCTGCCTTTAAAAGAAGTTCCCATGGAACTGAAAGGCAAAGTTATGCATGATATTGCCATGGCAAAGCTGCTTATGGAATTGGCTGAGCTGTTTTCGTATAACCTTGGTTATATTATTGACAGTGTCAGTAGTAAAAGAAAAAAGTAAATACTTAATAAACCCTAACAAAACACATTATTAGTATGGAAAAAGTAACAGAATTTAAAGATATTGCTTTGCAATCATTGACCACCATGTGGTTAGAGATTACCAAAATATTCCCAAATATTATAGGAGCGCTGATTGTGCTGATTTTAGGATGGATTATTACAAAGTTAATTGTGAAACTTATTAAAAAGGTTTTAAAATTAGCAAAAGTGAGCAAGCTCGATGCTAAGATTAATGAAATTGAAATAGTAGAAGGCAAGCAACTTAATTTTGATACGGTTAAAGTCGTTTCAAAATTTGTGAAATGGATCATGTATATCGTGTTGCTAATTACGGCTTCTGATATTATGGGATTAGAAATTATCTCAGAACAAGTCAGTGCACTTCTGGCATATTTACCGCAATTATTCGCTGCTTTAGTCATCTTTATGCTAGGTCTGTTATTTGCCAACTTTGTTAAAAATGGACTAAAATCATTATTTGAATCTATGGATATGTCTGGCGGAAAAATGATTAGTCAGATCGTGTTCTTTTTATTACTAACCTTTATCTCCATCACAGCGTTAAATCAAGCCGGAATCGATACACAGATTATTACCAACAATATCAATATGATTATTGCGGCTTTCCTTTTAGCTTTCACAATAGCCTTTGGTTTAGGAGCTAGAGAAGTCGTTGGTAAATTATTGAATTCGTTTTATGCGCGTAAAACCTTTGAGGTTGGGCAGAAGATTGTTTTTAATAAAGAGCGTTACGAGATTGATGCTGTGCTAAGCGTTTCAATTATATTAAAAAATGCAGAAGGAAAACTAGTAGTTCCTATTAAAGAAATTATAGAAAATCAAGTACAAATGCAGGATTAACTGTGAGGTTAGGGTCATAGATTTTATGTTTACATAAAATACGATCCTGCATGTACTTGACGTATTTAAACCCTTTTCATTAATTTGATTAGGGTTTTTTAAGTTTTATATATAAATATGAAATAACGTATCTTACTTCATTGTGCTATAAAGATATATGAAATAATTAGAAGGCTGTTAAAATAATGATTAGAGCAAATGATAACAAGTAATTAAGTTTGTTTAATCTGAGTTAGACTTGTTTTCGTCTACAGAGAAATGTCAAAAAAAAAGCGCTTATTCTTACTTTTTCTTATTCCTTCGATTATAATTTTTATCACCTCGTGTCTTTGGTTTCTTATATTTCGCTGCAATCTTAAATTTATAAGAACCTCCTAAATTTTCTTTAGAATTCTTTTCAGATTTTTCATGAAAAGCAGGTCCAGGTGCATCTTCATCACGCTTTTTTATAGGATTGTTGCGCTCTCTTATTTGTGGACGCTCTTCTTCAATTAATTCTGTGGAGGTTTCAACATCATCAGGAAATTCTAGCGTTTCAATTTTCATTTGCATCAATTCCTCAATACGCTCTAAACCTTCTTTTTCCGCCTCTGTAGAAAATAAAATGGTGTGGCCTTCTCTTTCAGCACGACCAGTTCTTCCAATTCTATGCATGTAATTTTCAGGATAATCAGGCGTATCAAAATTAATAACGTGCGATACATTTTCAATATCCAAACCTCTAGCCATAACATCTGTAGCAACCAATAAGCGGTTTTCTCCTTCTCTAAATTGCTCAATACTTCGCAATCTGTAATTCTGGGTTTTATTAGAATGAATAACGCAGGTTTCATTAGGGAATAACTCTTCCAACTGATCAAAAAGGCGATCAGCCATACGCTTATAGGCTACAAAAATCAAAACCCTAGAGAAGTCGTCTTTATTTTTAACTAAATGTTCTAACAGATTTACTTTGGTGTAAAAATTAGGCACATCGTAGCGTTCTTGTTTTATATTTTCTAAAGGAGTACCCGAAACTGCAATGGCTATTTTTTCAGGACTCTTAAAAAAATCAGTAATTAAATCATCAACATCTTTGGTCATCGTTGCCGAATACATAATGTTTTGTCGACGTGCAGGCAGAATATCAAAAATATTGAGCAATTGGTGTCTAAAACCTAAATCGAGCATCACATCTACTTCATCAATTACTAATTTCTGAATGGATTTTAATTGCAAAACGCGGCTCACAGCCAAATCATATAATCGTCCAGGAGTTGCCACAATAATATCCTGTCCTTGAGCAACAGCCTGCTTTTGTGTATTGATGTTTGTACCTCCATAAACACCCAACACACGATTGTTAATGTATTTAGATAGTTTTTCAATTTCATTGACCACTTGTACCACCAATTCTCGCGTTGGTACTAATATTAAAACACGTGGATTTTCTTGTTGCGAATACTTTAGGTTTCTAAGAATAGGCAACATGTAGGCAAACGTTTTGCCAGTACCTGTTTGGGCAATACCAACCACGTCCTTACCAGCAGCAACGACATTAAAAGATTCCGCTTGAATTGGAGTAGGAGTCGTAAATCCTAAATCGTCTAAAGCGTTGTATAAAGGAGTATTTAAATTAAGATCATTAAAAGTCACGTTGCAAATATTTGCTGCAAAGCTACTATTTATAATGGACTTACACTAAATGCCTTTGGTCTATTTCTATGGTATAGCTGGCATTAAAATCATTACCAGCTTCCAAATTTAAAATACCAGCTTTGGTTTCTATCTTTTGGTCTGTGGTTTCAAGGTCCGCAAAACCTAACCAAGGTTCAATACAAACATAAGGTGCGTTTGGTTTTGCCCAAATACCTAATTGCTTAAAATCTTCAAATGTCACCTTTAAAACAGTGCCTTTGTTTTTGTGCTTCAGGCTTACAACGCGCGATTTCAAATCCTTGAAAATTAAGGCATCTTCATTAAATATATCGGGTTGTAGTTTAATAATATTACCGTCTGTAAATACAGGTTTTGTTTTGCTGGTTATTAAACCGTTAGATCTATTTAAAAGAAACGATTCGCTATGTTCTGTCGTTTCAAATTCTAAATAATAATCGGTATAGGTGTCATCTTCTGAAATAGGACAATTAAAAGCAGGATGCCCTCCTATTGAAAAATAAAGCGTTTTCTCGTCTAAATTTCTAACGGTATGAAGAACGGTAAGACTATGTTCTGAGAGTGTATAGGTGATTTCAAATGCGAAAAAAAACGGATACCATGCATACAACGTATCGTTTGAAACTAAAGAAAACGTGATGCTTGTTTCTGACTGATGTGTAATGGTGAAATCATCATTGTGTCTTACAAAACCATGCTTAGGCATGTGATATGTTTTTCCGTTGTAAGTATAACTGTCATCTTTCATGCTACCAATAATCGGAAACAAATTAGGTGCATGACTTCCCCAAATCTCAGAATGGGCTTGCCACATAAATTCAGTCTTGTTTTTTATGGATGTGATGTTGCACAATTCAGCACCTTTGGGTTTTATAGAGATGTGTAAATAGTCGTTTTTTAAGTGATGCATACGATTTCTGTTTTTTTAAATATACAATTTTGAACGTATTAAATAAAGTGCTTCAATTCTGAAATTGCTTTTTTTCAAATTTAAATTTAGGTAAATTGCACCAATAATTAGTCTATTGAGAACAACACAAATTCACCAACCCAAAAATCTAGAAACTTTTAAGCAAAATCTGTTGCTGTGGAGTCAACAATTTAGCGATGTGGTTTGGTTAGATTCTAATAATCATACAGATCAATACAGTAATTACGATGCGGTTTTAGCAGTTGATGCCTTTACAGCGATTAAAACAGATTATTACGATGCGTTTGAGCGCTTAAAAGAATACCAATCGTTAACAAAAGATTGGATATTCGGTTACCTCACGTACGATTTAAAAAACACCACAGAACGTTTAAACTCTGAAAATTTTGATGGCTTAGAATTTCCTGATTTGTATTTTTTTCAACCTAAAAAAATGTTTTTAATTAAAGACAACCAGATTGAAATTAAATACCTCAATATGGTAGATGACGAGATTGAAGATGATTTAAAAGTTATAGAAAATAAAATTGAATATAATCCTGAAGGTTGGTCGCTGAGCGAAGTCGAAGCGAGTCGAAACGTCTCAAAGAACATCAAAATAAAACTAAGAATTCATAAAGACGATTACTTTAAAAAAGTCACCAAAATGCTAGCGCACATTCATAGAGGTGATATTTATGAAGCCAACTTCTGCCAAGAGTTTTATGCAGAAAACACTGAAGTTAATCCACTAGAAACCTTTAAAAAGCTGAATGAAATTTCAGAACCACCATTTGCAACGTTTTTAAAATTTGAAGAAAATTACCTTATGTCAGCCTCACCAGAACGCTACATAAAAAAAAGCGGTACAAGCATTATTTCGCAGCCTATTAAAGGTACTGCAAAACGGTCTATCAATAAACTAGAAGATTTAAAATTAGCTGAAGATTTAGCAAAAGACGAAAAAGAGCGCAGCGAGAATATTATGATTGTAGATTTGGTGCGCAACGATTTATCGCAAACGGCTACCAAAGGAAGTGTAAAAGTTAAAGAATTGTGTAAAGTATATTCATTCTTGCAAGTGCATCAAATGATTTCTACCATCGAATCACAGGTCACTCCAGAAACACATTCCGTGGACATTTTAAAATCGACATTTCCGATGGGAAGTATGACCGGAGCACCAAAAATTTCAGCAATGAAAATCATTGAAGCTTTAGAAGAGACAAAGCGTGGATTGTATTCTGGTTCAGTTGGTTACTTTATGCCAAATGGTGATTTCGATTTTAATGTCATTATCAGAAGTATCCTTTATAATAAAACAAAAAAATACGTGTCGTATTCCGTAGGAAGTGCCATCACGTCAAAAAGTATTCCTCTAAAAGAATATGAAGAGTGTTTGGTAAAAGCCAAAGCGATGCGTGAGGTTTTAGAAAAGCCCCTTGATTAGCTTTTTTATGCTCAGTTGTTGTAGCAATTCCCCAAAGGAGAAACGACATTCTTTTTGCCTAGCATCAGCTTAGCCTTTTTTACTCTTTATGGCTATAGTAATTGCTAGAAATCCGAGTAAATCCGTGTTAAAAATCTAATAAATAACCGAATTTAACTTTTTATCTACGAATCTCAGCGAAACAACTATTAGTAAAATCAGCATCAAAAAAACTTTACACCTTTGCGTCTTTGTGAGAATTATTTTTCAATACCTTTAAGTCGTGTTAAAAAAATTCAAAAACCATATCAAAATCAATTTGCCTTTCTTAACCAAAAGCAAACTTATTCTTGCCATTTCTGGCGGTATAGACAGTGTTGTGTTAGCCCATTTGTGCAAATCACTAAACCTCAATTTTTCTTTAGCGCATTGCAATTTTAAGCTAAGAGAAGCAGACAGTGATAAAGACGAAGCTTTTATTTTAGACTTAGCCGAACAATTGGATGTCGAAGTTTTTATTCAGCATTTTGATACGGCAGCTTATGCGAAGCAAAACAAACGTTCTATTCAAATGGCTGCGCGCGAATTACGATACGACTGGTTCAAAGATTTAGCAGAACAATTACAATTCGATTATATATTAACAGCACATCATGCAGATGATAACCTAGAAACCTTTTTGATTAATTTTACAAGAGGTACTGGCTTAAATGGTTTAACGGGAATTCCAATTATAAACGATAACATCGTAAGACCATTATTACCATTCTCGAGAGAAGCGATTGAAATCTATGCAAAAAAAGAAAGCATCAGTTGGCGCGAAGATGCTAGCAATGCTTCACGTAAATATTTGCGAAACAAACTGCGCCATGAGGTGATTCCTATTCTAAAAGAGATCAATCCACAATTGCTAGACAGTTTTCAAAATACGACCAACCATCTTAATGACACGGCAGATATTGTTGAAGAAAGTCTGGATGCGGTTTTAAAACGAGCGATTATTGATATGGATAATAATGCCATTAGTTTTAAAGTCATCCAATTCAAAAAACTAAATAATCCGAAAGCTTATCTGTTTGAAATGTTTAAGGATTACGGCTTCACACAATGGAACGATATTGTTGATTTATTAGATGCTGAATCTGGAAAACAAATAGTGTCAAACACACATCGTTTGGTAAAACATCGCGAGACCATCATTTTAACCGATATACCTCATTCTGAAAAAAGGGAAGCATCTATTTTGATTAATGAAGACCATAAAACTATTGAAACACCAATAGGACATTTAAGTTTCGAAACTGTTGATGAAATTTCAAAGACTTCAAAAAGTAGCATATACGTTGATAAAGAAAAGCTGAATTTTCCACTAGAATTAAGACTTTGGAAAACGGAAGATACGTTTCAACCTTTAGGTATGGCAGGTAAAAAGAAAATCAGTAAATATTTAAAAGACGAAAAATTATCGCTAGTTGAAAAAGAAAACACATGGCTTTTAACTTCAAATAACAAAGTAGTTTGGGTAATTGGTAAACGCGCTGATGAACGATTTAAGGTCACAGAAAAAACAAAAGAAATTCTTAAGATTGAAATAGGGATGAGCTATGAGGTTCTGAGGCATTAGATATTTAGCATCTGTGTCGAAAAAGCATAGAAAATAAAATTTGTGATAATCCATGTAATCCGTGTCGAAAATCTATTTAATTAGTCTAAATTCTTGAAATCCGTGTCAAAAAACAGTCGTCATTATAAAAATTGGGATCTTGGAAAATAAATACGACATATAAAGAATCAATTTATTTCTTAGTGAGTCTCTGTGAAAACTCCGTGAATCTCTGAGTAATAGAAAAATGAATATTTTAGGTAACAAGGAGTACTATAATTGAGGTAAGTATCTAACTCAATAGTCGTTGATAAAATCAGTGAAAATCATTGAAATCCGTGTCAAGAAAAAGTATAAAACAAGTCAAAACAAAACAAACTTGAAACTAAAAGGAAACATAGTAGATATAAAAAATCGAAACATCTTCAAAGGAGAAATCAGCATCGAAAACGGAAAAATTAAATCCATTGAAGAAAAAGACTGCGAAGAAAACCATTACATTTTACCAGGTTTTATAGATGCACACATCCACATAGAAAGTTCAATGTTGGTGCCAAGTGAATTTGCAAAAATAGCGGTAAAACATGGCACAGTGTCCACAGTGTCCGACCCACACGAAATCGCCAATGTACTTGGTGTAAAAGGTGTAGAGTTTATGATTGAAAACGGCAAGCAAACCCCTTTCAAATTTAATTTTGGAGCACCATCTTGTGTTCCAGCAACGAGTTTTGAGTCGGCAGGAGCTGTCATTGATTCTAACGACATAAAAACCTTGATGGCAAATCCAGATATTAAGTATTTGGCAGAAATGATGAATTATCCAGGAGTCATTTACGATGATGCCGAAGTTTTAAAGAAACTCGAATGGGCAAAACACTATAAAAAGCCTATTGACGGACACGCTCCAGGCTTACGAGGAGATGATTTAACCAAATATATTGCAGCGGGAATTTCAACAGATCACGAATGTTTTGCCTACGACGAAGCTTTAGAGAAACTTCAAAAAGGTATGAAAATTATCATTCGAGAGGGTAGTGCCGCGAAAAATTTTAACGCATTAATCGATTTGCTAGATGAACATTACGAAAACATGATGTTTTGTAGTGATGATAAGCATCCAGACGATTTATTACTAGGTCACATTAATCAATTGTGCACAAGAGCCATAGCAAAAGGAAATGACGTTTTCAAAGTGCTTCAAGCGGCTTGCATCAATCCTGTAAAACACTACAATTTAGATGTTGGCTTATTAAGTATTGGAGATGCTGCAGATTGCATTGTGGTTGAAGATTTAGAAAATTTTAAAACGCTTCAAACGTATATTAATGGTGAATTGGTTTTCGATAAAGGTGAATCCAAAATCAAGCATGTTGAATTTGAAAACTTGAATAATTTCAACACAGATAAAAAGCAAGTTTCTGACTTCAGATGCCCTTCTAATGCAAAACAGATTAGAGTTATTGAGTGTTTGGATGGTGAATTGGTAACCAATGAAATTATTGAAAACGCAACAATCGAAAACGGAAACCTCGTATCAAACACCGAAACAGATATTCTTAAAATGGTTGTGGTTAATCGTTATAAAAATGACCAACCTGCTATCGCATTCATCAAAAATTTCGGAATAATAGAAGGAGCAATTGCTAGTTCTGTAGGTCACGATTCGCACAATATTATTGCGGTTGGAGTATCCGACGAAGCCATTTGCAAAGCGGTGAATCTTTTGATTGAAAATGAAGGTGGTATTTGTGCCATTTCAAACACACAACAAAACGTTGTGGCATTGCCTGTAGCAGGTATTATGAGTGATAAGAATGCGGAAACTATTGGTAAACAGTATGGCGAATTAGATACTATGGCAAAACAATTAGGGAGTCAGCTTCATGCACCTTATATGAGTTTGTCGTTTATGGCCTTGTTGGTGATTCCTGCTTTAAAATTGAGTGACAAAGGCCTTTTTGATGGTAGTACATTCGAGTTTACTTCGGTTGAGATTGCGTAAAAACTTATTTTTTTTACGAGAAAGCACAAAGAATCTCTGAGTATCAGTTTAATAGTTGCAATAATAAGTCTATTTCAAATTAGTGCCAATTAGTGCCAATTAATGAAATTCGTGTCAGAGTTTTCGTTTTAAATCTCTTTCAATCTATGTGCGATTCGTTTTTCAAGCTAAGCCGAAAAGCATCCATATCAATCTTTAAACCCATAACAAAGCATATATCCGTTTTTCTATCATAAAACCCTTTAAAATTTCAAACACAAATACCTATCTTTAGCTTTTTAATAAATTAATCCGAAAACCAATGTTAAAAAGATTTTTCACTATTCTATTATTAGTAGCAGTATTTTCAATGGGTTCTCCTATAAATGCTCAAGTTGCAGTAACTTCAAAGTCTCAACAAACTGAAAAGGTTTATAATTCAAAAGACCATTATACCAAAAAAGAAGTGATGATAGAGATGCGAGATGGCATTAATCTACATACCACTATCTATTCACCAAAAGATACGTCTAAAACTTATCCAATACTGATGATGCGCACGCCATACAGTTGCAGACCATATGGTGAAGATCAGTTTAGATCTAAAATAGGACCTAACAAATATTTGATGGAAGAGGGAAATATTATGGTTTATCAAGATGTACGTGGACGCTGGAATAGTGAAGGAGTTTATGATAATATGCGCGCTTACATTCCTAATAAAACAGGAAAACAATTTGATGAAGCGAGTGATACTTATGATACCATAGATTGGTTGGTGAAAAATGTTAAAAACAACAATGGAAATGTCGGTACTTATGGTATTTCGTATCCAGGTTTTTATGCGACGTATTCTTTGCTCGATGCGCATCCTGCCTTAAAAGCAGTGTCTCCGCAAGCCTGTATCGGTGATTTCTTTTTCGATGATTTCATCCATAACGGAGCGTTTCTATTGAGTTATTGGAGAGCAACCGCAGTTTTTGGTTATATGAAAGATCAACCAACCACAAAATCGTGGTACCAGTTTCCAGATATTGGAACAGAAGATCAACATCAGTTTTTCCTAGATAATATGCCTTTGAGTAAACTCAATACATTCTACGACAGTACCAATGTATTTATGGAGCAAATAAAAACGAATGTGACGTATAATGACTTTTGGAAAAGCAGAGGCATCATTCAGCACCTCAAGGATATTAAACCTGCAACCATGATTGTAGGAGGGTTTTTTGATGCTGAAGATTTATATGGGCCTTTTAATACGTATAAAAGTATTGAAGAATATAGCAGCAATTATAACACTGTTGTTTTCGGGCCTTGGAGTCATGGAGACTGGGCAAGACAAAGCGATCGACAAGTCGTTGGAAATATCCATTTTGGCGATAACCTATCGGATGGTTTTCAGAAGAATGTGGAAACCAAATTTTTTAATCATTTCTTAAAAGGCGAAGCTAATGGAAAAACAGGATTACCAGAAGCACATATGTTTAACACAGGGACAAAAACATGGGAATCTTTTGAAACTTGGCCTCCTGAAAACACAACGACCGAAAACTACTTTATGCAGCCTAACGAGCAATTATCTCAACAGGCTAACAAAACGGTAACGTCATCCGATTTTATAAGTGATCCTAAAAAGCCGGTGCCATACACAGAAGATATTAAAGTAGGGTTTACACCACGAAAATTTATGACCGACGATCAGCGTTTTGCATCCAGAAGACCAGATGTATTAACTTTTGAGACTGAAATCTTAGAGGATGATATGACTCTAGCAGGAGATATTTTGGCAAAATTAAAGGTGTCAACTACAGGTACTGCAGCCGATTGGATTGTAAAAGTGATTGATGTATTTCCTGCGGATACTAAAAACACAGACGATGTTCAAGATCATTTAAAATTGAGTAATTACCATATGATGGTGCGCAGTGAAGTTATTAGAGGACGTTTTAGAAATAGCATGAGTCAGCCAGAACCTTTTATACCAAATGAAAGAACAGCCGTTAATTTGAAATTACAAGATGTGTTTCATACCTTTAAAAAAGGACATAAAATTCAAGTCCAGATTCAAAGTACCTTTTTTCCGTATATCGATGCGAATCCTCAGACGTATGTCGATAATATTTTTGAAGCTAAAGAAGAGGACTTTGTGAAGCAAACCCATAAGGTGTTTAATGATTCTTCTATTGAGTTTAAGGTTTTGCAGGAGTAAATTGGTTCATCCAAAATAAAATCTCTCACAAAGTAGCAGAGGCGCAAAGGTGTACTTGAAAGCTGTAACTCATCCTTATTTTTGATACGCTTAAATTATAGAAGTTGGTGCGTTCTAGTAACTATTTGAATGGTAAATAATTACCTTTTTTTGGATAGTAATGTTTTGATACAGGTTTTTTGGTTCATATTTTTAAAAATTTTATATCAAACTCTGCTTTGCGCCTTAGCGACTTTACGAGATCTAATAACAAAATTTCATAAAGAAGATAGCAAGAAACACAAAGAAATTATAAGTTTGCAAGATCAATAAACAACGAACCATAAAAATAAAACGCTCAGTTTTCCCCTCTAGGGAATGAAAGGGGCTTTTCTCTTATATGCCCATACTAAATTCAACCTTCAAACCACGCTTTCAATTTAAAAATGGTTTTGTTTCAACCGTTTATTCAGGATTAATAAGAACCGTTAAATTAGAGCAAACTCGTGAACGTATTGAAACTCGCGATAACGATTTTATAGATTTAGATTGGAGTTATGCAGAAAGTAAATCAGACACCGTTATTATACTTTTACATGGTTTAGAAGGGCATGCGCAACGGCCTTACGTTACAGGCACTGCAAAATTATTCAATGAAAACGGTATGGATGCTGTGTGCATGAATTTTAGAGGTTGCAGTGGTGAAGATAATCGGTTGTTTAGCAGTTACCATTCTGGCGCTACGGACGATTTAGATGAAGTGGTACAGCATTGCATTCATAATAAAAACTATAATCATATTTATTTAAAAGGCATTAGTCTTGGCGGCAACGTCGTACTTAAATATCTCGGTGAGGATCGTACTGTGCCATCGCAAATTAAAGGCGGTATTGGTATTTCGGTGCCTTTGCATTTAGACGGTTCTTCTACAGAATTGCAAAAATTAAAAAATCGACCTTTTGCCATTCGATTTAGAAAACACCTTCTAGATAAATTAAGGGTAAAACAAAAGCAATTTCCAGAGCGACTAAAAGATAACGACTTAAACAGAATTAAAACGTTAAGACAATTTGATGATTTTTACACTTCAAAAGCACATGGCTTTAAAGATGCGATGGACTATTACGAGCAATGCAGTGGTTTACAATTTTTACCAAATATAAACGTGCCAATCTTAGTGATTAACGCATTGAACGATTCCTTTTTATCACCAGAATGTTTTCCTGTTAAAGAAGCCAAACATAATTCTAATTTGTTTTTAGAAATGCCTGAATTTGGTGGCCATGTTGGGTTTATACAAAAGGGTGGTCTTTATTATAATGAGGTGCGTGCTTTGGAGTTTGTTTCAAAAAGTTAATTTTACACCATTTCTTTTTTTTAGAATAGAAAAAACCTTTCAAGAGTAATTCTGAAAGGTTTTTTTATGTAATAATTTCAAAGTTTATGGCAAAACGTTCAATTTATAGTTCTGAAATAAATGTTATTTTAAATAATTTACAATCTCAAAACACATCTTTTATTCTGTAATTATTAGTGAAACATAAGTGAAATTTCATCTTTTTTTATGTTCTGAAGTTGATTTTTCACATAATTTCATCCGATTTTTTTGAATAGTTTATCTCCTGATAGTAAAAAAAAACACCTTCGTCGGATTTTTTTAACAGATTAGTCTTAACAAGAAACCACTTGTTAATATTGTATTAAGATTTCATAAAGTACAAGTCCTAACTTGTGCTCTTAAATCTATGCGTTAATTTTTCTATTAACGTATTTGCTATTAATTCAAGTATCCTAACTACTTAAAATTGAAATTTTTAACTAATTCTTATTTACAAAATGGAACAAAACTACCTTTGGCAAATTAGACACAAATTTGCCCTTTTATTATTTTTAGTTTCGGCAATGTCCCTTTGGGCTGGTATCGAAAATGAAGATGATAAAACCAGAAATTTAACTTTTAAAGCCTTTTCTTCGGAAAATACTTTAGAAGAATCAGAGACCACATGTGGCTCTATTGACGGATTTTACATTTATGATCAGGCTACAGACATGCCTGTTTTTGGACCGATTCAAAACAATGCGCACATCGATATTGCGCATCTTCCAAACAATTACTACTTAGTAGCTAAAACGTCTGGATATGTAGAGAGTGTCACTTGGCTAATTAGCGGACATCCTCTAGTTACTGAAAATTTGGAACTTTATACATTTCCTGCTGGCGGCACAAATTGGAATGCTGGAGTAGGATCATACAGTTTTGTTGTAAAAGCTTATAACCAAGATAATGGACATGGTACAACTTGTGATACAGATCCACTTTCGTTTAGTATTGTACAATCTGGAGGTGGTGTTACAGCACCTAGCAATCCAACTTGTGATTCTGGTGCTTTTTTATGGCAAAATAATATTGATGTTACAAATCTTCAAGGATCTTCTGGAATTCCGCAGGCCGATTTACGATTTGTAGATTTCGGTACTACACGATTTACGATTCCTGGGCCTTATCCTACTGAGTTTAATGGCGCAGTAACAGTATCTCTTGATGAGGTAGTGTCTTGGGATGGCTATACCAACAGACCTAACGTAGGTGCTCAAACTAAAGAAAAATGGAAGGTTGTATTTAGAAAAAATGGTAATACAGTTTTTGAATCTTCATACACCCAAGATGTTGCCGATAATGTCACATCTGGTGAATGGGTTGGAGCTTTAGAATCTGATATATTTTTACCTCAAGGAACAGATGAAATTATCATTGTTCATATTGAAGATAGTTTATATGGTGATGGTAGCATACATTCGTCGCCTAATTCGGTAGTGCCTTCTTCTATTTGTTTATCTTATGAAGTAGAAGCTATTGAACCTCCTTCAGATCCAACTTGTGATGATGGAGCTTTTTTATGGCAAAATAGTGTTGATGTAACAAATCTTTCAGGTTCTTTCGGAATTCCACAGGCTGATTTACGATTTGTAGATGGATCTACAACACAGTTTACTATTCCAGGCCCTTATCCTTCGGAATTTAATGATGCGGTAATTGTATCTCTCGATGAGGTCATATCCTGGGATGGCTATCTAAATAGAGCTAATGTTAATGCGCAAACTAAAGAAAAATGGAAAGTTATATTTCGAAAAAATGGAAATACGGTTTTTGAGTCGTCTTATACACAAGATGTTACTGACGAAACAATTTCTGGTGAATGGATTGGAGCGTTAGAATCTGATATTCTTTTACCACAAGGAACCGATGAAATTATTCTCGTACACATTGAAGATTCTCAATTTGGTGCAGGATCATTTAATTCTCCTAATTCAGTAGTCCCTTCTTCTGTATGTATTTCTTATGAAGCTCTACCAGCTTCTTTAGGAGACACAGTTTTCTTAGATGAAGATCAAGATGGAATTCAAGATCCAAATGAAGACGGAGTTCAAGGTGTTACAGTGAATCTTTTAGATTGTAACGAGAACTTTATAGCAACGACCACTACAGATGCTAACGGTAACTATGCGTTTACGGATTTAGATCCTAACGTAAATTACATCGTACAGTTTATAGCACCAAACGGTTTTGAAATCTCACCAGCCAATCAAGGTGGTAATGATGCCAATGATTCTGATAGCAATGCTAACGGTTTAAC
>NZ_JBGCDQ010000053.1:0-23900 GCF_045105575.1 Winogradskyella sp. | reverse complement strand
TCCAAACAAGCTATTAAAGAGCTTTCTACACGTTTATTCTTTCATTAGATTTTCGATGGTAAGCTGGCAAAAGACAGCCCACTCACCACTTAGCTTTTTAATCTCGAAAAGGCATCAAAGCACTACCTAATCTAAGTTAATTTTTACGATGCCTAATAAAGAACGCCATTAACTAAGGCTTTCTCGAGACATTTAGCACTCCTACCTAGTAGGACGAGGCCTAATCTTACTATAATTCAGATTATGCAGCTAAAGCGTAGTTATTCTCGCCGTTTAAAATTTGGTCTAGCCTTTTACGTGTATCAATGCCATTACACGACGTGCTTACTATCTAATTAATCTCGCTGTCAAAACCAGTCGACCCCATTTTCCTGCGAAAGCAGGAATCTCATTAATTGTAAGATAATTTCTTTTCTGGCTTTCCGCCATATCTTTTACTGAAAAAGCAAAAGGATGACGCTGCAATTGCGAAGCACTCACGATTTCTTAATAAATAGAATCTATGAGTAATCCTTTACGCAACAGACCAAGAAACTGTAATATTAGCTTCAAGGTGTGCGAAATTACTAAAAATATTAACTCAAAAGCTATACCAAACCTATTTTATAATAGCATTAAGAAAATTTGTCAGTATTGTGTTTATTTTAAAGAAAAACAAAATGATGATAAAAACAGGAACGCAATTACAATCGAAATGGGGAATTGGCACTGCTAGCGGAAAAGTGAAAGACACTTACGCCCAAAAAGTAACCAAAACGATTAAAGATAATGTTGTTACTAAGCATGGTGAGTTTGGCAATAAAGCACTTTACATTCAACAAAGTGATGGTGATTTTTGTGCTAAAAAGCGAAAGTGAAGTCGAGCTTGTCAATTGGTCCTATTAACTAGAATTCAAACTTGGTGAAGCCACAAAATCAGCTTATTTTCGTAGTCTAAATTTTGATATTTATTCCGTATGACATTCGCCATAATTAAAGAACGTAAAAATCCACCAGACAGACGTGTGGTGTTTTCGCCACAACATTTAGCAGAAGCGCGAACACAATTTCCAAAGGCCACATTCATTGTAGAAGCTTCGGATATTAGAATATTTCCTGATGATGCCTACAGCGCATTAGGTTTTGAGGTGCTTGACGATGTCTCTCATGCCGATGTCATGATTGGTGTAAAGGAAGTGCCTATTGAACATTTAATTCCGAATAAAAAATACTTTTACTTTTCGCATACCATCAAAAAACAGCCTTACAACAGAAAATTATTGTTAGCGATGTTAGAGAAAAATATTGAAATGTTCGATCATGAAACCATCGTTAAAAAAAGTGGAGCACGTTTAATCGGTTTTGGCCGTTATGCTGGTTTGGTTGGCGCTTACAATGGTTTTAGAGCTTTAGGTTTGCGCGATAAGTTATTCAATTTACCAAAAGTAGAGACCCTTGCAGACTTAAATGAGGTGAAAACGGAACTGGATAAAATTACCCTTCCAAAGATGAAAATTTTATTGACAGGAACAGGAAAGGTGGCCTATGGTGCAAAAGAAATCTTAGATCATTTAGGCATCAAACAAATTAGCGACGCACTGTATTTAACAGCTCAATTTACTGAGCCTGTTTATGTTATGGCTGATGTTATGGAATATGCTAAACGCGTTGATGGAAAAGTGGGTGATAAGTATAAATTCTACAAAGACCCATCAGGTTACAAAAGTAATTTTATGCCTTATGCTAAAGAAACAGATTACTTTATAGCAGGTCATTTTTATGGTAACAATGCACCTTATTTGTTTACACGAGAAGACGCCAAACATCCTGATTTTAGAATCAATTTAGTAGCAGATATTTCTTGCGATATTGATGGGCCTGTAGCAAGTACTATAAGACCGTCTACCATTGCAGATCCGTTTTATGGTTACGACGCAAAAACTGAAAAAGAAGTCGCTTTTAATGCTAAAAATGCCATAACTGTAATGGCAGTAGATAATTTGCCGTGTGAATTACCAAAAGATGCCAGTGAAGGTTTTGGCGAAACATTTTTAGAGCACGTAATTCCTGCATTTTTTAATAACGACGCCAACGAAATTTTAAAACGTGCGCAAATGACCGAAGGTGGTCAACTCACTAAGCGCTTTAGTTATTTGCAAGATTACATCGATGGCGAATCATAAATCTAAAACAGCTTTAGTCACCGGAGCAGCCTCAGGATTAGGATTGGAGCTGGCTTTTTTGTTGGCTAAAGACGGTTATAACTTAATTTTAATAGATATTGATGCTCAAAAATTAGATGTAGCAAAACATAAGATTTTACACAATCATAAGATTGAAATAACCCTTTTAGAAAAGGATTTAAGTAAGGTAAATATTGCTCAAGAAATTTATAATGACCTTATGTCAACCGAAATTGACGTCATTGTAAATAACGCTGGTTTTGGTTTGTTTGGTACCTTTCATGAAACAGATTGGGAACGTGGCTTACAAATGCTGAACTTACATATTCTCACAACAACCCATTTAATCAAACTGTTTTTACCACATATGGTGGAACGCGGTTCGGGTAAAATTTTAAATTTATCATCCTTAGCTGCCTTTCAACCTGGTCCATTAATGGCCTTGTATTATGCGTCTAAAGCTTATATTTTGTCATTTTCTGAAGCAATTTCAAATGAATTGAAAGGCACTGGTGTTACGGTTACTGTTTTATGTCCTGGACCAACAAAAACCGATTTTCAAAGTGTGGTATCAGAAGATTCTAGTGAAAATAAAATTAGTTTTAATATGGCTTGCCCAAAGCAGGTTGCGGCTTATGGTTATAAAGCCATGCAAAAAGGAAAAGTGTTATCAATTCCTGGTGGTATCAATAAAGTCTTATCTTTTTTACCCAGACTATTAACGCGAAAACGTGCGACTAAAATTGTGAGGAAAATTCAAGATAAAAATAGGGAGGTTTAGGCTGTTTTTAGACTATTTATGTTTGTTTTCTTGATTGATTATTTTGAAGATATATCATCGTAATCCATAGTCTTAACTTTCATGTGTTGTAAGATATCTCAAATTCTTAAACACCCAAAAACCAACACTTAAAAAGGTACTAAAGCCTAATGTAAATAACCATGCTTCAGAATTTTGAAATGGAGAGATGAGGATATTGAAAACATCAGAAATTAAAACTTGTGGCTGACTTATAATTTCCCATGAGTTGTATCTTAAAAAGCGACCGAGATAGACACCAAATCCACATAAAAATAGAATAACAAAAGTTAAGGTAGTCATCGAAATCTTTTTAAACTTTAATTTTACTAGGAGTTGCATATTTATAAGTGACATATAGAACAAAAATAAGCCGCATAGCGCAAAGGATAAGACTACCAATACATCGAGCCATAAAAATAAATCACTACCAAATTTAATATGAATGAGGTCTGTAATAATATAAGGTGCATTTGGTAAAAAAGCCAGCCACACTAAAAACCAAAAACCGAGTTGAAATTTACTGAGTTTTGGTTTGGTATTCAGGTACATTGTAATGGCAAATGGAATGATGGCTAAAAACACATTCCAGATTAAAAATAATAAGAAAAATGATTTGTTCAGTTTAATACGTACCATAAGTAAAACAGCACTAAATAGAAGCGATACACTTACAAGAGATAAGGTTTTAAATCGATTTTGAACCATTGATTTTATAGCTTTCATAGTCTGATGTTTTCAGTGTTTTGAAATTTAGAAATCACATATTCAGCAACTAAAACAGTTAATATACCTAAGGTATAAGCTACTAAGTCTGACGTTTGAAACGTGCTACCAAAAATAAGTTTTGCAGTGAAACTATCTTGTAAATTGAAGAGTCTTAAAAACGGTGTGAGTTGCAAAAATTCGATAGCATAAGCAATTAAGAGGACGATTAAACTCGAGGCCCTCACACTCAAATTAGTACATCCTCTAAAAATTGCATATAATAATATAACGACGAGATAATCACCAAAGGTGTAGCGAATAAATCCGGTTTTAAGAATAAAGGCGATGGCCAGTTCGATAAGGAACAAACTGTGTGCCAAGACCAAATAATAGGTGTTGAATTGTAGTTTCATGGGATGTTTATTTTTTCTCCTAAAAATTTAGGTTTCACATTAAAAATTATATCTAATGTGGCTTTAGTGCGTGCTAAATATTCTCTAAAAACCATGTTGGTTCTGTTTTTGACGTCTACAGCATTATAACCAACAGCTTTAATATCAAAATGATTGGCCAGATAAAGCGCCCGCTCATTATGAAACTTTTGCGAGATAATGGTAATTGAGTTCTGTCCGAAAATAGCATGTGCTCTAAACACAGAATCTAATGTTCTAAATCCAGCAAAATCTAAAACGATTTTCGCTTCAGGTATGCCTTTGGCAATGAGGTCATTTTTAAAAGATGTGGGCTCGTCATAATTTTTTCTGCTGTTGTCGCCACTCACTAATATGTATTCAATTTTACCAGCGTTATAAAGTGCTACAGCAGCATCTAATCGGTGTTTGTAAAATAGATTAACATTGCCGTGGTAATCGAATTTATTCACTCCCAACAGCAAGCCCACTTTATTTTTAGGGATGTTGTTTACAGAATCATAAAGCTGATCTTTTGCTTTAAAGCTCACCCAATGATAAATTATAAAGACACTTAAGGTTACGAAAACGATAAGTAAGAGTATGATTTTAATTTTTTTCATGCGTATGAGTTTAAATTGATGAGTGACAGCTGTGCCTTCGGAAAAATAGCCATTCTAAAATCTACAAAAGAACGATTTAGTAATTTTTGATAGTCGAAATGATGAAATGGATGTGCCGCTTTTCCTATTTTGAAAGATTGATAATAATACTTAAAATAATCTGGTAAAATGACCACTCCAAGACCTATGGCTCCATACAAATACGGACTGCGTTTGCCATTGCCGTAACACAAACATTGCAGTGCAATTTCATCTTCAACTTTGGTGCTGTAACCGCAAAGCACGTGGTAACAATCGTGTCGTTCAACTTTAGCAATTAATTCAAAATTATTAGCATCTAAAAATTCGCCCAAATGTCTTCCGAAAGATGCTTCGGGTAAGTTTAGTAAATCAGATTTGGTGACGTCCCAAGGTTTATGATTTTTGAACATGGACGTGTAAATGCGTTGCGAATGCTGAAATAACCAAATAATCAATTGTTTCCGTTTGGTTTTAAATATTTTAAATAGGTGCTTCATGATAGATCTGTAATAGTGGTAGTAGTTTCATTTTTAAAAGTGTTTTTGCGTTTCGCCGCTTTGTTTAAATCGAATCTCCAAATCAAAAGTGCAGTCATAAAAACCGAACTGAAATAGAAAATTGCAAAGGGATCAAAATTGAAGCTTATAATACATTTAAGGCATATGCCAAATAGCAGCATGATGTAATATGGAAAGTAAAGCTTAAATGCTAATGCTTTGTCTTTTGAGGTACTCATGAACCAATAGATACAAGAAATGCTAATTCTTATGGTTGCCACCGTAATTGTAGCTATAAAAAGAACAGCGAAAACAGCTAGTAAAACCATACTACTTCGTTTTTAGTTTAAAATTATCGTACTTTAATTCTTGCCAAGTATTGGTGCTTAATTGATAGGAGTAGGTATCAAATTTAGATTTTATAAGACGAATTTCATCTCGTTCTAATGTTTTGTCTCCAAGGTGTTCGCTTAATAATAAGGTGTTGTTATTTGATAAATCGATGAGGTATTTTAAGTCCATGGATTGTGCGTAGTTAAAGTTGAATTTGGTAATCTGGTGGTCCCAATTAATACTGCTAGACAGTATTAAAATGGCAAACGCAACTTGCGTATTTATACGAAATAAATACCAATTATTTTTGATGCTACTTATTTTCAACAGTGTTGTTATCAATCCGATACTGGCTAAAATTAAATACACCAAAACACCAATGCGTTTGTAGGTTAACCCGAAGTAATAGATGTACTCACTATTTTTATAAACAATACTGACAACTAAGAGCAGGTTTAAAATAATCCAAGTAAAAGCAAGACGTTTGAGCGTTTTGTTACCTTCATAAAAGTTGAGATCTCCTCTAAAAACATTTAGTAAAATAAGAATAGCAATGACGATTGAAGCAATTAGCGCATTAATACCACTGTGTACTTGAGCCGAATATAACGAAGCGCGTATCTCTTGTTCTGATGACAGAAAAACGATATCTGTAATAAGGTACATAACGATTAACGCGTTTAATAATGCAATTAGAATGATACCAAGTTGGTTCTCTTTTTTCAATTTTGAAATTGAAAACCCTTCTGTTTTAAGTAAATTATTATCCGTTTTTAAATCGAGTTCTGTTGCAGGTTTAACTTCAATAGGTGCATAAATATTATTGAACAAATAATAGCCTAAACCAGCGACTAATAACCATTGAATGTTTATAAATCCGAAATCTATGGTTTCAATGATCTCGCTAAAAACAGGATTTCCATTTTTATAAAGTGCAATAAATGCAATGACAATAAGAGTAGGAATTAAAATGATTTTAGCCCAATGCAAATAATCAATCACGACCTTTTCTTTTACTGTTTCTTCAGTAGTGGTTTTGTCGTTGCTAGCAAAGTTGCGATGAAAAAAACCTGCAATTGTGGTATATAAACCGTTGAGCCACGTGACATAAATTGAGGATTTTGCTTCCGAAAGATGACCGATTAGCGTAAAGAAAGCCACAATATTTGCAATGATGGAAAGCGCGGAGCTGTGGAAAAATATCGTTAACCCAGTCAATAAATAAGCCATGGTATAGACTAACGTTTTTCGATTTTTGAAGTGCGTCTGATTATTAATAAATAGAATAACTACCGTTAGGAGACTGAATAAAAAGAGGTTAAGGCCAATACTTTGATCGTAGAAAAAGGTACTGAATAGTAAGGCTGCGATAAATAGTGCTATTTTTTTCATGTGTTCGTTTTTATGGTTCTTTTAAGGTTACATGCTGTTGGCTATTAATCATTCTTTTGAATGATAAAACTTTTAGCATGTTAGTTTTAGTATTGATTATTTTAAAGTACTTTGTTTTTCAAAGTAAATAATTAAAAAAAAGGGTGGTTTTAAATTATGATGCCATGTTTAAATGTTTTATTTGTTTTTTGTAGGCTGTTGGTAAAATGATATCTTTTAGCACCCAATCGAGGTTGAGGCTTCTGCAAATTTTATACATAGGCATAAAAGGTGCTAGCCATGTTATTTTTCTTAGTTTAAGTAATGCTCTAACAGAACTCGGGACGAGTAGTATCTGAGATTCTAGCAACAAGCGATATCTAAAAATACCCAAATGTTTTCGGTATTGCGCATAGAGGTCTTTGGTGTAGTCTCCATGCTTTAGATTTTCATTTAAATGTGCGTTTCTTACGAATACAAAATCAGAGTAGGTGAGTGGAACGTTGGTTAGTCCCATTCTTTTTCCAACCGCTCCAAATACATTGAGTACGTCTTGTTTTTCTTCTATTCGTAGTGGTCGCTCTAAAATTTCATAGGCTCTAATGGAATAATCAATTAACATAAATAAGACGTCTTTATAAGCCCATTCCGGAATTTTTGAACCACGTTTGTCTTCAACAGCAGTGTGGATGGCAGTCATGTGGTCTATAGCTTTTATGGCAGCTTCTTTTTCTGAAAACACAATAGCTTTAGCATAATTTACGGTAGAAAACAATCTGCCTAGTGGATCAGCAGGAAGCTTGCCAGTAAAATAGAGCCAGTCCACTGCTTTGTTAGTGGCAAACTCGGCAGACGCACCAGCAAAAACCAAAAGAATGGTGTCGCTTGTGCCCCAGATTTCTCTCACAATTGAGTTTTTATTTACAAAGTGTTCCATGTTTATATCTATTGATAGATTTAAAAAGTATCAGGTTTTATTTATTAATTTTTCAAGCGCTTCAATATGCTTTTTAAATTCAGCTTTTCCGAGTTTTGTAACGCTATATCTGGTATTCGGTTTTCGACCTATAAACTGTTTTTCAACCAAAATATACTCCGCTTTTTCAAGTGCTTTTGTATGGCTTGCCAAATTACCATCTGTGGCACCTAGAAGCTCTTTCAGCATTTTAAAATCCGCATATTCATTTACCATAAGTACTGACATGATGCCAAGCCGTATTCTATGATCAAAAAGTTTATTTATGTTGGTTATAATGCTCATCTCATTTCCTGCGAAAGCAGGAATCTCTTTTTTTTTAGTAATGCTTTTTTAATGTATTGTCAATTAAAAATTCCTTTATAGTTTTGAACTCTGCGTAAATCAGAAAAGTCATTTATGTAATCGTTATTTTCACTTTGCGTCTTAGCGCTTCTGCGTAATTTTTTTTCATATTTTTTTGTAATTATTTCCGACAAACGTTATTTTTCCGTCTTCCGTCTTCCGTCTTCCGTCCTCCATCTTCCATCTGCAAAATAGCCCTTGGTGTAACTTTGTGCCTTCTTCGTGGAACTTTGTGTAACAGCATTAGAAACTAATCGGCATCATATTTTAAATGCATCCAAGTCCCATAAATAATATGCATCACTCCAAAACCAAGAACCCAAAGCCAAAACCCAAAACCTGGATATAAGGTGGCTATTAGTCCTAAGCCGATTTCTATAAAGCCTAAATATTTTATATCGCCAATACTGTATTTAGAGGCACTCACTAGAGCCAAACCATAAAAAATAAGCATCAATCCGCCTGTTTGTCCGTATTTACCTTGACTTAAAATGATTAAGCAATATAAACCACCAACAGCCAAAGGTACCAAGAAGTTGAACAGTAATCGCTTTGACGAGTTGTCCCAGATATTTTCACCATTTTTCTTAGCCTTTTTAGTAGTTAACAAAATGCCTGTTATGGCACTTAGTGCTGCAACCATAAATAAAATGAGCATCACCGTTCTAAACACCCAACCATCTAAAAGTAACGTGCCATAGCTATATGTTGTAACCAAATAGTAGGTAAGTGCTGCACCAATTAAAGCATAGACGCCAGCTAAGATGCCAGATAAACCGCTTAACGAAATAAAACGAGACGATTTATTCATCATGTTTTTAATCTCACTAATGTCTTTTAAATAATCTTCGTTGCTCATAATAAAAAGTACTTTGAAATACAAAGTAAAATAAAATATCTGAATTGACCTAATATATTTTGAAGTTTTAGCTAAATTGAGCGTTGAACATTTAATTACAATTCACTATGATAGGCTTACTCGCAACAATAGCTAATATTTCTGGAGGTATACTTCTTGGACTCGCAACTTTAGATAAATGGGATGGGGATAGTAACTTCTTCAATAAAATTGCTGGAAAATTAGCACCATTTCAAACAATAATTGGTGTTGCACTCATCGTTTTAGCGATTCTAAAGTTTAGTTTACTTTATAGTGTTATCAGTATTTTAGGCGGTATTTTATTGCTGACACATGTTTTTGGTAAAGTACCAGCTTTAGAAACAAGCTTAAGACAATTGTCTGCAACCTTAATGCCTTTTAAGGCCGTTATTGGTATTGCTTTGCTTGTTATTGGTGTGCTAGGATTGTTTTAATTTCTTATGAATCCTGCCGAAGTCTATATCCTCAAGCAACCAGAACCTTACAAATCTATATTGTTGCATTTGCAGGTGTTGATAGCGCATACATTACCTAAAGCTGATTTGTTATACAAATGGCGTTTACCATGCTATTATTTAGATAAGCGTCCAATGTGTTATCTCAATCAATCTAAAGATTATGTCGATGTCGGCTTTTGGCACTCAGCACATTTATCTAAAAATTGGGATCCTTATTTAACCACAGAAAAGCGTAAAGTCATAAAATCATTACGGTATAAAAGCTTAGATGATATTGACGATGCTGTTTTTATTGCGATATTAAAAGAGGTCGAAGGATTGAAGTAAAAAGGGTTTTATAAGAAGGGGTAGATTTTAGTCTCAGTCTCAGTCTCAGTCTCAGTTGCAGTACACAGTCCATTTTTAGTTTCTCAGATAGTTGACGTGTACATTCTAAATATATTTTTTTTCGCGCGAAGGCACAAAGGCGCAAAGCCAGCTAGAAAAAATCTGTGGAAGTTCTCAATAATATAACAGTAAGTGATTTATAAACCTCCACTTAAAAGTTCAACGATTAGTGCCAATTAGTGAAATTAGTGTCTTTCTTTTCACTATATCTGTATGAATCTGTGTGAATCTCAGTGTAATTTTTGTCTTTGCGCCTCAGCGCCTTAGTTAGAAATTTTCAATAGTCAGGCTTTGTGAGTCTTTGTGACTTCTTTGTGGCACTTTGTGTAATAAAAGTTGAAGACATACAGCTAAAATTAATAATTTATAGTTTTGATTAAAAATCACTTCACCAAAAACATCCCAAGAAAAACAGCCAAAAACCCAACCACAAAACTAGCCACACTATAAATAGCAAAGCTCATAAAGTCACCAGATTTTAAAAACACATGATTCTCATAAGCAAAAGTAGAAAATGTGGTAAAGCCACCACAAAATCCAGTAGCTAACAATAAGGTCTGACTTTGAGACAAGGTTTCGTTTTTTGCAGCCAAGCCCAAAATAATACCAATTAATAAACTCCCGATAATATTGGCAGCAAACGTACCATATGGAATGCCATTTTCAGAATTATTAAGCCATTTGCTAATAATAAAACGAAGTACGCTTCCAAAACCACCACCAAGAAATACGAGTAAGATTTGTTTCATGTTTTTAGTCGAGAGTTTTGAGACTTTGGTTTTTAGTATTTAGTCGTGAGATCGTAGTTTTTTTAGTAATCAGATCAAAAAGTTAATCAATTATGCAATTTATAGTTAAGAATGTTTATCGTTTGCAACAGATTAGTCTTCCATCTTCCATCTTCCATCTTCCATCTTCCATCTTCCATCTTCCATCTTCCATCTTCCGTCTTCCGTCATTTTTTCACCTCAAACCTCAAACCTAACCCTTCACAGCCACATAAATCTCACTCACCCACTTCGAAGGATTCTCCTCAACCGACGTATCTGTCAAATACGTTTCAAGCATTGGTCCAGCTTCAATCATTTCTAAATTATTATTCGTAATATAAGCCATTGATTCTTCCCAAGCTTCTTTCAAATTAGCGTAATCCCCTTTTAAAACTGTTTTTACCGCTCTAAAAGAGTCTAGCTGACCTGTTAGAATATCAGATTCATCTGTTATAATTTTAGAGTTGGTAGGTATGCAAGTTGAGAAAATAGCAGCATCATTTTCTTCATCCCATTTATGATATAAGATAAACGGTTTTCCTGCCATGGTAATATTATGTGTTAAGGCGTAAGCGCCAACTTTACCTTGCATGCGTTTCATGTTTGTATCAAATTCACTGAGTTTACAAGACATCGTAGTGTACAAATAGAAGCCTCCACTGTGTTGCGTTACACCTTCAACATTAATGTTATAAACTTTCATTTCAGCTTGCAGCACACTATCTAATTTTACTAATTCTCGCTGAAGACGTGGACCAATCTGTGGTTCCATACCTCCCATAAATGCTGAAATCATTTTAAATTGAAAAGGTAAATCTTTACTAGAGATAGTCCAAGTGACATCAGTTGTGCCATTGGTATTAGATGCAAATGTCCAATTAACATCAGACGTTGGAAATTCTTCAAATTGCATTTCTTGGGTTATAGAATTCATCGGTTGCGTGCTCAAAGTGGTCATACGACCAACACCATCTTTATTTTCCCAAGTGTAAGAAGCGTCAGTACCTTTGGTTTGTTCACCTAAAGTAATATTGGTTTCTGAATCATATTCCTTTAAGGATGACCAAGATTCCCAATGCTTAAAATCGATGACATTATTATAAACCACAGATTGCGGTGCGTTTATGGTTTTGGTTCGTGTCACTTCAAACGAATTTGGTTGCACAGCAATATATATAGATAACCCAATTGTAACAATGAGCAGTAGTAATAGAATGTATTTAATCGCTTTCATTTATAGCGTTTATTTTGGCGTTGCTCAAAGATAGTAATTTTATGATATGTTATATTAGTATTACATTTGTGTAGAACTAAAAATTAATCCTATGAACTTAAAATCACTATTTAAAATTTGTCTTTTTGCTGTCCTTATGGCGGCATGTAAAAATGACGTCAAAGAAGCGATCGAAGTCACTGAAGACGCTTTAGAGCAAGAATTCAGTTTTAATGTTGAAGAATTTGCAGATATTAAAGTCTTACGTTATCAAATACCAGGCTGGGAAAACTTAACACTGAAAGAACAAAAGTTAGTCTATTATTTAACAGAAGCAGGTTTGGCTGGTCGTGATATTATGTGGGATCAAAACTACAGACACAATCTTAAAATTAGACGTGCCTTAGAACATGTCTACACACAATTTAGTGGAGATAAAACTACTGATGATTGGACTAATTTTGAAACTTACCTAAAACGCGTTTGGTTTAGCAATGGGATTCATCACCATTATTCTAACGCTAAATTAAAACCTGAATTTTCTAAGCAATATTTAACAGAATTATTGACAGCAACTAATACCACTTTAGAAGGTGAAGCTTTAGACGTGCTTTTTAATGCTAAAGACGCTAAAAAAGTCAATCAGGCTAAAGGCATAGATAATGTTTTAGAATCTGCCGTTAATTTTTACGGTCCAGATGTCACTAATAAAGACGTGGCTGATTTCTATAAAACCAAAACATCTCCAAATCCTGAAAAGCCCTTGTCTTACGGATTAAATTCTCAATTAGTTAAAGAAAATGGTGTATTGAAAGAACGCGTTTACAAGTCTGGTGGATTGTATGGTGCTGCCATAGACGAAATTGTAACATGGTTAGAAAAAGCAAAAGGTGTAGCCGAAAATGAAGCTCAAGGTAATGCCATAGGTCTTTTAATTCAATATTATAAAACAGGAGATTTACAAACTTGGGATGATTATAATGTGGCTTGGACAGCGGCTACAGAAGGCAATATCGATTATATTAATAGTTTTATTGAAGTGTATAACGATCCCTTAGGTTATAGAGGTTCGTACGAAACAATCGTACAAGTCAATGATTTTGATATGTCAGCAAAAATGGCTGTATTGTCTGAAAATGCGCAATGGTTTGAAGATAATTCACCTTTAATGGACGAACACAAAAAAGCAAATGTGGTTGGTGTTTCTTATAAAGTAGTGAATGTTGCTGGTGAAGCTGGTGATGCCTCGCCAAGCACACCAATTGGTGTCAATTTACCAAATGCCAACTGGATTAGAGCAGCCGTTGGAAGTAAATCAGTGTCCTTAGGAAACATTATTCATGCGTATAATAATGCAGGAGGTTCTGGTCGTTTAAAAGCATTTGTTCATGATGAAGAAGAATTACAACTCGAAGAAAAATACGGACAATTAGCCGATAAATTGCATACCGCTTTACATGAAGTGATTGGTCATGCCTCAGGACAATTAAATCCTGGAGTAGGAGAGACCAAAGAAACTTTAAAAACGTATGCGTCTACCTTAGAAGAAGGACGAGCAGATTTAGTCGGTTTATACTATTTGTACGATGCTAAATTACAAGAACTAGGTTTAGTGGACGATTGGAAAAACGTTGGTAAAGCCGCTTTTGATGGTTACATCAGAAATGGGTTAATGACGCAACTCATTCGTTTAGATTTAGGAGATGATGTAGAAGAAGCCCACATGCGAAACAGACAATGGGTATCGGCTTGGGCTTTTGAAAAAGGAAAGGCAGACAACGTTATTGAAAAAGTTACCAGAGAAGGGAAAACGTATTTTAATATTAATGATTATGATAAGTTACACGACCTTTTTGGTCAATTATTAAGAGAAACACAACGGATTAAGTCTGAAGGAGATTACGCAGCTGTGGAAGCTTTAGTTGAAGGTTATGGAGTAAAAGTAGACCAAGCCATTCATGCGGAGGTTTTAGAACGCAATAAGCAATTTCCATCTCCACCATATAGTGGTTTTGTAAATCCGGTGTTAGTACCAGAACTAAATGCAGATGGAGAAATTACCGCAATTAAAGTAACACAGCCAAAAGCATTTGCAAAGCAGATGTTACACTATAGTAAAACCTATAGTCATCTTCCTGATGTGAATTAATTTCTAGTGGTTATAAAATTAAAAAGCACTTACATCGCTGTAAGTGCTTTTCCTTTTTCATAGCAATTTTAACGCTAAAATCACTATTGCCATTAATCAATAACCATCAACCAAAAAACAATTGATTAATAACACGTGTAGTAATGTTTTCAACTATTAACACTAACTAATTATTTAGGCATTACTACAGTATCGATAATGTGAATTACACCATTACTAGCTGTAACGTCAGTCGCTGTAATTTCACTATAATTTCCTGCGGCATCTTTTAACCAAATCTTACCATCTTTAGACATCACAGTTAAAACAGTACCATTTAAGGCTTTTACTTCTACTTTACCTTTTCCTTTTTTTAAGGCTGCAACAACATCACTAGCCATTAATTTACTTGGAATAACATGGTATGTTAAAATATTAGATAAAGCTTCTTTATTTTCTGGTTTCAATAAATCTGCTAAAGCCGCTTTGTCAATTTTAGCAAAGGCACTATTGGTTGGTGCAAAAACCGTAAAAGGACCATCACCTTGTAACGCACTTACTAAATCTGCTGCCTTTAAAGCGGCTACTAAGGTTGAGAAATCTTCATTACCAACAGCAACATCTACAATCGTGTTTTGTGCTGATGCTGTTTGATTAAAAGTTAAGGCTACAAATGTGGTTAAGATAAAAACTAATTTTTTCATGTGTTTTAATTTTTCGGTTAAACTATTTAGTGCACTTGTTTCGTTTTTGAAGTGCTTTCATTTATATTTACACAAGCTTCTTTGCTCTGGATGAGCAACAGTTTACTTTTGGGAAATCTTTAACACTAATGCAAAACGATACCACGCTTATTCAAGATTTAAAAAACAAAGACGAGCGTGCTTTGGCATTACTGTACGATAAATATTCGGGTGCTATTTACAGTGTCATTCTAAAAATGATACGCGATGAAGGCAAAGCACAAAACCTATTACAAGATACCTTTATGACGGTTTGGGATAAAGCCGAAAGTTACGATGAAGCAAAAGGCCGTTTCTATACTTGGGTGTATCGTATTGCTAAAAACAAAACCCTAAATGCGCTTAGAAAAACCGATCCACTCATCCAAACCGATGATTTTAGTGTACATACTAATAAAGCAGATGTTATTAGTATAGAGCCTCACTATTTAGAACTTAACGGAGCGGTCACTACTTTAGAGGATCACCATAAAGAAGCAATAGAGCTGGTTTACTTTAAGGGATTAACACATAGAGAAGCACACGAGGCAATGAATGTGCCTTTAGGAACGTTTAAATCTTACATTCGTCAGGCTCTAAAACAACTGAGAGACACGTATGCCAAAACCTTAAGTCTTGTACTACTAATACTAAATGCGCTATGATGATGGATAAGAAGTCGCTGTTAGAAAATGGATTATTAGAGCAATATTTGCTCGGAGAACTCAACGCTACCCAATGCGAACAGATTGAGCACTTACTAGCGTCTGATGCTGAACTAAAAACACACTTCGATCAATTAGAATACGATTTTGAAAACCTAGGTTTAGAAAATGCCATTGCTCCACCAACCACCATAAAAACCGAACTTTTAAAGAAAGTTAAAGCGTCTAAAACGGTTACACCTAAAGTAGTTGCTATAGAAAATACCAATAACACCAAGTTTTATTTAGGCATTGCAGCCAGTGTTGCAGCGTTGTTAATGATTGGTAGTTTTTGGATGTACTCCCAACTTAATGATGTAAAAGAGCAATTGCAAATTGTAGAAATCAATAACACAGAACTCAATTCTACTATAGAAGTTTTAAATGTAAAGTTGAAAGAAAATAGCGCGTCTTATAAGGCTATTGTAAATCCGGATACAGAACAATACGTTTTAATTGGTAATGCCGCTTTACCTGATGCAAAAGTGGTCAGTTATGTCAATCATAAGATAAAATCTGTAGTGATTAATACAGAACGATTGCCAGCATTAGATGCCGACCACGATTACCAAATGTGGGCAGATGTAAAAGGTGAAATGATCAATATGGGAGTCATTGCAAAAGACAAGCGTTTAATGACCATGGCTTATATTGATAATGCGGAATCACTTAACATTACCATAGAACCTGCTGGAGGTAACGACCATCCAACGGTAGAACGTTTAGTCACTAATGTGTATTTGAAATAGTATTTTGGTTTGAAGGTTTTTTGGGCGTTTATATTGAAACAAAAAAATATAAAAATACGACGAAAGCCCTTTCAGTCTTGCTTTCCACAACGTTTAATAGAACAATTGTCCTTTATAGTGGACTTTAGGGTGTAAAAAAATGTCCAGAGGTCAGTAGTTAAATATGTTCTAAAAATTAATCATAATTAATTGATGATATGGTATTTGAATCATTAATAATGGTCTGTTCGAGCGCAGTCGAGAACTATTGATGTGCTTCTTGTAGGTTTCGACTGTGCTCACCCAGATCTTAGCTAATTAATTATCAATTCCCATAAGTAATGATGTACTGATCTCTAAAAATGTCTATTATTGTTTTATGTTAATCACTAACTAATTGAAAGATTCCAATTTCCCATTCCACCAAAAGAACTTATTTATATTTGTGTAAATTGAAATCAACTATGAAACCCTATGCTTTGAAAATCACCACATATTGTTTTATCGTTCTAAGCCTTTTAATGATGTCATGTAAAAAAGAACAACCCATAACCGAAGCCACTGATTTCTGTGCCAATATTCATAAAGACGATAGCACGTCATTGTCTAAAGCATTAGCGGCTGTAAAGGAAGATATGAATTCTAAAACAGGAGTGTATGTTTTAGAAGATGGTAGTGGTTCTATGGTGGCCAGAGCTTGGCTTACCGAATATGCAGAGGAAACCATCGACATTCAATACTTTATTTTTTCAATGGATAATGTAGGGCTCATTGCCTGCGATTATTTGATAAGAGCCGCAGATCGTGGAGTAAAAGTCCGCATTCTAGTCGATGATATTATGGTAGATGCGGACATTCAAGATGTGCTCACCTTTGCATCACACCAAAATATTACCGTAAAAATTTATAATCCTGGAGTTAATTTAGGAAAAAATATTTTTGATAAAATTCAGAAGTTTGCCACCGATTTCAGATCGGCCAATCAACGTATGCATAACAAAACGTTTATTGTAGATGGCAAAGTGGTGATTACAGGAGGACGTAATATTGCGGATGAATATTTTGATTACGATCACGAGTATAATTTTAGAGATCGCGATATTCTCCTTATCGGAAAAGCCTCAAAAACAGTAGAGACCTCTTTTAATCAATTCTGGAATAGCAACCTCAGTGTCGATGTTAATACCGTTGTAGATGAAGCACCCAAACATGCAAATGCAGAACATAAGTTCGAAAAACTGCACGAATATGCTTGTAATCCTGAAAACTTTTGGCCGCAAGTAAGAGAACGTATTGCAACATTGCCACAAACTTTTGAAACTATAAAAGCATCAGGAAAATTAGTGTGGTTAGATGATGTTGAGTTTATTTCTGATGAGCCAGGAAAAAATGATGGAGAAAACGGTCTAGGAGGTGGAGGAATTTCTACAACAGCCTTAATAGACTTAGTTAAAAATGCCAAAACGTCTATAGATATACAAACTCCATATTTAATTACCACAGCTTTGTCTCAAAATTTATTTAAAGACGCTGTAGATCGTGGAGTAAAGATTAGAATTTTAACTAACAGTTTAGCTTCTACAGATAATGTTGAAGCGTTTAGCAGTTATCAAAGTGATAGAGAAACCTTATTAAAAACAGGAGTGCGCATCTTTGAGTTTCGGCCAGATGCCGAAGAGCAAACCAGAATAATGACTGGCGAACTTAGAGAACAACTAGAACATCAACCCATTTTTGGTCTACATGCCAAATCCATGGTCATTGACCAAAAAACCACTGTGGTTGGTACCTTTAATCTCGATCCTAGAAGTGCCAATCTTAATACGGAATGTATCGTCATTGTTAATTCTGAAGACATCTCCAAAGGCGTTTTAGAAGGTATGGAAATAGAATTTCAACCCGGAAATTCTTGGGAAACCACCTTAGACTTTAACCCAGATGCTGAGGTAGGGAACTACAAACGTTTAAAAACGTGGACACGAAAGATTTTACCTAAGGCAATTTTGTAGTTGACGTATCCAAACGATCTTTTTTTTGAAAATACGTAAGGTTACGTATAGGAGTCTTGTTTTTCTTTTTTAATTTTAAGGAGTTTAAAATAATAGAAAGTTTTGATATCCTGAAATAATTATGGGATGTTAGGTATTAAAATTGTTTTATTACTAGTTGCCCACAATAGCGCTCAACAGAATCTGAAATTAATAAATGAAGTAATAAAAATAGAATATGGCAAAAGTAGAATACATTATCAATGTTTTATACGAGGGCTTATATGATTATGTGCCAAACAGGAAGAAAAAGGAATATCGAAACGAATTCAACAGCCGAAAAAGTTATACATCAAAATTTGCATTAGATTTTTTTCCGAGATTTATTGATTTTGAGAAATGGTCAAAGAATCCAAAAGACCAATATGACATTATCCTAATAAATTACTGGCTGATTGAAGTTCCTATTATTGGCTTAAAAAGTTCTAAATTATTTGCTAGTTATTCTAGAGGTAACAAGATAATTAATTGGCGCTTAAAGAAAAAAAATAGTACTAATATGAAAATGACTTTAAATAAATGACTCACGAATCAAATAAAAAATTAAAGAAAATAATAGCTAGAGAATTTCTTTTTTTATTAGGTGCTACAATTTTATTTTTAATTGTTTTTTTTGGTTGGGCAAAAATGGCTGATTATAATAATGCAAAGCATAAAGGCCTAAATAAAATACTACCTAATAGCTACACATATAAAAAACTTCCTTACAGATTAAAAGTTTTTTATGCATTAAATGATTCTATTAAATATACGAGTTGGAATAAAATGCAACCAACTGCGGACGATTGGATATTTTATCTTAAAGAAGATTCTCTTTTTGCAGACGAAGCTCATAGTATGCTTATTAATGAATACCCAAGGAACACAATAACGTGTGAATTATTTAAAAAGAGAATGTACGACGATTTAGAATCAGAAAGTTACCTGAATTATCTTGTTTCTACTGAAAATCAAATTGAAGATATTGAAGATTCTTGGTTTTATGGTAGGTATAATTTAAATAAAAAAGCACTTAACTTTGGCTATGTATTTTTCTTCTTGTTTTTTATTATTAGGTATATATACTATGGTATTATTTGGTCTGTAAAACAATTGAAAGAATAATAATAACCAAATGAAAGTGAATATTATTCTTATGAAAAAAAATGAAATCTGAAATAAACTACTATGGGCAACACCGTGTATAATTAATTGCTAGGTCACTGCCGACTTACGAAAATTCCGCTGGAATTTTCTATCTTTGATTTATTTGCTAAATTAGGTGCTTAACCACGCAACTAACCATACACAACAACGTTACCTGCAAGCTCAACAAAACGATGGAAGTTAAATACGACAAAATAGGAATTGATTACAATCTGACCCGAAAAGCGGACAAATATTTGACAGAACAATTACTCTATCATTTACAACCGACCAAAAACGGAAAATATTTGGACATTGGTTGTGGAACGGGAAATTACACAAGTGAACTTCAAAAAAAAGGATTTGACTTCATTGGTATTGACCCTTCCGAATTAATGTTGGAGAAAGCAAAACTTAAAAACCACAAAATATATTGGAAAATAGGTTCGGCAGAGAATACTGGACTTCCTGAAAATTTTGTGGACGGAATAATCGGTTCTTTGACAATACACCATTGGACTGATTTACGAAATGGATTTTCAGAGCTTAATAAAGTCTTAAAGCCAAACGGCAGAATTGTGATTTTCACATCAACACCCGAGCAAATGCAAGGTTATTGGCTCAATCATTATTTCCCAAAAATGCTTTCTGACTCAATAATACAAATGCCAACTTTGGAAAAAGTAAAAAAAGCTATGAAAGATAGTGGAATTGAATTCTTGGAGACGCACAGGTATTTTATAAAGCCTGACTTGGAAGACCAATTTTTGTATTGTGGAAAACAATACCCTGAACTTTACTTTGACGAGCAAATTAGACACGGAATTTCTTCATTTTCATCCTTATCAAACCGAACGGAAGTGGAGAATGGATTATCGGAATTAAGAAAAGATATCGATAGTGGAAAAATTGAAGAAATAATAAAATTCTATGAAAATGATTTGGGAGATTATTTATACGTAATTGGAAAAAAAGCCAGCAGGTAACAACGTATATAGCTCATAGCTAATTAGTTGCTTAATCAAAGTTAAGGCATATTTAGAAAGTCGCCAAATTTTTAAATTTGACGATTTCCAATAAAAAAGATAAATAGTAAAATTTAAAAATCGGGCTTGTGCTTAACCGAAAAAATATTGATAATTTGCACGCTACGAGCCATATACAAAACCGTTGTGCTTCATTATGACCCGTCCTGAATAAAATAATTATACTTACTTTCGAGAAATAACTAACCAATGATAAAATTCTTTAGAAAAATACGGTACGACCTAATGGAGAAAAACAAAACTGGAAAGTATCTGAAATATGCGATTGGAGAAATTGTACTTGTCGTTATTGGAATTTTAATTGCTCTACAAATTAATAATTGGAATGAAAGTCGGAAAAATAGTTCTTTAGTTAACACTTATAAGAAAAGACTTATTGAGAATCTTGTCAAAGACAGTTTAAACATACACAATAAATTGATAGAAATAAATGAGGATATTAAAAGAATTGAGGACTTCGAACAACGCGTTTCGAAGTCGAATGAGCCTTTTGATATAGTACGTGATATCGCTCGTGAAGAATACGAATTTATAATACACGTTCTTACTAACTATGAAAATGAGACTTATCAAATTTTAAATTCTACTGGACATTTAGCTTTATTTAGTCAAAACGTTGCTGATGAATTGAATTCGCTATATAATCTTCAAGAAACAGCTACACAAGTATCAAATTTAACTTTAGATAATTATTCAAGAGGGCTTTCTAACTACTCAAAAAGTTATCCTTTTACATTTAGAAATAATCTTTTTCAAAATGGAACTGTAGCAGCCGATAAAATCTGGAATAATATTTCTCTATCTAATCACGCAACTGAATTTAATTCTTTGATAATTCTTAAAAGTGATAGTTATAGGTTGAGTTTGTCGAAGTTGCCTGAAATACAAGATGGAATTAACCAATTATTAAAAACACTTCGGGAATAAAAAATAACGAAAGCACAACAACGTGTATAATTCATTGCTAAGATGGTTAAGTGAATTGCAATTCCTACAATTTAACTACCTTTATGTCAAGTGGAAAATTTTACACTTTTTAAACCGCAAAAAATCATACACGAACACGTTGGCAACAAGCTGAAAAACATAAAACTACATAATGAAGATAATCCATTTGTTTTGGTATATTCTAAAGACTTTTTTTTACATATTCATTGGATTATTCTATTTTATTGTTGCTCTATTTGTTCGTTTTTTCAGTATATGGAAATCTAAGAAAGTATTTATTAAATATCTTGATCTGTACTTTACATTATTTAATGTAAATGTGCAATTTGAATTTGTAGACGGCAACCTCAAGGAAGCAGAAAGTACCATTTTTATTCTTCTAAATCAATCTAGTTTTTTAGATTCAATGATTACTCCTATAATTCCAACTCAAAGAACTTTAGGGATTATCAATATCGAACTAGGGTTTTATCCGATATTAGGATGGTTTTATGCCTTAACTTGTTATGTCATTGTTCGACAATGGCCAAGTCAGGCTAAGAACAAATTAAATCAGACAAATGAATTTCTCAAATCAGGTGGAAATATTATGATTTCTATAGAAGGGAAAAGGTCGAAAAATGGTAATTTAAATACATATAAAAAAGGACCAGTTGTAATGGCAATCAATGCGCAAGCAAACATTGTCCCTTTCATTATAGAAGGTACGTTTAATCTTTTACCTTACGGATCACTTTATACTAAACCTGGTGATGTAAAAGTAAAAATACTCGATACGATATCAACAAAAGGATTAATATATGAAGATAGAGATGAAATTATTGATAGATTATTAACAATTGCTAAAAAGAATGGGCTGAAATAAGCCAGTTGCCAACAACGTGTATAGCTCATTGCGGCTGAATTCCTAATCGGAATTCATTGCAATTTGCTATCTTTCGGTCACGGCGGAAAATCTTGGCTGATTTTCCGCAACGAGCCATACACAAAACCGTTGTGGGTAATTTGAGAAAATGACAATAGAAGAACTAAAATCGAACATAAAATGGTGGGAATCTAAAAGGTGGATTTATAATCTAGCTGTTGGACTTTTTGGAATTATTGCGATTTACGATGGACTCTCAAGAGACGATTACTCTTGGAATATAGACGATACAATCGGAATTATAATTTGGGGAATTGGAGCAAATATTTTTTATTCATTAGGAACATTATTGGAATTATTTGACTGGTATTATTTGAAAAACAAAATCGGAATTAAAAGGTTTCGAATGTTCTTTTTCATTATTGGACTTTTATTTAGTTGTTTTTGGACTCTATGGTGTGGTTGGCTATACTTCGCAAAACCACATTTATGGTAATTATTTTTATGTTGAGCGAAAATGAAAATAATTAAAAAAATATCTTTAATTGGAATTGTGTTTCTTCTGATTGGTTGTTTCGCAACTGAAACTAAAGATGCAAAAAAAGCATACAGATATTGGAGTGGCAACGAACCGCCAAAAGAAATTGAATTAATTAAAGGCGAATATTATCAGTCACCTCATTTTTCACTCGAATATGAGTTGTTCCTTAAGTTCAAATCGGACAAAAAATGGTTTGAGGAATTTGTTGAGTATAATGAACTTGAAATTGACACGGTTGGAAACGAATGGAAAGGTTGGACTAAATTACCTAAATGGTTTAAGACTGACCAAAACTATATTATTTATGCAAAAGACCAAACAAACGAATTTGAACGTTCAAGATATTTAAGGGACCCAAAAACTGGAATTTGTTATATCTATGAAACTGTGGGAATGTGAAAAATAAAAAACTACCCACAACAACGTGTATAATTAATTGCTTTGGCAAGTGCTTATCTGGAAAATTCCTTCGGAATTTTCTCGCGTTCGTTTTTGTTTACTAAATTAGTTGCTTAAACACGCAACTAACCATACACAAAAACGTTACCTTGCATTTAAACAAAAATGATACAGAAAGTCAAATATTCACTTGCGGACTTACAAAGTTCTAATGACGAGGAATTAATTTCCTTGGTTTATGATAAAGCAACGGAGTTGTATTTAGGGACTTTTGGAGAGACTCTGGAGAAAGCGGATTCAGCAATGACGGAATTATTAGCAACATGGGTATTGGAATCTGAAGTTCATAATGGTGGATTTGACCAATTTTTCCTGAATAATGGACTTGAATACGGCTACAGTGCTGCGAATGGACTTAGCAGAATTGGGGCGGAAAATTATCTTTCTGTGACTGAAAAAGCTATTGAGGTATTTAAAAATCAAAGTGAGGAATATCAAAAGAAACGGAATCCTGACTTCAATCCGCTCGATGACAACTTTTATGACTTGGAGGGGCTGGAAAAGCTAAGAATAGATTACATACGGAGTAACTACGAAAAATTTGTTGTGGAATAAAACGCAAGGTAACAAAGCCTAAACATAATGCGGACTTATGGGCAAAACCGAAAGGTCTGTGTATATTTATGAAGTCGC
>NZ_JBGCDQ010000052.1:0-22336 GCF_045105575.1 Winogradskyella sp. | reverse complement strand
TTCAGAAAAGTTAGTATAAGTAGAAAATTTGAAGATGTTTTTTAACAGTGCAAGAGAATAAAATAATGACAGTGCTAACGCAAATTGAAATAACCAATTAAGTGACGTAATACTGGCTCCTGTATAATTTTCTAGGTATATGTTTTTTGCTTTCTTTAATACTATAAAAACTACAATGATGTAAAATACAATTTGAATATGAATGAGAATATGATTAAACTGTATTTCTATCATACTGCTACTTTTTTCAAGAAACCTAATTTTTGAGACTAGATTTACTCCATAAAAGCGAGGTAGCAAGATTAAATTTACTATCAAAAAAGGGATGATATGAATTAAATGTTTTGGTTTTAGTTTAAAATCCGAATAGCATACAGATAAAACATATAAATAAAAAGTTGGAAGTTGCAAGAATGTCATTAGATTTCTAAACATCCCAATATTTGAAGGACTCTTATTTAAAAATTCAAATAAAATTCCACTTATATCTATCGCAGTTAAAATTAAAAATAGAGCGAAAAGGCGATTACTTAATTTGTGTTTTGATTTTACTGTAATCAAAAACAATGCTAGAAATAATGAAATAAACATTGTAATTACGGCTATAGTAACCATTAAATCTACTTTATCCATTAATTACTTTTTTGTTTTTCTTTGTTCTTAAGATAGTTCATTTTTTAGCTTGCAGGTAACGTATTATATAGTTACATTTTCAAAAATAAACATATATTCAAGAAAAACTAACCATATCATAAGCTTAAACGGTTTTACTTAAATACAAACAAGTACAAATACTTATAAATACTTGTACTCTTATAGCCGACGTGAGTTTTAAACTCGTGTCCAATGTTTACATTATTGTTACGAATTTAAAACTCGCGCTAACCAAACGCACTAATACTTTCAATAAAAAAATGACACATCAAGTGCTGAATATAAATTTCAAAACCCATCTGCCTAAACAGATGGGTTTTGCCCTAACTAAACTAAATTAACCTTAATTACAACCGCTTAAAATAATAATTAAGATCTCCTACTAAGATTATAAAAACGTTTAATAGCTTTTATATGTAGTATTTACGCACAGAACCATATTTTGGATGTTTGGAATCTGAAATTATTAGTATTTTAACATTTACAGCCTTTATAATTCAAACTATTTATAAATTAGGTTAGTTTTTAACAGTGATTTTATCTTGAAAACAACCTTAGCAATATGGACAACTGGATTTTAAACCTCAAAGGTTTTGAAAACCTTTGAGGTTTTCCGTATCCTGAAAAATCTCGAAAGTTTTATTGCTTTGTTTGAAATACAGCCAGAACATTAATGGGTTAGCTCTAAATCTTTTTAAAATCTGTAGTTTGAATGAGACTTCTGTTTTTACAAGAGTTTAGCCTCTTCCCAAAACACATCCATTTCAGAAAGTGTCATGTCCTTTAAAGATTTGTTTAGGCCTTTGGCTTTACTTTCAAGATATTGAAAGCGTTTTATGAATTTTTTATTGGTACGCTCTAAAGCGTTTTCAGGACTCACATTAAGAAAGCGTGCATAATTAATCATGGAAAATAGTACATCGCCAAATTCGCTTTCAATGGCATCTTGGTCGCCTTTTTCAATTTCCACTTTAAGTTCAGCCAGCTCCTCTTCTACTTTTTCAAAAACTTGTTGTGGCTCTTCCCAATCAAAACCGACTCCTGCTACTTTTTCTTGTATGCGACTTGCCTTTACCATAGCTGGCAAACTTTTTGGTACACCCTCAAGCACACTACTTTTGCCTTCTTTAAGTTTAAGCTGTTCCCAATTTCGCTTCACTTCGGCTTCATCCTTAACCACTACATCACCATAAATATGTGGATGACGATCTATCAACTTATCGCAAATACTGTTGCAAACGTCCGCAATATCAAAGGTGTTGGTTTCGCTTCCTATTTTAGAATAAAACACAATATGAAGTAAAACATCTCCCAATTCCTTTTTAACCTCATCTAAATCCTTATCGAGAATGGCGTCTCCAAGTTCGTAGACTTCTTCAATGGTTAAATGACGTAAGGACTCCATGGTTTGTTTTTTATCCCAAGGACATTGCTCGCGCAACTCGTCCATGATAATTAACAAACGCTCAAAGGCTTTTAATTGGGTTGTTTTATCAGACATGAATTTCGTGTACATTGTTATTGATACCACATTCTATAACTTCACTTAAAATATATTTTAATCTTATTAAGTAAAGATCGAACGTATTAAAGACGTTTCAAATTGAAAAAACATTTCTAAAGTCTACTCAAGAGGACAATTTAAGCATTCAAATTTTCAGTATAATTTAAAAATCTATCATCATTATAACTGTTTCGAACTTAGAATAGCGTTATTCTTCTTCGGAAGTATCTTCCTCCTCTTTAACTTCATCTAGAGCTGCTAAGAGATCATTTTTCTGAAGTAAATTATACCACTGTACTACCTTTTTAATATCAGAAGGATATACACGGTCTTCATCATAATCTGGTAAGACTTCAAAGAAAAATTCTTCTAAAACATCTTTACTATCCTTATGACTAATTTTTGTTGGCTCTCCATTTTCCTTTTCTTTCACTTTCTTAAGCACTTCTCTTAAAGGCACTTCTTCAGCTAAGGTATAAATAGCAATTTCGCTGAGAATACTAATGTTGCTGTGTGCACCAACAGTAATTCGTTTTTTATCTATTAACGATTCTACAACAGCGCCTGTCCTGGTTTGTGTTACGATTTGAAATAAACCTGGTTTTCCAGAAATGGATAAAATTTTGTCTAAACTCATATATCTATTATTAGCGTTTTTTGCTCATTGCAGGAAAACGCATTCTGTAATCAATTTTAATTTTACCTTTTGAAATGTTGGTTAAACGTCCTTTTAATAAACGCTTTTTAAAAGAAGATAATTTATCGGTAAATAAAACACCTTCGATATGGTCATACTCATGCTGAATCACTCTGGCAATTAAACCGTCAAATTCCTCAACATGTGTCTCAAAATTTTCATCTTGATACTGCATTTTAATCTTTGGTTGTCTGTAAACATCTTCCCTAACATCTGGAATACTTAAACAGCCTTCATTAAAAGCCCACTCCTCACCTTCTTCCTCTAAAATTTCGGCATTTATAAAGGTTTTTTTGAAGTTTTTAAGTTGCTCTTGTTCTGCTTCCGTAAAATTTTCATCGTCAGCAAAAGGACTCGTATCCACTAAAAATAAACGAATTGCTAAACCAATTTGAGGTGCAGCTAAACCTACTCCATAAGCTCCATACATGGTTTCGTACATGTTATCGATAAGCTCATTTAGCTTAGGATAATCTTTAGCAATGGTTTTTGCTTTTTTCTTTAAAACAGTATCGCCATAAGCAACGATTGGTAAAATCATAAGTCGTTTATTTTCGATTGCAAAAGTATCAAAAATCGTAGATAATATTTCAAATTTCAAAAACTAAATTCCAACGCTTTAAAGTCTAATGACGACTAGAAAGGTAGCTCTGTAAAATTAACGTGGCACTAATCTCATCTATCAACGCCTTATTTTTTCGTTGCTTTTTCTTCAAACCACCATCAATCATCGTCTGAAATGCCATTTTGGAAGTAAAACGCTCATCGACACGTTTTACAGGAATTTCAGGAATCGCTTTTGCTAATTTCACTAAAAACTTTTGAATATACACTTCACTTTCAGAAGCGGTATTATCCATTTGCTTTGGTAAACCAACCACTATTTTTTCCACGTTTTCAGTACTTACATAATTTTCTAAATACTCCAATAGCATTTTAGTATCAACAGTGGTAAGTCCTGATGCTATAATTTGCATTTCGTCTGTAACCGCTAATCCTGTTCGTTTTGTTCCGTAATCTATTGCTAAAATTCGTGCCATATGCCAAAGGTAATCTAATTATAAAACAAGCGTAAATAAAAAACGCTTCCTTAAATAAAGAAGCGTTTTAGATTATCAACTTAAACAAAATCAATGTAATGATGTTATTCCCTCTACAAAATAAATCATGTTATTAACTACTTATCTGACCCACTATTATTAACAAGGTCACATTTTATTTAACCACTAAAAAGAGAAAACCCCTTAAATAAGGGGAAAGGGGTTTTCGAAATTAGCTATTAATTAAACTCTCAGATAACGTTATTAGAAATAAATTATCTTCCATTTAATACTTATAAGACACCACATTATAAGTTAGGTCACATTTATCTCAAAAAAAAATTAAAATATTTTCTCATGGGTATTTATGGACTTATCTTTGAGCATAACTTTTTATTAAATTCTACATGAAACAACTACAATCTGTCATAGAAAATGCTTGGGAAGATCGTTCCCTTTTAACCAATGAAGTTACCATCAACGCTATTAGAAGTGTTGTAAACTTAGTTGATACTGGCACCTTGCGTGTGGCAGAACCTACAGCTGATGGCTGGCAAGTTAACGAATGGGTTAAAAAAGCAGTGGTTTTATATTTTCCGATACAGAAAATGGAAACTTTTGAGGTTGGAATTTTTGAATACCATGATAAAATTCCACTAAAACGCGGTTATGCTGAAAAAGGCATTAGAGTGGTACCACATGCCGTAGCAAGGCATGGCGCTTTTATTGCACCTGGCACTATTTTAATGCCAAGTTATGTAAATATTGGTGCTTATGTTGACGAAGGTACTATGGTAGATACTTGGGCAACCGTAGGAAGTTGTGCGCAGATTGGTAAAAATGTACATTTATCTGGAGGTGTTGGTATTGGTGGTGTTTTAGAACCACTACAAGCTGCTCCTGTAATTATTGAAGATGGTGCTTTTATTGGTAGTCGTTGTATTGTTGTTGAAGGCGTACGCGTTGAAAAAGAAGCTGTTTTAGGTGCTAATGTGGTGTTGACTATGAGTACAAAAATAATTGATATTACTGGTGACGAACCTGTTGAAACCAAAGGTGTTGTTCCAGCAAGATCTGTTGTAATACCAGGAAGCTATACCAAAAAATTTAAGGCTGGCGAATTTCAAGTCCCTTGTGCTTTAATTATAGGCAAACGTAAAGAGAGTACCAATAAAAAGACGTCATTAAATGATGCTTTGCGTGAGTATGATGTGGCAGTTTAGCTCGCTATACTCGCAACTCTCAAAAAAGAAAATTAAATCTCAAATTCGAAAATGCCTGCGTTGTTATTGAAATTTGTTGTTTTTAATTTGTAACCTGAAGGTTCAGCATGAAAATTCTAATTATCCAACAGAAAATGATAGGTGATGTTCTGGCGACAAGCATTTTGTTTGAAGCCATTAAGCAACAGTATCCTAATGCTGAATTACATTATGTCATTAATACGCACACGTTTCCGGTAGTTGAACATCATCCGTTTATAGATCATTTTCATTTTTTTTCGCCAACACACGAAAAAAGCAAACGTGAACTCTACAAATTTGCCAAGCAATTACAAAAGGAAAAATTTGAGGTTGTTATTGATGTGTATTGTAAATTTTCGAGCAATTTGATGAGTTATTGTTCTAAAGCTAAAGTAAAAATATCAAAACAGAAGTGGTATTCTTCATTTATATATACAGATGCTTATAAAGACGCTGACTCGGCAAAAACAAATGCAGGATTAGCGATTGAAAACCGTCTAAAACTGCTAGAACCACTCGGTATATCTGCTAATGAAATTATAAAACCTAAAATATATATCACGGATTCTGAAAAAGCAAATGCCAAACAGTTTTTAGAATCTCATGCCGTTAATTTAAGTCAACCCTTATTTATGATTGGTGTTTTAGGTAGCGGAGCCAATAAAACCTATCCTTTTGAGTACATGGCCAAAGTGATTGATTGTATTGTAGAATCACAGCCTGAAAGTCAGGTCTTATTTAACTACATTCCACAACAAAAGGCAGATGCACAAACCATTTTAAATTTGTGTCGTCCTGAGACTCAAAAGCAAATTTATTTCAATGTTTTTGGAAAAAGTCTTCGTGATTTTTTAGCCTTAACAACACATTGTACTGCATTAATCGGAAATGAAGGAGGAGCAACCAACATGGCCAAAGCCTTAGACATCTCTACATTCACTATATTTTCACCTTGGATTATAAAAGAAGCTTGGAACATGTTTGACGATGATAAAACACATGTTTCTACCCATTTAAATGATTTTAAACCTGAAGCTTATAACGGAGAATCACCAAAAGCTATGAAAAAAGAAGCGCTTCAACTTTATAAACTGTTTGTACCAGAATACATAACACCTAGATTAAAAGCGTATTTAAATCAGTTTTAGCTTTTAAGAATTCCAAAACGTGTTTTGGTACTTTTATTCTGTTTAGTTTCAGCTCTAATTTTTAGATTTTTCTCAATCATCTCTGGTTTTACATAACCTCTTGCATGGTCTAAATGCAAACAAATAGCACTGTATCTTATTTGTTTTGCTTTAATACCTGCATTAAAAAGACGTTCTCCCAATTCTCTGTCCTCGCCTCCATATTGCATGCGCTCATCATAACCATTTGCCTTTATGATATCTGTTTTAAATCCAGAAGAATTATGACCATTCCAAGTCGCTGTGGTTGGTGTAAAACTATTCAAAAGTTTTTCTTTTACACCTTTTGCTGTAATTTTATTCGTCTTAAATGACGCTTTTAAACCTTTTTGTTTTAACCAATTAATATCAAAACAACGTTGCGTTTTTATATCGTCTTTAGAAATTAATTGACTTATCGTCATCGGTAATTTAAAGTAGCCACCAGATAAAAAATAACCGCTTTGGCGTTTAGTAACATGTACTTGTAAAAAATCTTGTCTAGCGATACAATCACCATCAGAGTACACTACATAGTTTCCTTTACTTGCTACTGTGGCTTTATTAAGAATCACTGTTTTTTGAAAACCATTATCTTCATGCCAAACATGCTGAATCGGATAAGACACATCTTTAGAGATAGCTACTATCAACTCTTTCGTTTTGTTGTCTGAACCATCATCTGCAATGACGACTTCAAAATTTTTGTAGGTTTGATACTCATAACTCCATAAAACTTTCTCAAGCCATTCTGGATTATTATAAGTACTTATGATTACTGATATATCTATTGCGTTCATTGGTTCAAAAATAGTTATTTTTACCTAATTTTTAATATGGAAATGATTAAGCTTTCTGGCGTTATTATTACTTTTAATGAGGAACGGAACATTGAACACTGTTTAAAGTCGTTGATTAATGTGGTGGACGAAATTATTGTAGTTGATTCCTTTTCTACAGATAACACCAAAGCCATCTGCGAACGCTTTAATGTTACCTTTATTGAACAAAACTTCTTAGGCTATATCGAACAAAAAAACTTTGCTTTAGCCAAAGCAAGTTATGACTATGTGGTATCTTTAGATGGTGACGAAGCCTTGTCTGAAACGCTTCAAACATCCATTATTAATCTAAAAACTAACTGGACATATGACGGTTACTATGCCAATCGTTTTAATAATTTCTGTGGGCAGTGGATTAAACATTCCGATTGGTATCCTAATAAAAAATTGCGGATTTTTGATAGACGAAAAGCCAACTGGCAAGGAGTAAATCCGCATGACAAGATCTTACTTTTAAATACTAAATCTAAAACAGGTCATTTAAAAGGAGATATTCTTCATAAAACATATCAAACCTATTCTGAATTCAATCAAAAAACAGAATATTTTTCAACCATTGCGGCAAAAGCTTATTTTGACAGAGGTAAAAAAGCTCCTATTTGGAAAGTCTTCGTGAATCCGACTTGGGCATTTTTTAAATCGTACGTTTTAAGATTAGGTTTTTTAGATGGATTTAATGGTTTTGTCATTTGTGTGCAAACTGCCAATATTACTTTTTTGAAGTATTCTAAGTTGCGTGAACTTTATCGGAAGGATATACTTAATTAGGTTATTGGGTTATTGGGTTATTGGGTTATTGGGTTATTGGGTTATTGGGTTATTGGGTTGGAAGGTAACTCATTGACAAATTTATTCCTAAATGAAGAACCTTATTTTTTTGCTTTCCAGAATTTTAATTTATTCTTAAGGTTACGTTTTCTCCAATATTTTTTTTGAAATTCTTGGGTGGTATTCCACATTAAATTAAAAATAGTCTCATAAGGAGTATTGCTGCATTTCGCGTACTCATCGCTCATCACTTCAATTAGCGATTTATGTATGGTAAGTTTGGCGAAATTCTTAATACGCTCGTCCAAATCCATGGGTTTAAATTCCATTCGGTTTAAATCCACCAAATAAAATTCATAATCAATTCCTACTTTTTTAATCAATGTATTTCCTGGAGAATGATCTAAGAACTTCACGTGCTTTTCATGCAGTTTGTACGTGAATCTTGTAAAGGCTCTTAAAATGGCTTCGTGATTAGGATAATTTAAATCTGTAGTAAGCTCTCTATAAGTTAAATCGCAATCTAATTGCTCAGAAATATAATAGCTCTTTTTGAAAAGAACGCCAGTTTTAAATTCATAATAAGCCACAGGTTGTGGAGTTCCAATATCTAAACTTTGTAGCTTATTTGCATATTCAAAAGAGCGTTGCGCCTTACTTTTTCTAAAGAAACGATACGCAATTTGATTGATCACATTAGGAATTCTAAAGGATTTAACGTTAAGTGTTTTGTCCTCTAACTTAAATAATTTTAAAGAATTTCGGTCTTGGTTTCCAAAGTCCTCTCCTTTAGTATCATAATTGGTGATGATATCGTCTAAAAAAGCGGTGTGCTGCTCAAAACTCTGATTTATGATTCTTTTTCTATTCACTTAAATATGTATCAACGCCATGCTCTGTCCAAGTTAGCTTTTCATTAATTGTTTTTAATTCTATATCGTTATTAAGTTCTAATCTGCTTTTAGATTTTTCGTGATGATAGATATGATAAACGATGCCTCTATATCTTAATCTTCTTGATTTTAAACCGTAATTAAAAAATCGCAAAGCCAATTCAGAATCTTCCCTTCCCCAACCTTTAAAATCTTCGTTATAGCCATTAACGGCAATAAAATCTGCTTTAAAATAAGAGGTATTACAACCTCTAAATTTCTTAGAAAATTGATGACTCGCTTTATATAATTGGCTCAACAACGGACTAAAAATAGCACGTGTTCTTTTCTTAATCCCTTTTGAAAATGGATTGAATGTAATCTGCTGTGCTTTAAAAAGAAATTCTAAATGCTCCTTTTGTATGTTAACACGACTGCCGTAGAGATAAGTATTTTTTGAAGCATATGTGATATGATCTTTTACAAAATGCCGATGCATTATACAATCACCATCTACTTGTATTATATATTCACCTTTCGACTTTGCAATAGCCTTATTTAAAATCGTAGCTTTTGTAAACCCTTCATCCTCGTGCCAGACATGACTTACAGGAATTGAAATTTCACTTTTAAATCGGTCAATAATTATTCTAGTTTCATCCGTAGAGCCATCATCTGCAATAATGACTTCATCTGGCAAAACAATCTGATTTTTAACACTTTTTAAAACCAAATCTAACGCTTCTGGCCAATTATATGTGGCTATGATTAATGACGACGATAATGTTTTCATAATTAAAAATAAGACTCAAAATTAATTTTACTCCTCTTAAAAATTTTCAAAAACTTAAACCATTGACCAAAATTCTTTTTTTGTAAAAAAATAGGAGTTAATCTTAGAGCTTCGTTATGCTTAATGTCATCTTTTATTTCATTTAGATTTTGACTAGGAAAATGACCTAAATCCCTCCATATCGTTGGGTCTAAATAGAAGACATTTTTAATCGTTTTGTAATTGGTTGCATTTGCTTTTCGCCATTTATCAAAAAACTCCGAATTTAGTTCATCATTATGTCCCCAATTTTCAAACTTAAATTTTAATTGTGCTTCTGTTCGAGATAAGCACTCATGCAGCAAAATATTATCGGTATAAATAACACGTTCTTTGCTATTACGAGCTCTTTTATAATTAGGATAGTTAGTCGCTAACATTACCTTTGTTGGCTTATTTACATAGAGTAAACCTTCATCTAAATATTTATAGATATTAATTAAAAAGCCAGCAATTTGAACCGGTTGTTTTTTGGGATTCACCAAAAAATGATCGTGTTGTCTCAGTGTTTCGACAAATTGTTTGAAATCTATAAAATATTCATCGGCATCAACTTGAATCAACCAATTACCAATTCCCATTTTTATGGATAGTAAGTGACGTTCTCGCGTATCATTTTGTATGGCAGACAAAGTGGGTATGTAGAAATTATCTTTGTAAATGGTAATCTTATTCTCTGTATCAAAATCCTTTATCCATTTAAAGAATTCAGCATCAATTTCAAATCGCTTACCCGACCAAGTGCGCTGTTCTTGATCCATGGCCAAGAAAATAGCATCGGCTTCTTTATATACCGGAGGAATTGAAAGTTTTAGCTTTTCATAATCGTAGGATAATAAAAAACCAACCTGAATTTTCTTCATAACTGCACTTAGTAATACTACAATATTAATCATTTATAAAAACTTAATATCTCATAAGGCTGAATTTTTATTAGATTTGTTTCCTTTAGAGCCTATGGATATCTCAATAATTATTATAAATTTTAACTCTGCAAATTATACGATTAATTGTATTGAGTCTATTTATAAATATACCAAAGAACTGAGCTTTGAGATTATTGTGGTTGATAACCATTCGAGTGCCGAAGACCAACAAACCCTTCAGGATTTTTTAGAAAACAAACCTATTATCTTTTTAAAGAGCAAGCTAAATTTAGGTTTTGGTGGTGGTAATCATTTTGGCTATCAATTTGCTAAAGGTGAGCATTTTGCATTTATAAATAATGATGCAGAGCTTACTGAAAATTCACTGTTAAAATTATTAAATTATAGTAAAGATAATAACCATGTTGGTGTGCTAGGGTTGCATCAAATTAATAAGGATAAAGAAAGATTTAAATACAGTTATAGACAATTTATAGATTTAAAGTATCATTTACTGAGCCAGCAAAAACCACAAAAATATTATGCTGCCAAAACAAAAAGTGATTTAACAAGTCCGTTTAAGGTAGACCTAGTTTCTGGGGCTTTTATGTTTTTTAAAAAAGAGGCGTACGAACGTTGTGGTGGTTTTGATCCGAATATATTTTTATTTTATGAAGAGATGGATATTTGTTTAAGGCTGAAAAAAAACGGTTACGATACGGTGTTTTATCCAAATTCAACTTTCATTCATTATATGGGAAAAAGTTCTACGAACGTAAAAATAAAAAATGAATTCACGATATCTTATTTATATGTCATTCAGAAAAACTACAGCTATTTTTATTATCGTGTTTTGAGGCTCATCCTCTTATTGAAATATGGGTTTAAATCGATAATTAAACCGAAGAAATATTTTTCATCGTTTAAGATTATTTTAAAGGGTGGCAACGCTTTAGTCTATTCAATGAAGCCTTAAATCTCTTGCCTTTTGAGAACATCTCTTATATAATAGAGGTATCTAACTTTTATCTATTATTTCATTTAACATCAAAAAAATTAATACCTTTCAAGCCTATCTTTAATCATTAACATGGACTACAACAATAAACCAGAGGCCTATTACAGTTTTCCACGACATGAAATGCTAGCTTTGTTGCCCAAAACTGCCAAACGTGTTTTAGATGTTGGCTGCGGACAAGGAACCTTTGCTGCTCAAATTAAAGGTTTTAACAATGCAGAGGTTTGGGGTATTGAGTACATGCCCAAGGAAGGTGAACTTGCAAAAGATATTGTAGACCAACTTTTTATTGGTGCTGTGGAGGACTTTATCAGTGAATTACCTGAAAACTATTTTGATGCCATTTTTTTTAATGATGTTTTAGAACATTTAGCATATCCGGATGATGTATTACGTGCTTTAAAATCTAAATTAGTTAAAGACGGATTGATTATTAGTTCTATACCAAATATTAGAAATTTTCGAGTTCTAAAAATGTTGGTTATCAATGGAGATTGGGATTACCAAGACCATGGCATTATGGATAAAACGCATTTGAGATGGTTTACTAAAAAAAGCATAAGAAAAATGTACGAAAGCTTAGGTTACGAAGTTATTAGTAATAATGGTATCAACCCAAGTAAATCTTTAAAGCCTTATCTTTACAATATTCCACTACTCTTTACAGCTATGGATATGAAATATACACAATTCGCTACTGTTGCTAAAAATGTTTCTAAATAAACTGTTGCATCGTATCGGTTAATTTTCAAATCCCACCTTCAAAATCACCAATAGTTAAATCGCTCTAAAAAGCAGTGTTTTCTTTTTAATAGATTGGTGCTGTGTCGTATCTTTGCACAGCAAAAAAGAATATTTTTTACAGTAAACGATATGTTTTTAGCCACGAATACACGAATGTTTTTTAAGAAAGAATTTGTAGTAAAAATAAATATTAACCGTAATTAATATTTCTGTTAATACGGACAAACAATTATGGCAAATATTATATATAAAGACGAAAGCTATGCTATTATTGGTGCTCTATTCGATGTGTATAATAATTTAGGAAGTGGTTTTGCTGAAATTGTTTATAAAGATGCTATTGAATATGAATTTAAGTGTAGAAACATCCCTTTTGAAAGAGAGAAATGTTATGCAGTTAATTATAAAGACATCGTTTTAAAACATAAATTTTATGCGGATTTTGTTGTATTCGATAAAATTATTCTTGAATTAAAAACAGTTGAATTACTCAGTGATAAACACTTAGCGCAATGCATCAATTATTTAAAAGTATCCGAATGTAAATTAGCCATTTTAACGAATTTTCACAAAGATTTTTTAGACCATAAAAGAATTGTATTATAAGAATCGAAGTACGAAAGAATTAGTTAAAAATAAAATTTTGAGAAAATGCACAGAAAAATATTAGTGTATTCGTGGCAGAAATAATTGCATTTTTAATAAAACATATGAATCACAAAAACGCCTTAAAGCATAACATATTTAAATACATCACACAATCTGCCGAAGAACTCAACGTAGATTGTTTTGTTATTGGTGGTTTTGTGCGCGACTATTTACTAGAACGTGGAGATGCCAAAGATATTGATCTGGTCGCTGTTGGTAGCGGAATAGATTTGGCGAAACAAGTGGCTAAAAATTTACCAAACCAACCAAAAGTTCAGGTGTTTAAAACCTATGGCACAGCGATGCTTATGTTTGATGATATTGAAGTGGAATTTGTAGGCGCCAGAAAAGAAAGTTATACCGAAGATAGCAGAAACCCTATTGTTGAAAATGGCACTTTAGAAGACGATCAAAACCGTCGTGATTTCACCATCAACGCCTTAGCGATTAGCTTAAATAAAGCCGATTTTGGTGAGCTATTAGATCCATTTAATGGTATTAGTGATTTAGATAAAGGCATCATCAGAACACCTTTAGATCCCAACCTCACCTACAGTGACGACCCTTTGCGCATGATGCGAGCCATCCGTTTTGCAACGCAATTAAATTTTAAAATTGAAGCTACTTCGCTTAAAGCCATTTCAGATAATAAAGAACGTATCAACATCATTACCAAAGAAAGAATCGTTGTAGAATTGAATAAAATTTTAGCTAGCAAAACACCTTCCATTGGTTTTTTACTTTTAGAACAAACAGGATTGTTAGATTTTATACTGCCAGAGTTGACGGCCTTAAAAGGCATCGATGAAATTGAAGGACAGCGCCATAAAGATAACTTTTACCACACCTTAGAGGTGGTTGATAATATTTGTAAAACCACAGATAATTTATGGTTACGTTGGGCCGCTTTATTGCATGATATTGGCAAAGCACCAACCAAAAAATTTCATAAAAAAATAGGCTGGACCTTCCATGCACATGAGTTTGTGGGTTCTAAAATGGTTTATAAACTGTTTAAAAGATTAAAAATGCCATTAAATGATAAAATGAAATTTGTTCAGAAAATGGTGTTTATGAGTTCGCGACCTATCGTTTTAGCCTCTGATGTCACTGATGCAGCCGTAAGGCGTTTGGTGTTTGATGCTGGTGATTATGTGGAAGATTTAATGACCCTTTGCGAAGCCGATATCACAACGAAGAACCCAAATAAATTTAAAAAATATCATAACAATTTTAAAAAAGTTAGAGATAAAATTGTTGAAGTAGAAGCGCGCGATCAGGTTCGTAATTTTCAACCACCTGTTAGTGGTGAAGAAATTATGACAACATTCAATTTAAAACCTTCAAAAGAAATTGGTATCATTAAAGAAGCCATCAAAGAAGCAATTTTAGAAGGTGACATCCCAAATGAACATGAAGCAGCTTTTCAATTAATGCTAGAAAAAGGAAAAAAATTAGGACTAACTCCTCAGACTTAAACAGATGAGAAATCGATTTAGAAAAACCGCAAAAGTCACACTAGTTCTCATATATTTAGTAATTATAGCTGGTGCTGTGGTACGAATGACTGGCTCTGGAATGGGTTGCCCAGATTGGCCAAAATGTTTTGGGTATTACATTCCACCAACAGATATTTCAGAATTACAGTTTCAACCCAACCACGATTATAAAAAAGGCATCGTCATTATCGTTAACGAAGCGTTGCAAGTTGCCACCCAAGATTTTAAATCTTCAAACACATTAGACCTTAAGAATTGGGAACCATACACCGCTCACGACTATGCTATTTTTAATCCATTACAAACTTGGATTGAATACATAAACAGGCTTATTGGTGCTCTATCTGGTATTCCAATATTAATTTTTACAATCATGTCCATTTGGTTATGGAAAGATCGAAAACGCTTTTTACTACTATCCATTGTTACGGTTGTTGCAATGGCGTTTCAGGCCTGGTTAGGAAAAACAGTCGTAGATTCTAATTTAGCGCCTTATAAAATTACCATTCATATGGTTATGGCTATCGTAATAGTCGCGATTATTTTGTATTTAATATTTGCTTCAAAAACAACATTTAAAAAACAAGTTTTCAATTTAAGGTTTAGAAATGTGCTGATTATCGCTTCAATTTTAACCCTTGTACAAATCGTGCTAGGAACCCAAGTCCGTCAATTTGTGGACGTTCAGAATAAACTCTATGGTTATTTTAATTGGGATATGACCGACCTTGCACCTTTAGAATTTTACGTGCACAGAACTTTATCTATTTTAGTTTTGGTACTTAATGCGTGGTTATTTTTCAAAAACAAAACACTGCAATTGGGTTACGATAAATTAAAATTTGTTATCGTTTGTATTGGTTTAGAAATTGCAACCGGAATAGCAATGTATTATTTCAACTTTCCGTTTTCAACGCAGCCTTTGCACCTTGTTGTTGCCACAATAATGATCGGAATTCAATTCTACATTATTCTAGAAAGTAGTCGCAGAACTGAACTAAAAAACAAACTAGATACAGTATAAATTGTATCTTTGCAGAAGAAATTTTACCATGATATACAGATTTAGAATAATATTAGATAACGATACTGAAGACGATGTATTCCGCGACATAGAAATCCGTGAAAGCGATACTATGGAAGATTTACACAACGTTATTACGCAGTCTTTTGGGTTTGATGGCATGGAAATGGCATCGTTTTATATGAGTGATGAGCAATGGAACCAAGGTGAAGAAATTGCGATGATGGATATGAGTGAAGCCGGAAATGAAGTTAAAATGATGGGAACGACTATCATTAAAGATATGATTCATGAAGCCTCTACACGCCTCATCTATTTGTATGATTTTATGAACATGTGGACCTTCTATGTAGAACTTGGCGAAATTGTTGAAGAAGCAGAAGGCACAGATTATCCTAACTTAATGTATGTGCATGGGCAGATTCCAGATCAAGCACCAGAAAAAACATTTGAAGCAGAGGAAGATGAAGACGAATTTGGTGAATTTGAAGATGATTTAGATCCTAGTGATTATGATAATTTGGACTTTGATGAAAATTGGAATTAATTAAACCGCTTCAGACTCACATCTTCGTAATTACGCTTCACAAAATCGAGTGCATTCGTTAAAATTTCACCCATATTTTTACTTTTTCTAAAGTTTAAATCCAATGTGTAGCCATAAATATCTTCTTTGAGCATTTCAATATATTTTGGTATCGATATTTCATCAACTGCCATACAATCTAATAACCGCTTTAAACGATTTTTATAACTAATCATGCGTCGAGCAACAATAGAGCGTTCCTCAATCTTATACTGATCTACAGATTCATTCTGAATTTTCTCACGTACCAGTTCCACCATCTTATAATTCTCTTTAAAAAACTGTGGTCTGTAAATTTTTAAATTCCCTTCGTAAGATTGCTGGTCAAAATCAATAGCTCTAATTTTGAAAACAACATGGTCAAAATCGTGCGTAGGCACAATGACATAATTGTAAGATCTCATATCGCCCAGAAGTCTTATGAGGCAACGTTCATTAAACTTCACAAACTCTTTTGCAATTTGTGCTTTCTCAGAGCTATTGCAATCGCCTAAATTATTTTTTATAAATTCATCACCCGGAATACCAGCAATATGCTCTTCTATCAACGTATCCTTACAAACCATAAAATTAATTTGATATGGTGACAACATTTGTTCTAATTCTAATCCATAAACACGCGACGCATCAGCAGTTTTAACATAGAAATAGGTGTAATTATCGTTGAGAATATTTCGTACTTTTATTCTGAATGGTTTAGAATTTCCGAAGGTGCAGAAGTCAATGGCATCCACATTTAGAAACTTTAGTATGCTTTCACCACCATCAGATAATAAATGAGAGTAGACCTGTTTTAAGCTTCTATCAATTTCAGCACGTTCAAATTCATTATAATACACACGAACCCAAAGGGTATCTTCATCATTTTTATCATAAACGACAATAGAGCCTTGAAAACGCAATAAATCTGAATAAAAAATAGGCAAATCAATATTGCGCCTGTAATCATGTAAATACTGATCTAATTCAGGTGATATAGGATAGGACGGTTTACGTTTAGATATTTTTAAATCATTGCTCATGTGCTAAATTTAAGTATTTTCAGTAAATATCTGTAACAAATAGAAGGCGGATTCGTCTCATTAACATAACCAACTTGTGCTGAGTGTTTTTCTATTTTGATAGCTATCGGAATAATAACATAAATTCAGCATTACAAAACCAATCATTTTGGAACCAATTCTCACAATTAACAATCTCACAAAGAAATTTGGCTATTTAACCGCTGTTAAAGATCTAAGTTTTACAATCAACAAAGGCAACGTCTATGGTATTTTAGGACCTAACGGAAGTGGAAAATCGACAACCCTAGGTATTGTTTTAAATGTTGTAAATAAAACACAAGGCGATTTCCATTGGTTTGATGGCAATACCACAACCCACGATGCCTTAAAACAAGTTGGTGCCATTATTGAGCGTCCTAATTTTTATCCTTATATGACGGCCGAACAAAACCTAAAATTGGTTTGTAAAATAAAAGGTGTGGATAAAAGTAAAATTGCTGAAAAATTAAATGTCGTCGGGTTGTTAGATCGTAGAAATGATAAATTTAGAACGTACTCTTTAGGAATGAAGCAGCGTTTAGCCATTGCTTCTGCCCTACTTAACGATCCTGAAATTTTAATTTTAGATGAACCTACAAACGGTCTAGATCCACAAGGGATTCATCAAATACGCCAGATTATAAAAGATATTGCGGCAGAAGGCACCACTATTCTTTTAGCTTCGCACCTTTTAGATGAAGTTGAAAAAGTATGCTCTCATGTTGTGGTATTGCGTAAAGGCGAAAAATTATATGCTGGTCGTGTCGATGAAATGATTAGCAGCCATGGTTTTTTTGAATTAAAAGCAGAAAAGCATGACGCACTCGTAACTGTTCTAGAGGCCCATTCTAATATCGGAAAAGTAAAAATAGAAGACGATTTAATCACGGCTTTTTTAAACGAGCCCATGTCCGCACCAGATTTTAATAAAACGATGTTCGAGCAAGGTATTATTCTATCACACCTTGTAAAACGAAAAGAAAGTCTAGAAGAACAGTTTTTGCAATTAACGGATAACCAAGAAAATTAACTAAATCCTTAATGGCATGCTAAACTTGCCGAAGCATCTTTAAAAAACCAAACCAATCACTATGTTACGTCTTATACAACTCGAATTACAGAAACTTTGGCTAAATAAAGCTAGTAGAGTTTTAATCATTATATCATTTATTTTACCATTTACAGTTTTAATATTATCATCTATTAAAATTAACTTTTTCGGCTTTTTCACTTTAGAATTAGGCGAATTAGGCATTTTTAATTTCCCTATTATTTGGCATATGACCACCTTCTTTGCGTCGCAATTTAAATTCTTCTTTGCCATTGTTGTGGTGAGTATGATTGGCAATGAATACAGCAACAAAACCTTAAAGCAAAACCTCATTGATGGTCTAAGTAAAAAGGAATTTATATTGTCTAAATTCTACACCATTGTCTTTTTCTCACTGTGTGCCACCTTACTCATCGGATTAGCAACATTTTTTATTGGGTTGTATTATTCAAGTTATACCGAAGCCTCAATTATTTTTAGAGAAGTCGAATTTCTGCTCGCCTATTTTGTAAAACTTGTTGGCTTTTTTAGTTTGTGTTTATTCTTAGGCATGTTAGTAAAACGTTCTGCTTTTGCGTTGGGATTTTTATTCATATTATTTATTTCAGAAAGTATTATTTATGGTCTTATGAAATGGAAAATTAATAGTGATCTTGCTGATCGTATTCATGATTTTTTCCCATTGCAATCTATGTATAAGCTAATTGACGAACCTGTGCGACGTATTGTAATGACCAAATTCCCTGACAAAGCAGAAATTATGTACGATTACGCTGTGCATTTTAGCGAAATAGCTATAGTTCTAGGCTGGACTGCTATTTTCATATTTCTATCATTACGTCTATTGAAGAAAAGAGATTTGTAAGTTCTTGATCGTCCTATTTAAAGGAGCATTCAACGTTTCCTTTAGGAGTTTTAAGTTCTAGTCCTTATCTTGTATGCTTTATGTGTTTTTACACAGAAAAGCTTATGAAAAAGAACGCTTTAATTTTATTAATACTCCTTACCAGTTGCCAAGTATTTGCTCAAAACGAAGCGTCTATTTGGTATTTTGGAAGAAATGCTGGATTACAATTTAACAGCGAAAACGGCTCGGTAACAGCAATTACAAATGGCCAGATTAACACTTTAGAAGGCTGCACCTCTATAGCAAATGAAGAAGGTGTTTTACAATTCTACACAGATGGACAAACCGTTTGGAGCCGTAATCATCAAATTATGCCTAATGGTAATTATTTTGGTGGCACAGGGTTATTAGGTGATCCATCTAGTACATCATCTGGTTTAATTGTACCAAGACCAGAGCGTCCAAATCAATATTATATATTCACTGTCGACGAACCACATCATGATAATGCTGCCGCTTATCCTATGCAATATACTGGTGTTTATACGGATAGTAATGGACAAAGTGCGCCAGCAATCGATGATGGATTCAATAACGGGTTGAATTATTCTTTAGTCGACATGAACTTAAATGGCGGACAAGGAGATGTTGTGCCTAGCGAAAAAAATATAGAGCTTTTAACTTATGATCCAACTGATGAGCTCCAAATACGTTACAAATGTTCAGAAAAAATTACAGCAGTAAGAGCTGAAGATTGTTCTTCATTTTGGGTCATTACACATTTTATTGACACCTTTTATGCTTTTAAAGTTACCGAATATGGAGTTGCAACGGATGAAAATGGTGATGCTATCCCTGTTGTTACCTCAATCGTAGGCCCAACAGTACCTGTTGAAGGCTATCGTAGAAATGCGCTAGGTTATATAAAAGCATCTCCAGACGCTTCAAAATTATTAGTAGCGCATTATGGTTTTGCAACTAGTGTTGGTGGAAACTCCCCTGGTGGTGTCTATCTCTATGATTTTGATAATGACACTGGTATGGTTTCAAACAATATAGAATTGTATTCCCCTCAGAACGGTAACAGTCCATACGGTGTAGAATTTTCGGCAGAAAACCGCAAAGCATACGCAACTATCGGAACGGGTTCAAATGGAATTGCACCCAGCCAAGTTTTACAATGGGATCTAGAAAGTGCAAACATACCAAACACACTAGACGTAGTTCATTCCTCTAACACACTAAGTGCAGGTGCCTTACAACTTGGTTTAGATAGGCGTATATACAGAGCACAACTGGAATTTGGAAACACTAATACAGGCGCCAACCGCTTCTTAGGTGTCATTGAAAATCCCGAAGAGGATGGTTTTAATTCAAATTATAATGTACAAGGCATCCTTTTAGATATTAATAGCGGTAATCAAAACACAAGTAGTCTTGGTTTACCACCATTCATTCAATCTTTATTTAATTCAGAAATTGATATTATTCAAAATGGTATTAGCACAACAGAACTAGCCCTTTGCATTGGTGATTCTTACACCTTACAAGCCGAAGATATTGTTGGTGCCGATTACGTTTGGTCTTTTGATGGCACAGAATTGACAGAAACATCATCGCAACTATTCGTTGATACTCCAGGTTTTTACGAAGTTTATATTGAACCTAATAATGGTGAATGTCCAATTGAAGGAAATGCTCTTGTTGGTGTTTTTGAAATTCCTGTAGCAAACGACCTTACAGACATTATTGTTTGTGATGACAGCACCAATGACAACATGGCCAGTTTTGATTTTACAGATAAAAATGCTGAAGCCCTATTGGCGCAAGATCCTTCCCTCTACAATGTTAGTTATTATGAAACACAAGAGGCTGCCGACTCTGGTGAAAATGGAATTACATTTCCTTATACGAATATTAGTAATCCTCAAACTATTTTTGTGCGTGTAGAGAATTCTGAAAACCCTAATTGCCTCGACACCAACACGTTTACACTAACCATAAATAATACTCCGCAAATAACAACACTAGAAACTATTGAATTTTGTGATACGACTAACGACCCTACAGATGGTATCGCAGTTATAGACTTACAAGATGTAATACCCGAAATTACAGGAACCCAAGAGGAATCCGAAACTGCTATCACATTTCATGCCTCACAAAACGAAGCCGAAAATAACGCAGCTGCATTACCCTTAAATTATACCAATACCACGCCTTTTGCAGAAACTATTTTTGTGAGATTTGAAAATACAACCAATACAAATTGTTTTAGTACAGGAAGTTTTGATGTTGTAATTAACCCTATTCCTGTAGCTAATAATATTTCCATTATACAATGCGATGAAGATGGTATTCCGGAAGGTTTTACCTTGTTTAATATCACTAATAGTATCGACTTAATTACGGATAATCCATCGAACAATACAGTGAGTTTTCACCTATCTCAAGGCAATGCACAAAATGGAGAAAATGCGATTGACGGTACTAATTTTGAAAACTTTCTAAATCCACAAATTATATATGCTCGTGTGACAAACTCACAAACAAGTTGCGTTAATTTCAGTGAAATCACATTAACAGTAAGTACCACCTCATCTAACAATGCAAGTATGACCTTATGTGATACTGATGGTACTGAAGATGGCTTTATGAGTTTTAATCTTACGGAATCAAATGACACTGTTTTAGCAGGCGCACCTATCGGTTTAAATTTAACATATTACGAAACTTACCAAGACGCCTTACTAGAAAATAATGCGCTTGGAACAACATTTAGCAATACAATTGCGTACAACCAAACCATTTATGGACGTGTTGAAAATGCCAATGCATGCTATGGTATCAGCGAAATAGAACTCACCGTGTTAGAATTACCAAATATTGAAACTGAAGCTGAAACGCTTTATTGTTTAAATTTCTCTCCTGAAACTATTACTTTAGAAGGTGGAGTTATTAACGATAATCCCAGTAATTATTACTACGAATGGTCTACAGGCAAAACCACAACTGAAATAGAAGTTAACGCACCAGGCAATTATACCGTCAGAGTTTTAAACACCAACGGTTGTTTCAAAGACCGAACAATTACCGTATTGCCTTCGAATATAGCCACCATTACACAAATTGAAGTGGTTGATGCCTCACAAAATAATTCCATTTCGGTATTTGTGGAAGGTGAAGGTGATTATGAATATGCTTTAAATGATCCTAATGGGTCTTATCAAGATAGTAATACCTTTACTAATATTGAACCCGGTTTATATACCGTTTATGTACGCGATAAAAATAACTGTGGTATTGCTGAAGATGCTGTTTCCGTAATTGGGTTACCTAAATTTTTCACACCGAATGGAGATGGTCCTAACGATTTTTGGCAAGTTTATGG
>NZ_JBGCDQ010000051.1:0-42384 GCF_045105575.1 Winogradskyella sp. | reverse complement strand
GACAATACCTTAGTAGATATTCTTAATGGAAGTGAAAACTCATTAATAGAAGCAGCAAAAAATGCTGCATTAGAAAGCCTTAAATTTGCTGAAAAGCCACGAAAAGCGATTATTATAGATTGTATTTCTAGAATTTTATTTCTAGAAGATAATTTTGAAAAAGAACTCAATGCTATTACAGCAACCATTCGTGATAGATTTCCCGATGTGTCAATTGGTGGTGCACTAACGCTAGGTGAAATATCATCTTATGGCGAAGGGTTCTTAGAGTTCTATAATAAAACAGTAGTTATCGGTTTGTTTGAGTAAATGAAGTTAGATAATAACATATTAGAGATTCTTCCGCTATACGAATATGCCATGGCTATCGGTCAATCGTTAGATTATAAAGAAAGTTGTGATTTATTTCTAAAACTAATTTTAAGACGCAAAAATTTAAACGCTGCATGGATTCTAGAAAGAAAAGAAAGCCAGTTTATTTCAACTTATTCTATTCCGTTAGGAAGGCAAATTATTACAACATCAGATAACAGTTTTCTAGAAAGTTTCGAGAATTATACACTTACTCAGGTTAATACTTCGATTTCTAAATTAATACCAATTGATATTAACTCGGGCTATTTAGCCATCTTTAATTTAAAAGAGCAAGGCTATTTGTTTCTATACTCAAAAGTAGAAAAGCTAAAAGCAAAAGACTTATTGCAATTGCAACCTGTAGTTGATAAATTTTCTATTAGTCTTAAAGCTTGTAAAGCGTTTAACCGACAACAAGTTTTATTGAGTAATCTTGAGTTAAGAAACCAAGAGTTAAGTGATTATGCACATATGGTGTCTCACGACTTAAAATCACCTTTACGAAGTATAGATACATTAACAGCTTGGCTCGGTGAAGATTATAAAGCTACTTTCGATGAGAATGGACAGAAAACATTAAAGCTAATTAGAGGGAATGTAGAAAAAATGGATACACTAATTAATGGTATTTTAGAGTATTCTACAATTGGCAAAAATCAAATAGAAGTCTATGATGTTAATCTCAATAACTTAATTGATAATATTATAGGGATATTTCAAGTACCAAACAACATAAGCATAACAAAAACAGATCTGCCAGTAGTAAAAGGTGATAAGTATAGACTTCAACAACTGTTTCAAAACCTAATAGGTAATGCCATTAAATATAACGATAAAGTTAATGGTCTCATAGAGATTGGTGTTACCAATACCATAGACGTATGGGAATTTTACATTAAGGATAATGGTAAGGGAATTGACGAAGTTTATTTCGAAAAGATTTTTAAAACCTTCGAAAAATTAGAGAATGATATGCAATCAACAGGTATTGGTCTATCAATAGTTAAAAAAATAGTAGATCTTTATGGTGGTAAAGTTTGGTTAACATCTGTATTAGGTGAAGGCACTACATTTTATTTCACGTTAAAAAAAGAACCTAATGGAGAAGCCTAATTTATCATACATACATAGCATGTCTGGAGGAGACAAAGCTTTTGAAGAAAAGTTAATTGGCATTATTAAAGCTGAGTTTCCAGAAGAGAAGAAAGTGTACTTCAATAACATAGCAGCTGAAAACTACAAACTTACCGCTGAAAACGTACATAAACTTAAACATAAAATTAGTATTTTAGGTCTTGAAAAAAGTTATGAGACTGCAGTAGCTTTCGAAAATAATTTGATTGAGGGAAATACTAAACTTCAAGAAGAATTCGAATCTATTCTCACCATCATGACTAATTACTTACAACAGTTATAATTAGAATTTACATGAATTGTATTATTATTGATGATGAAGCTACTGCAAGAGCCATAATAGGTCAATTGTGTTCTAACGTCGCCGTTTTAAATGTTTTAGAGGAATTTCCAAATGCCATGCAGGCCATAAAATATTTGAATTCTAATGAGATAGATTTAATTTTTTTAGACATTCATATGCCAGATTTTACGGGTTTCGATTTTATTGACACCATTAAAAATCCACCAAAAATTATACTTACAACCTCAGATCCAAATTTTGCCATTCAAGCCTTTGGGTACGATTGTATTGTAGATTATTTGGTAAAACCGATTACACCAGAGCGTTTTCAGAAAGCGATTGATAAAGCAGAAGCGATTAAACCAGCAGCACCTGCTGAAACATCGTCCTCAAGTCAGGTAGAAACAAGTTCTGGTAATGATTTGTATGTTAATATTGATAGACGTCTTATTAAAATAGATATTCCTAGTATTTATTTAGTAGAAGCTAAAGGCGATTATATTCAAGTGAAGACTGAAGATAAAAATTATACGGTTCACTCTACTTTAAAGAAGATAGAAGATAAATTACCAGATAGTTTATTTTTAAAAATTCACCGTTCGTACATTATTAACGTCGATAAAATTATTGATATTGAAGATAATAGTGTGTTGATTAAAAAAGATGTTATTCCTGTAAGTCGTTCTAACCGACCAGAATTGATGAAACGTCTTAATTTACTATAATATTTAGCAGATCATTCTCGTTAACGTCAGTTCGAGTGATTTGTATTTGAATTTAGCGTAAGCGAATTTCAATTACAAATTGTATCGAGAACTTTGCTTTGTAAGGTTGTTCTCGATATTAATTCAACTCACTGTCATTCCTCGAATTCACTCGAACTGACATCAGAATCAAACACATAAAAACCATTCATCGATAGTAAAGAGCGACCCAACGTTGTCTTTGTTGTACCAATCGAAAATCACAAAAAAGAGCCTAGTATCGAAGTAAATTTGTATCAGAATCAGATAGATAAATCGATGATGAATACATTTTACACTTTAAAAAATCAATTAATTTTAAGCTTAATAGTTGTATTAAGTTTTAGCACGCAAGCGCAAGAGGCCATCCCATTTAATTGCGATTTCAATGCTTATTTATTTCAATACAACGATGTGTATGCCATTGATTTGGCATCTGGTAATTCTTACCAAGTTGCACAAGATGTTACACCAGGAAATATAAACGCAGCAGCCTACAATCCTGCAGATGGATTTATTTGGGGTTCTTTAAGTATACCAGCAAAAACTATTGTTAGAATAGGAAAAGACTTCAATACAACTTCATTTTATATTGACGAGCTTCCTTCAAATGGTCGTTATGTTGGTGATGTAAGTTCTGAAGGTATTTATTATTTAAAAGCAGGAGGAACGACTTACTATAAAATAGATTTAGATCCAGAATCGCTAAACTATACTGAGCACCAAGCTACTGAAACATTGTCTCAGAATATCAGTATTCACGATTGGGCATTTAATGCGGTTGATGGTCAATTATACGCTGTAGCAAAAAGCTCTAATATTTTATATAGAATTAATCCTGAAAACGGTGTTGTATCTGCTTTAGGCGTAGTGCCAATTTTAAACGGATTAAACTATACCTACGGAGCAGTTTACTTTGATAACGAAGGTCGTTTTTATGTGTCAGCCAACCAAACAGGAACTATATATGTGATTCAAGCGGTTCAAACTATTGAAACTGTAGATGATATTGAAGCTAATTTATTCGCTTTCGGACCGTCTAGTGCCAGTAATGATGGAGCACGTTGCCCAACAGCACCAGTTTTACAAGAAATTTGTGATAATGGTATTGATGATGATGGTGACGGACTTATAGATTGTGAAGATCCTTCATGTTCTGGTTATGGAATGTGCGATACCATTGAGCCACCAACATCTGGAAGTAATGCAGGTGGATTAGAGAGTAACAATAGACTGTCTGAGCAAATCAACAAAAGAAACTTTAATAGAGCAAAAACAGGTTATACATTCGATAAAGCTACAGCTCCAAGAGTTACAAGAGATTTTAGTTATGCGCAACGTAATGCTAACACTAATTTTGTACTGCAAGATTTTATTCCTTTAGATGTTATAGATGAAAATGAAGTGATTGACGCGTCACCAGAAGATTTAGTAAGCATTACAAACGCAACAGAAATTTATGGAGTAGATTATTTAAGAAATGATATTCCTGTAGCATCTATATTAGCTTTAAAAACCGAGAATGGTGTTTATGAGCACACAAAATATATCTGTGATCGTTTGTTGGGAGCAGAATTAATACAGGTATCGACCATAGATATTAATGAACAATCCTTTATCAAGTCAATCATTAAAAATGTAGATGGCACTTATGAGTTTGTATTAAGTTTAGCTGCAAAAGTAATTAATGATGGAGCTAATTTTTCAGTAGAGAGTCACTGGAATTTAGATCAGTACGAGGAAAACGTAACATTTTATAATTTCCAAATTTGGTCTAATACTATAGATAACCTTTACAGTTTAGGCGAAGAGGTTTTAAATCTTTTAAATGTTGAAAAGCCAATTATTGAGTATAATAATTCAACACCACCAACTGTATTTGTTAGAAAAGGACAATACATTAATGGAGGTTTAGATTTACAAATTATTAACACCAATGCAACAGAAAGTGTAACCTTAGATGCTGGTTATAGAGCAACGGAAACAGAAGCATTTGATACACTAAACTCAACTATAAACCTAACAGGATATATTACTAATGTTACAGTTGATACAGGAAATTTATTTGATATTGGTTTTAGAATTGGTGATGGTACGGCAACACCAGATGATTTATTTATGTCAGACGGACCTTGGGGAATTGATGCTGCACAACCAGATACTTCCGTAAGTCTTTACGAGGTGACAACGAATGATTTTGACTTTGATGCTAATGATTTTCCAATAGAGCGTAATGTAAATTTAAGAGGAATTACAAGTTCTTACCTGGCGACTTACAGAGCTTTAACACCACGTTTTAAAGCCGTAGATCTTACCGATTACAATAGCTTTAAGTTTAGGGCTGAGGGTAATGGTAATTTAGAAATCACTTTTGTAAAGCAAAGCATTACTAATTGGAACGATCAATATAAAACCACCATTGCGTTAACAAGTACATCTCAAGATTTCGTAGTGCCCATCTCTGATTTAATTTCTAGTAATGGATCTGATGCTGTACTAGACGATGTCCTTACTATTGTATTCACAATGATTGCCGAAGATGGCACTCCAACCACAAAAATAGTAGCACTTAATAATTTACGTTTCTCTCAGGACAGTGCTCTATCTATTACAGCCTTTGAAACAGAGCAAATGACCATAAGAGCGTTTCCAAACCCAATGACAACAAAAGCCACAATTACCTTTATGGCAAGCCAAAACGAAACGTTAAGTTTTGCCATCTATAATCAATTAGGAAAGCAAGTTTATAACACAACCTATAATGCTGTTTCTGGTAAAAATAGCATCACTATAAATAGAGCGAACTTAAGTTCAGGTTTATACTTCTGTAAAATCTTTAGTAGTCAGAATAACTTTAATCCCTTAAAACTGATTATTAAATAGCCTTAAATTAATATCTTAACCTACTTGAGGCAAGAGCGTAAGCTTTTGCCTTTTGTTATTTGTGATGGTTTTGTCATTCTGAGCATTCCGAAAATTATCGAAGTCGAAGCCTCTATTTTGTGATTTAGAGCGTAGCGAAGAATCTCTTTTATTGAAGTTCTAATTTCTGTAGATTCTATGGTCATACTTCCTTCTGAAAGATAAAGTGTTCTGTGTTTTTTTGTTGTAGTATTCTGTAGTAATAGATAAGATAAACCATTCGCCGACAGTAAATGGACACCCAACGACGCGAACATTCCATAGAGCGAAAATTTGAAAATAAGGACGCATTACTCGCTAAATTTGTATTAGAATAAAATGATAAGCTAATCCCTTAATTCTGATTATTAAATAGCCCTTGATTAATAGCAATACCTACTTAGGCAAAAGCGCAAGCTTTTGCCTTTTTTTTGTTTGTAGAGGTTTGGTTGTGTCATTCTGAGCGTAGTGCAGAATCTTATTTTACTTTGTTTTCAATTTCTCTAGATTCTTCGGTCAGGCTTCCCTCGAATTACAGAAGGCTTTTTAGAATACGATAAATTTTTCTTAAAGGATTTAAATGTAAATAATATATCAGAATTGAATTTTTTATTGATGACATAATGTTAAATAGAAATAGAATTCCTAGAAATATTCGTAATATTGAAATATAATTATGATGGATTTCGAAAATATACCTAAAATAGGAAATGGCAGCTTTACTGCGGTAGAGATCGCCGATATTCTGAATATTGACTATCACCAAGTACATCGATGGATAAATATTTACTGGGATGGAAAGATAGGAAAGGAATATGGTTATAAATATTCTTGGTTAACAGATGGAAAACGAGCAGTAAGCTTCCACACATTTGTCGAATTTTATATAATGATGCAGTTTTCTGAAGCAGGAGTAAAACCTAAGAAAGTATTAGATGCGCATAGAGAATTATCTAAAATTTTTAATACCCCTTTCCCTTTTGCAAAACGAAAAGTTTTACAGAACATTCATACCGATAAAAAAACAATCTTTTTTGACTTTGAAGGTTCTAATATGACTTTGGATGGAAGCAAGCAATTTAACCTAAATCTTATTGAACAATTTTTTATTAAACTTGATTTTAATAGTGACGATTTAGCTTCTAAGTATTATCCATTAGGAAAAGAAAAATCTATTTTGGTCGATCCAGAACGAAAATTTGGACAGCCCGTTTTTAAAACACATAACACTTTTCCTGATATACTTTATAATCACTATAAGGCTGGTGATAGTTTGGATTATATTGCTGCTATTTATGAACTAGACAAAGCTGATGTAAAAGATGCAATTGCTTATAAAACTCGTAAAGCAGCGTGACAGTTTATTTTGATGAAAATATGCCACCTCATTTAGCGAGAGGATTTCATGTTATTCAAAACGTTGAAAATCTTAAACGTAATAATCGTACAGTAAACATAAAACTTTTAAAAGACGATTTTGGCACTGGCAGTAAGGATTTAGAATGGATACCAAAACTTAAAGGGACAAACTCTTTCATAGTTACACGTGATATACATTTGGATAAGCGTAAGGATGAAATTGCTGCTTATCATGAAGCTGATATCGGATTGTTTTTTATTCGTGGCGCCTCTAAAAAAACAAATTTAACTGTATGGGAAATGTTGCTTATTCTATCTCGGCAATGGGAAGAAATGATTAAAATAATGAAAAAAAGAAAAACACCTTTTTCATATAAAGTCACCTATGGCGGAACTCCAAAGCAATTAAGATAAACTAATTTATTTGCTTAACTACCTAAGCAAAATATACAATCTAGTTACTTCCTAAACACAGCCCTATTCAAAAACTGCCATTTAAAACGTACACCCACTTCAGTAAATGTAAAACCAGCAGCAGTTGCTGAGGCAATATTACTTCGTGTGCCATAAACATTTAATAAACTACGTTCAGAGAATTTGTAGCCAAAAGCACCTTGTACGCGATAAGCCGTTTGCTTTTCATCATCTTCAATAAATTGGTACCCAAAAGCAGCGGTAACATTATAAAACCATTCTTGTGGTTTTGCAACAGCTTCGTCTTTAATGATATTTACAAAAACTTCATACGCATTAAATTTTTCTGGGCTAAAATAGATGGTTGGTACTTGATCTTTAAACGTAATGTACTGGTAATTGAATCCTACTTTTAGAGCTGGCTTTGGTAATAAGTTATAGTACAACGACGTAAATAATAAGTTTCTGCTGTTACCATCGTTTTGTGCCGTGTGCATAATTTGTGTAAACCAACCTAAATTAAAATTTGTACCAAGGTTATAGTTAGCATACAGATTGTTTTGTACCAACTCACGGTCTAAAAGATCGGCATTAAAACTTTCAATTTGGCGTTTATAACCAATATCTAAAGTTTGTAGTTTAAACGACTTAATATTAAATGACACATCAGTGATGAGTTGTTTGTAATCTGTAGTTTCTGCTTTTGCAGACGTAAGGCCAGCAGTGCCTTTAAATGTAATACTAGGAATTAATTGGTAAGCTAAGCCTAAAGATAAATTACTAGAGGTAGCACTATTATTAGTAACGGTGTTATTTGTAGTTCTGTAATTGTAGTTTCCTAAAAGACTAAATTTAGTAGATAAGGGAAAGATAACATTATTATTAAAAGAATAGGCTTTATTATCGCCATTATCAAAGGTATGTGCTCCACTAGATTCTAACGTTGGTGCAAAGCCAATATCCATTTTATTAATAAAGTTAACCGCATCTTTTTGGTTATCGTAAAACTTCAAAGTGTTTTCGGCAGAAGTATAGGCATCATCATAACGGCCCAAGGCTTTTAAGACATTTGCTTTTCCTAAGTTACCATCAAAAGACGTACTGTCGTTTTCTAAGATCTTATTATAGTCTACTAAACTCTTTTTAAAATTACTTTTGTAAATGTTTAAGGTTGCACGTAAAGCTAAAATCCAATTCTCGTTAGGTTGGGTTTCGGCTAATGTATCAATGAGGTTTGTGGCTGCTTTGTATTTTTTATTCCAAATTAAAGCTTGTGCATAACGCTCAGTTGTTTGCTTCGTAATAGTTTTAGACGTGTTTTCATTAAGACTTGTGTAAGCCTCAGTACTTATATTTAAAGCGTTCTTCTCTTTAGTATTTAAGTGTTCTACTAAAGCCAACCCGTTTAAGGCAATAATTTTATGCTCAGGCTGTTCACCTAATCGGTTATAGATGGCTTTGGCATTTTCGAGCTTATTCCATATTAAATATAAATTAGCAAGATTTAATAAAGTGTCTTTATCATCACCAAATAACTCCAGGTTCTTTGTTAAAAGTAACTCGGCTTTATCATAGTTCTGCGCTTGCTGGTTTTGGTAGGCATAACCTAAATAGATATACTTTTTAGAGTTTAGTGCATTTGGGTTGCCTGGTGAAACTTCTAATGCTTTGTTTACATAAGTAAGCGCATCTTCATATTCCTTTAGGTTAGAAAGCGTATTAGCAAAACCTAATAGTGCAGCAAAGCTTTTTGAGTCTTCAGTAACTAAACCTTTATAGTAGGTTTTAGCAGCCGTAAAGTTGCTATTCCATAATAAGGACTCACCATAATTTAGTTTTACCTCAAAATCATTTGGGTAATCGCTTAGCAAATCTGTAAACAATGCATTTGCTTCTGCTGCTTTTCCGTTGAGACCTATGGCACGTCCATAACATAAGCGTGCGGTCTTATTAGTAGGATGGTCTTTTAATATGGTATTAAAGAATGACTCGGCTTGTGCATACTTACCGGTTTCTAAATACGTAAAACCTTCTTTCATGTTTTGAGCAGTTGCGCTAAAAACGATTAAGAAAAAGCTAAGGTTTACAAGTGATTTTAAAGTGTTCATATCTGTATCATTTTACTTACTGCAAGTTACGGTGCATATGTCCTCCACTCATCTACAGCAATCTACCGTCCGTCGAAATAGAACGCACATACATGGAAATACTCTAGATATTTGCGTCAGATTTAAACAATTAATCACAAAAAAGTAACAAAATTATGGCACTTACAATTAGAGAAAAATTAGGAGTATTTTTAGTAGAAGGAGTACTGAATTCAGCGACTGCCAATTCATTTAAAGACAGATGTGAAGCACTTTTAAATACAAAAGGAGAACTCACAATTCATATTGAAAACGTAACAGAAATTGATGATTATGGAATCCATGTGATACAAACACTATTTAAGAATGCAAAACAAACAAATAAGGGTTTTATGGTCATTGGTCATATAACTGAAAATATTTACAATCGCTTACGTAATTTTTCAGCAGCGGCAATAGCAGCATAAAATAAAATTTTAAAACTAAAACAAAACGACATGCAATTATTAGCAGTAATCAAATCCAGAAAGTTAACACCAGAGCAATTATTTATGATAAGCGTTCTGGCTGTAAACGGAGGTAACTATTTATACAATCTTATTTTAGGTCGTTTATTAGGTCCTACACAATTTGCAGACGCAGCAGTATTAATTACATTTTTACTGGTACTCTCATTTGTGGCAATGACGTTTCAATTGGTTACCGCAAAATTCTCAGTTTTATTTGAGAATAGCATTTTCGCTAATTTTATTTCTAAAGTTTACAAACAAGCGTTTGCAGTCGGTTTACTTCTAGGTTTATTAATTATTGTTTTTGCAGAGCAATTAAAAGCACTTTTTAATACGGAGTCGGCAACTATGTTTATCATTTTTGGTTGTGGAGTGCCACTTTACTTTTTAATGAGTGTCAATAGAGGAGCGTTTCAAGGAAAGAAGGCTTATAAATCCTTATCGATTACCTATCAGTCCGAAATGTTAAGCCGCTTATTAATTACGCTAGGTTTAATTTTAGTATTCAATATACAATCGTCTGCAGTTATCGCCATAGGTATTGCTTTATCTTTTGTGTTTGGTTTGTTTCCTTTTAAGTTGAAACAAATTAGCTTTAAAAAGTCAATCCCATTAGAAGCGGAATACAGCAAACAAATTAAAAACTTCTTTTTACTAACTGCTTTCTACGAACTCACTCAGATCATCATTAATAATAGTGATATTTTACTGGTAAAACATTATTTTGATGCGCACGAAGCTGGTTTATATGCTTCATTAGCCTTAATAGGTCGTATCGTTTATTTCATTGCTTGGATGTTTGTAATGTTATTATTGCCAGCAGTTGTAGAGTTGAAGAAAGAAGGCAAAGAAACAGCATCTGTATTGTTTAAGTATGTTGGTTATATTGCTGCCATATCTATCATCATTGTGGTGACCTGTTTATGTTTTCCTGAGTTGATTATAAACATTCTTTTTGGTGAAGACTATATCGCTATGGCACCTTTATTATGGAAATATGCAATTGCGACATCCATGTTTGCGGTCTCAAATATTTTCGCTTATTATTATTTGTCTTTAGATAAATATGTTCCCGTAATTATTTCTGGAGTATTCGGTATGTTACAAATGGTGCTTGTTGTTTTTTATCACGATTCATTAGAACAGGTTGTGCATATGCAAATTATTGCGATGATTTTGTTGTTAGTTATACAGATTGGCTTTTTTATGTTTGATTCAAAAGTGAAGAAAAAATAGTTTTTAGAGCGTTATGTCATTTAGAGCGATTGTGTCATTCAGAGCGCAGCGAAGAATCTCATAATAACTAAGATTAATTTAAACAGATACTCTGGTTATACTTCCCTCTGAATGATAATAAAAAGGCCTAATCTAAAGTAAGACGCCATTCGTCTACAGTAAAAGTCGTCCTATCGAAACTCTTAAAAATCAACGCTATAAAACCTCAAATTTGTACTGTAAATAATAACAAACATTAAAACATACACAAAATGAAACTAGCAATTGTAACCGCATATCCACCAAGTAAAGTCACGTTAAACGAATATGCATACCATTTAGTAAAGCAGTTTAGACAAAACCAAAACGTAACAGAATTAATCTTATTAACAGACAGAACGGAAGGCGCAAAAGATATCAACTTTACAGAAGCTGGTTGTAAGATTACGGTAAAAGAATGCTGGTCGTTTAATAGTTATAAAAATATTTTTTCAGTAACAAAAGCGATAAACCAAACGGCACCAGATTCTGTATTATTCAATTTACAATTCATGAAGTTTGGTGATAAGAAGATAGCAGCAGCACTAGGATTAATGCTACCGCTAGTATGCAAACTTAAAAAGATACCAAGTATCGTTTTATTACACAATATTCTTGAAGAAGTAGATTTAGGAAGTGCAGGTTTTACATCAAATAAACTAATGCAAAAGCTTTATGGATTTATTGGAACTAGCCTAACGAAGCTCATATTACAAGCAGATACAGTTGCGGTGACCATGCAGAAGTATGTAAATATCTTAGAGATGAAATATTTAGCAACAAACGTAAAATTAATACCACACGGAACTTTCGAAATTCCAGAAGAACCAAACTACAGTTTACCAGAAGGGCCTTTGCAAATTATGACTTTCGGAAAATTTGGAACCTACAAAAAAGTAGAAGGCATGATTGAAGCTGTGGAAATGGTAAGAAAATCTACAGGATTAGATTTAGAGGTTGTTATTGCAGGAACTGACAACCCAAATGTGCCAGGATACTTAGCAAAAGTAGAAGAAGATTATAAGCATATTTCACAAGTGCGTTTTACAGGTTATGTAGAAGAAGAAGATGTACCAGTACTATTTAATGAAAGTGCTGTAGTTGTATTTCCATACACATCTACAACAGGAAGCTCAGGAGTATTGCATCAAGCTGGAAGTTATGGTAAAGCGGTTGTAATGCCAGACTTAGGTGACTTAGCTTTGTTAGTGCAAGATGAAGGCTATCAAGGTGAATTTTTTGAACCAACTAGTGTAGAAAGTTTAGCAAAAGCAATTGAAGCGATTGTAACAAACGAAGCACATAGATTAAACTTAGCTAAAACTAATTATAAAGCTGCAACAGCGCATCCAATGTCTCAAATTGCGCAATTATATATCGAAACGTTTCAAGATATTATTAATAGCAAATCTGGCTTAGAAACTATGTTTTCATAACACGCAATAGTTAGCGGTTTGTCATTCAGAGCGCAGCGAAGAATCTATAAATTTTGAAATGAGATTCTTCGCTTTGCTCTGAATGATATCTGTACTTCAAATATTAGTTGAAGAAACAAACGATTTAATTAGAAATGTACTTAAAAGAAGCTTTATTATTTCCTTCTTCATCTATAAATCCAAAGTGCTTTTGAGCATTTTGTCGCCAAGGAAGTCGTCCAACGACTTCCTTTGGTATATCGTCAAAATCGTACAATGTCCAGGACATAAAAGAGATATTATTTTCAGTAAATACAGATTGAATGGTTTTATGATACTCAGCTTGGTCGTCTTCTGAATTCCCAAAAGGATTCCATAAACCGCTATAAGAGGATACGCCAAACTCTGTAATAACAATAGGTCTATCTGTAATTTTTGTTTTCAAATCTTTAAATGTAGCATCTAAATCATCAAGATTTTCGTAATAATGAAACGAAACAAAGTCTAATTTGTCTTTTAAAATGGTACTACTTTTAGCATTAGACCAACCGATGGTTACGGCATGATTTGGATCTTGAGCTCTTACAAAATCTATCATTTTATCTAACCAAGCGGTTACGAGCTGTTCACCACGAGATTCAAAATCTAAATTAGGCTCATTTTTAATATCCCAAGATTCTAAGGCTTTATGATTTTTTAAGGTATTCACAATTCGTTTTGCATGGTGTTGTGTAAGTGTCCAATCGAGTACAGAATAATCGCCATAGAAATCAAAAAGGGTCACCATCACCTTTAAGTTTTTTGCCTCAGCAAGGTCAAGTACTTTTGTGAGCTGTTCTAGTTTTTTTACATCCACATTAGATTTTCCAAAACCGTCATACGGTACAAAAATACGGATGCTATTTAAACCTGAATTTTTAATAATTTCAAAATCTTTTTCAATAATACCTTCATCAAAACCATCACCAAACATATCCCAAGGGTTGGCTTGTGGATAGTAGTTAATACCCTTTAATTCAGAAATTTTTAGAGGTTCATTTTGTTTTTTAACAACATAAGGTTCACTTTTAATTTTTACCAAATGCCTAATACGCCAAAAGCCATCTTCTAATAAAAGCGTGACTTTATAACTCGATTTTTCAGTAACTTCTGTAATAAGTGTTTCACCACTAAAAAGGCGTTTAAATTCTATAACATCATGATCTGTTAAAACTGCGAGTTGGCCATCTTCACTAAAGAATTCTAAATTTGGGTGATGTTCTAAAGTTGTCGCCTCAATTGTGGTTTTATTTTCTGAATTAATAGCTATAATAGAATAGATGTTTTCACTAGCACTATCTGTATAATAATCATCAATGCCTTTTTTTGTATTTGTTTTAAATGCTACATATTTTACATACCAAGCGTCTAAATAATCGTTTTCTATTTTATTTAGTGTTTGCTCATCTATGGCTCTACCTTCATTAGTTAAAGGTGCCCATTGTATTTCAGGCAAGTATTGATCTACTTGTTTAATTTCTGTGTGCAACATTTTACTGCGATCTGCACCTGTGTTGAGGTAACTGTACAAAGCACCAAAACCATAAATCACTAAAGCGATAATGATAACGTAAGACAATAGAAGTAAACCTCGTAATATATTTGTATTTGTCTTACTCATAGCGTACGTCCTCATAAGTTTTTGTAATACCAGCAGCGGTAAATACGAGTTTATAATTGCCTTTTGAAAAACGATCAGGATTCAAATGAAATTTGGCCATACCATTAAGTGAATTTTCAATAGACTCATCTTCTAAAACACCATTTTTATAGATGGATAATTGCACATGTAAGCCATCAGGTATACGCTGATTCATAAAACTTTTTAAAGGACCGATGGTGATGGTGCGTTTGTCTTTAGAAAACACAACGTTATAATCTTCAACAGCTTGTTTATACTCTAAAACAATGGTATTACTATTTGCCATGCCTTCCACATAAGCTTTAACCGTCCATTGATCTTCATGGTCTGGTTGTACTAATTTTGCTGTTGCAATGCCATTAATTGTTGTACCAGAGGTTTTAGATTTATAACCTTTTGTATTGGTGATAAAGAAGGTGACAAAAGTACCATCGCTTACGATATTATTGTAACGATCTCTAATAACTGTAGTTCTAAAAGTGGTGATTTGATTGCCATCGGCATACTCATGAATGCGCTCTGCGTTGATTTTAAAATTTGTTGGAATTGCAGGCACAACATTCACATCATATTCTTTTGAGTTTAAGTCAAAACTATCTGAACTGATAAGTATGCGACCGCTTTTGGTTTTTGAATAGATGTTTTTGTACCCAAAACCATGTTCAGTAAATACATCTGAAGCATTCTGATTTGATAAAAATTGATGCTTTATCACAACTTTTGTGCTGTCGATAAGTGGATTGTCTAAATCATCTGTCGGTATAACGACTAACATGGTAAAATCCGTTCCGCCAGCTTCAATACTTGGTGGTCCTAAATAACTCTCAATAGTTTTAATATTGGCTTTTGGTAAAATGTTTACTTGACCTGCAAGTTCAGTTGTATCAGAAATTAACTGCCAATTTAATACACCAGATTTTTTTGAAATCGATTCTGGAATTGTGAAATTTAACCTATTCTCATTAGTAACAGGATTCAAAACAACTGAACCATAAGAATTAGAACAATATAAATAAACATCAGTATTACCAGTAATTGAAAATTGTAATTCAATAACATCACCAGCCGTATATGAGCTTTTTTTAGAAAGTAATTTATAAGCATCAGACGTTTCATTAGTCTGTAATGCAACGGTTGTTGAAAGCAGAAGAAATGAAAATAGCGCTATGTATAAATACTTAAATCTCATTAATTAGGATTACCAATATAGGTGTTGATTTCTAGTTTTACGAATTTAAAAATAGGATGATCTATGGCTTGTAACTCTTCATTATTATGATTTAAAATGCGGTCTGAAACAATTTTATCTGCAATACTTTCATTTGGTAAACCATTGACAAAACAATTCGTCATATCATTATTTATAATACGGACCGTTTTATTAGTTAGTATAGGATATTGAAAGGGTTGCGAACGTTGCTGACGAATGCCTTCTTTTACAAAAAGATGATCTACCCATATTAAGACTTTATTTTCATCATAATATGAAATTAATACTTGCGGAATGGTCACTTCCTGAGTACCACCATTAAATAACGTTCCTGAAATATGCGAATCCGTAATCGCTGTTATATTCGCAGTAGTGCTTTTAAATAAGTCAGATCCTGAAACATTTCCTGCAGCCTGAAGGTTGAATTTAGTCGGTTGTTCTTCAAATTCAATGGGTGTAAATTCATCTGGGTTAAACGTCTTTGGGATAGAATCTTGGGTTTTAGACCAAGCAATCCCTTCAAAATTAATTCTGAACGAACTGACCTCTTTGGGCATTAACTTGTGTTTTAAATGATATTTAGCATTGTAGGTTGCCAGCGCTTTATTGTCATCATTATAAAGTGTGCCTTTTAGAACCACATCTGCTGGTACGTTATCTATATTTTGAACTTCACCAACGAGCGCATAGTGGTTTTCAAACTTTACGAGTTTGGCTGATAAAATTTCAAGTACAGGTTGTTTTAAAACATCTTCATGATGCGTTTGTTCTGTGGTAATGCGACGTCTTCCTTGGTTAAAATAATTGGTAGTATTACTAGAATATAATTGGTCTGGTGGCAAATCTAAATCGATATCTTCAGGTTCGATGTACCATTTTCCGTCAACCTTAATTAAAGTCTTATAATCTGTTTTTTTAATTTTTTCTAAAGGTGTAATCCAATCGGTAAATACTTTTAAACTTGCTAAACTATCGGTTTTACTTATGGTTTCTGTTGTAATCGCATCTAACTTTGCATAAGAACTTAATAGACCATCTGTTACAGAAATTTCTAACATGTACTGCGCTATTGGTAAATCACTTTTTGGATTGATAAGGCTGTGTGCTTTTTCAAATTCCTTAAAATCTAATGCATCATAGTAGGCAAGAATAGCATTTTCTGGTGAGTGATGCGATTCGTTTTTAATATAAAACAGGTATGTCCCATAACAGACAATAAGGGCTAAAATTACAGACCAGATATGTGTTAGTTTTAAAACACCATGAGAAAACTGAGTGTAGTTATTTTTAAAGTTGAGATAAGCTGGTATGCCTTTAGCTTTCGTTTTTAATAAACGGACAAGAAGCATTTGTATGTTTAAAATAAAGGCGATTAAAACAGTTAAGAACGGCACAATTCCCCAAAGTATTTTTTGCCACGTACTGACATCTTCTTTAGGTAAGATGGAAGATAGTGGTGGCACATTGAGTTTTTCCCAAACCATAATCCCGTTTTCTAACTGTCGTAAACGTTGCCAGCCGCAATAATATAGTATAGGATCGTAAAATTTATCGTTAGAAAAAATATACTTGAAGTTATACTTTTCGGGTGTGGTCAAAAACTGCTGTAAAGAGCCAATACCTTCAACACCTTTAAATTTTGAATTCTCTAAACGCTCGATTGGTCGTGTTGTTAATTCCGGTAAGCGTCTTGCAGAATGGTAATTTCCATCTACAGACATGGCATTGGTTTGTGCAGATAACCAAGCCATCTGGTCACCAAAACCTAATGTCATATAGCGCCATTGATCGTGCTGATCTTGGTTAAGGAAATTTACAATAGGCAGCATTTTAATTTGTTGCGGCTGCGACGGTTTAAAGTAGCTTAAACTCATGGTAAAAATTGTCATGAACAAAAACAAACCTGCTAAAATTCCGCCTGCAATGCGATGATAAACAGCACCAAATTTAGCTTGAATCAATGTTTTTAAATCACCTTCAACAAAGCGGTACGTAAACTCACCAAAAAGCGGAAGAGACATAATAGAAGCCCAAAGTGTAAAACGGTCTAAGGTTAAAATATTAAATGCGGTTTCGCCTAATACAAGTCTTGGAATTGGTGTAGTGCCGCCTGTGCCTAAAACAACTAAAATGGTCATAGACAAACCAAAAAATAAATAACGTTTACTGTAATATCTGTGAAATATATAAGGTAAAATAATCAATAAAATACCCCAAGGAATTAAAAAGAACACCAAACCAGAAGATGTTATTTCTAAGAAATTATCTCGCGAGCCATGCGGAATTGGCACTTGAGTAATTGGGTTGTTTTTAGAATTAATCCAATATGGTAAAATGCAACCTATTATAATCACTAAAGACAGCATTCCAAAACTGATAATACGCTTAAAAAGTTTAAAGAAGGTGTTTAAAAATACTTTAAAAGTAACAGCCTTCATTGTTTCAACTGTATCTCTCGAAGCATCCATAATTACCATACCTATTAACGGGAATATAAAAAATATCATTCCGAAAATAGGTGTCACATGATGCGAAGTAACCGTTACAGCAATCAATGATAATGAGGTAGCCAAGTAGCGTAATTTTCCTGTTTTTAACCACAAATAAATTTCTGGTAAGGAGTGCATTAATACTGAAATGCCAATGATACTTGGCAGTTGCCCAAAGACGTGCAAGGTTTCAACAAACGAGGAAGAAAATACCGCTAATAGTGCAGCGTAACCTGCCACAGTTCGATTAGAGGTCATTAATAAGGCAAACCTATAGACACCCGTTATAAATAAGACAATACCTATTAAAGCGACGGTAAACATACCGAATTTTAAACCACCAATAAACGATAATGCAGCAATAGATTGATGCACCAAAGGCGGATAACTCATAACCGTAAAGCCTGTGTACCATTTATAGTTCCAAGGCTCAAACCAGCTTGTTGCATAATGGTCTGCAAAGAATAAATGGATTAGTGCATCGTAAGTCGTTTCTAATGTGAAGAATATAGACGTACCATGAAATGCTATACCAATGAGTAAAGCGGCTATTAAATATTTATTTGAAGTGTTTTTCATGTAAAACCTTGATATTACTATCAATACTGTAAAGATATATAATTTAAATAGCGCTACGATTTTTAATTATCTATAGTAATCTGCCATTCGTCTACACTTGGTCTTAGGTTAAGCTAAATTTAGAATTTAGAGGCATCTTCTCAAGTAAATTTGTCTTGTAATTAACAATTAAAAACAACTATTATGAAGATTTTAGCGATAGACGATCAACAACTAGTATTACTTCCATTACAAAAACGATTGTCGGGTTTAGGATACGAAGTAAGAATAGAAACGGATGCTTCAAAAGGATTAGAGATCTATGAAGAATTTAATCCAGACTTAGTTGTCGTTGATATTAATATGCCAGGTGTTTCTGGTTTAGATGTCGTAAAGCATATAAGATTTTTTAAAAAGGATAAGACACCAGTAATGGTTTTGTCCGGTAATACGCAAGATTTTATAATTACAGAAGCTTTTGAATTAGGTATAAACGATTACATGAAAAAACCATTAAGCCTGAACGAAATTTGTGCAAGGGTAAAAAATTTAATCGGCTTACCAAAAACATCGAATGGTGTGAAAAGTAATTCTAACATCATGATTCAACAACGTTGTGTTGGAGTCGTAATTCCATGTTATAACGAAGAAGAACGTTTATTAAGTGATGAGTTTTTAACCTTTATTGATAAAAATTCAGGTTACCATTTATGTTTCGTAAACGATGGAAGTAAGGACAAGACGTTAGAAGTCTTGCACCAATTACAAAAAGGGAGAGAAGATTTTATCACCGTTTATGATTGTGAGAAAAACGGCGGAAAAGCAGAAGCAGTTCGTTTAGGTATGTTATACATGGCAAAGAAAGAAGACTTAGATTACATCGGGTTTTTAGATGCAGATTTATCTACAGACTTAGCCGATTTTGATGATTTGGTAAAAACAATTGAAACTTCTGATTTTAAAATTGTGAGTGGATCTCGTATTGCAAGAATGGGAGCCAATATTACTAAAGAATCTGCAAGAAAAATTATCAGTTTAACGATTAACTTTATAATCAGAAAGATTTTATCAATGGATTTTAAAGACACCCAATGTGGTGCTAAAATTTTTCATAAAGATGTTATTGATATCGCATTTGGTAAAAAATTTGTGACACAATGGATTTTTGATGTAGAGATTTTTAAAAGAATGACCATTCACTTTGGTCTTAAAAAAGCCAAAGCAATGCTTTGTGAACAGCCTTTAAAACGATGGATTCATGCAGATGGTTCTAAACTCTCTATGAAAGATTCCGTAAAAATTGTTGGACAATTAGGTCAGATCGCTTGGGTGTACAGATCAAAAAAATCAGTTGCTAAAGCTACGGTTTCAACAAAATTAAAAATTGCTTAATCAGAGACTAAGATGAAGATAGGAATCATCATAATATGTCATAATAACGAAGCGCAAATAGATAAGGAGTTTTTAACGGAACAAATTAACGCTTCTGCAACTATAGAACTCTGCTTCGTAGATAATGATAGTAGCGACAGTACATTAACGCTTTTAAAAGATGTAAAAGAAGTCTGCGCATCGCACTTCTCAATTGTAGAAATAAAGAAAAAAACATCTGAAGTCGCAGCTAAAAGAGCAGGAGCACGCTATATGTTTAATCAATTTAATTTAAAACATATAGGATTTGTAAATGTTACAGAACTGCGAAACAAAGGACTACAACTCAGTACAATCATTGAAAATTTATGTTCAAATAAAGCTGAACTTATAGATTTAAATTTAAAAACAATTGAACAACAAGATGTAAAACAGACCTTGTTTAAAAGTGTTTTTTCATTGGTCGATTATCTAAAAAATATAAATAAAACTATTAACCATCTAAACCCAAGTGTTTAGCAAATAAAATAAAAAAATCATGGAAGCATATCCAATAAAATTTAACCCAATACTTAAAGAGAAAATTTGGGGAGGCGAAAAATTGTCTTCAATCTTAAATAAAAAATCAGATTCTAAAAATGTAGGCGAGAGCTGGGAAATCTCAGGCGTAGATGATAATATTTCGTTAGTATCTAACGGTTTATATAAAGGAAAGACCTTAAATGATTTGATTTCAAAATATAAAAGTGAATTTTTAGGTCAAGAAAATATCGAGGTGTTTGGAGAGAATTTCCCACTATTGATTAAATTTTTAGATGCAAAAACAAATCTATCTGTGCAAGTACATCCTGACGATGCTATGGCAAAAGCAAATCATAATTCATTCGGAAAAACAGAAATGTGGTACATTATGGATAGCGATGAAGATGCAGAAATTGTCTTGGGATTAAAGAATAATGAGATAGATAAAACTATTCTAGCAGATATCAATGCCTCAAATGTAGACGCTATTTTTAATACTGAAAAAGTAAAACAAGGCGATAGCTATTTTATTCCAGCAGGAAAAATACATGCTATTGGTGCTGGTGTTTTGGCTGCCGAAATTCAACAAACAAGTGATATTACGTATCGTGTTTATGATTGGGATAGAAAAGATGATAACGGCCAACAAAGAGAATTACATACAGAATTAGCGCAAAAAGCAACAAAACCTTTCGCTTCAAACAGAAAAAGTGATTATGTTTTAGAGCAAGACAAAACGACCAACCTTGTAAACTGTGATTTCTTTACTACTAATATTTTTGAAGTTAAAGGTCCTCAAAAAAGAGATTACTCAAATAAAGATTCATTTGTCATTTTTATGTGTGTTGAAGGTAAAGCTGAGGTTACTGTTAATAATCAAACGGAGTTTGTCTCTATGGGAGAAACTATTTTGATTCCGGCAAATAGTGCATGTGTCACTTTTAATTCTCAAAATTCAAAATTTTTAGAAGTATTTATTGACTCTAAGGGTTCAAACTTCAAAAGAATAGCATCATAGTTCTTGTTTATATCTAGATACTAAACCCTATTGTTATATTTGTGGCTATAAAATGAGCCATGAGTTTAGAAAGAGAATTACAAAAAAGAAGCAATAGTACGTGCGAGTTATGTGGTAGTGTAGAAAAGTTAGCTGTTTACAATTTGCCAGAAGCAAAAGAAAGCGAAGCCAAATCAGCGCTTTACGCTTGTAATATTTGTGTAGAACAAATGGAAGATGCCGAAAAGATCGATGGGAACCACTGGCGCTGTCTTAATGATAGTATGTGGTCTGAGCACGATGCTGTAAAGATTATGGCTTGGCGCATGCTCAACCGAATTAAAGCAGACTGGACGCAAGATTTATTAGGTATGATGTATATGGAAGAAGACATCTTAGAGTTAGCTAAAGCCTCAGGAGACGGAGAACCTGCGGCAGACCAACTGATTCATCGCGATGTAAACGGTGTGGTTTTAGCGCATGGCGACTCTGTGGTTTTAATAAAAGATCTTAAAGTAAAAGGATCTAGCATGATTGCTAAACAAGGCACTGCTGTTAGGAATATAAGATTAGATCACGAAAATGAAACGTATATAGAAGGTAAAGTAGGCCCAACAAGAATTGTAATTATTACCGAGTACGTCAAGAAATTATAATATTATTTTTTCTTATTGAAAAAATCAAAACTCAACGGAATTAAAAATACCATAAACAAATACTGCCCAGTGACTAAACCGTAAAGGGTTATTCCGGCAAGGGCAATCATAATCACAACTTTGTATTCGTACTTCATTTTCATGCTGTAAAAGTAAAGTACTTATTTTAAAATCTTCAAAAATTACATAAAAGGTACTCACTAGTTAAAAAAATCTGAAAACAAAGTGGCATCCTATGTATAGACGGATCAATTTATATCTTAAATTGTAGGTTCTATCAATTTTAAAAGTAAATCTTCTGAACCTTTATATGTAAAGGTTTGTACTGCTGTTTTTTTTACAATTAATTAATTTTTGCGGCGTGTAGTTCATCGAAAAAACAAACAAACCAGTCCGAATTATCTAGTCTAAATTACAGTTTGTCGATTATATATTTGAGACTTTGAGATTAGTTCGATATTGTAGTCATACCTCTAAATAATAGCATAAAATTACAGATTAATAGCCCTAATTTATTATTTGAACGCCTTAACATTATTTATTATGGATTTAGAAATTACAAGTTACAACAACCGTTTTCAAATTAAAGGCACCCTTAATAAGGTGAATTTAAAAACCTTCAATGCACATTTTGCTAATATTTTTGATAAGTTAGATGACGTCTTACTAGATATTGAGCGCGTTAAAGGCATTGATAGAGCAGGTGTAATGGCGTTAGCAAAATTACACAATGAGTCTATATCCAAATCGAAACGTCTTTCGATTATAGGTCTAGGTTGTAAAGAATTATACCAACACTTCAAAACAGAAGACGCACCAAAAGCTAAGGCAAAAGCCGAAAATATGGCCATATCTGGTAATATTGTAGCCGCTTAATCCACTTTTTTCATATATATTAAATAAAGTGTTTCCCATTCATCTATGGTGATAGATAGGTGTTTCGGATACACTTTATTTTTTAGTGAAACTCTAAATTTAAATAAATTACGAAGTGATTTATTCAAATTTAATTAGTTGAACTCATCCCGATTTTTAGCGGGATCTCATAAATCATATTTTTTTTGATATGAATTACACGAAGTATCACTAATCAAATTCTGTATTTTGAAGACCTTATTATTCGAATGGATTTGATTTTTCCTAATTAATGATTTGTTGTTCAATTTCAACTTCAACAAGACATATCCGCTACGATTTTCCATTCTCCGTCTATCTTTTTAAAGATAATGATGAAAACACCATCTGCATTACCAACGTCGCGTTTTAGGTGGTATTCTCCCATAACCCAATAGTTGTCTCCTTCAATATTAGAAATATCATTAATTACAAAGTTAAGTGTGCCACTTTCGGCTTTGGTTGGATAGCCTTTTTTGTAATTGTCTAATGTATTCTGCCAGCCTTTGGTAAGTCCGTTACTGCCATAAAATTTTAAAGCATCATTGTTCCAATACCCTTGCATAAAGCCTTTTAAGTCGTGTTTATTCCACGCAATTTCTTGTGCTTCCATGACCAATCGTATACCTGCTTCAGCTTCGGCAAGATGCTCAGGTGTCTGAATTTTATTTTCTGTAGTTAGATCCGCTTTAATACTGATACAACTCATTAATAAAAAGGCAAAAATTATAGTATAGATAGATCTCATAAGGTTGAGTTTTAATTTCAACTCTAAAAGTAATGACAATTATTTAAAGAATTCCTTTTTGTTTTTTTAAAAAGGCATCTGCTTGATGCTGCATTAACTCACGCGCTTTTTGTCGTTTGTAATTAATAATTTCTTCTTCGTCAGCAATTTCAGTATAGACTTTATTATTAATGTCATTATCTGTTTTTAATAAGAGTTGACGTTCTGTAACCTGCTGCATAGTCCAAGTTTTGATTATGGTTTCTTGGTCTTGCAATCTAAAATCGAATTCACCTTTTGGAGATAATAGTTTCGCAAAAATTGGAGACGTTTCAATAGCCAAAAACAATAGAAAAATAAAGAACGAAGGCAACCACGGTAATTCTCCTAAAGCCGTCACTCTAGCCATTAAACCATCAAAATTATCTATGATAGGTTGCGAGGTTGACACATTAGCTGTGTAATCGCTTTGTAAGCTTGAAATTTCACCTTCAATCGCAGTAATTTTAATTTTGTTATCTGTTTTTAGTTCTTGTAACGCTGCTAAAGCAGCATCATGTTTGTCTCGTTTTTCTTTATAAACTGGTCCTTTGCCTAAACGGTTGGTGCCTGCTGTGCCTTCGGCTTCAGAAATGTAAGTATCATATAAGGCATTGACTTCTGCTTCTTTAGATTGTACTTGAGTTTGTAAGCTTAAAATTTCAGTCTCTAATGCTTCAATTTTAGGATTAAACTGTTGAGCAATTTGATTTTGATTGGCTAAGGTTAAATCATTCTTTTGTTCTAGTAGTACTTGGTTGATTTCTTTTTCAAAAATCTTTAATTCTAAAGGTTTAGAAATTACAACAGCAATAATTACAGCTAAAAATAGACGTGGTGTGGCTTGAAGAATTTCATCGATGACATTATCACGTTTTTTAATGGTTGAAACTATATAACGATCGAGATTAAAAATAAGTAAACCCCAAATTAATCCGAAAAAAATAGAAGCGTAGAGGTTATCAAAAACGGTGTATAGAGCATAACTGCCTGCAATGGTTGCCATAACTGCGGTAAAGAAAACGGTGGCACCAATACCAGCGTATTTGTTTTGTTCGCCAATAGAACAGTCGTTTAAAATATCGGTGTCTGCTCCCGAACAAAGGATGAAGAATTGTTTTAACATGATGGATTGTTTTTTGATTGACCCTTCGCTTTCGCTCAGGACTGATTGACTATTAGAACGCTAAAACAGGTGTTTTGTTACATAATTTTATAATAAAAAAGACCTCACAGGTTTCCTTTGCTAACCGAAGCCTTGTGCAAAGGTTAAAAACCTGTGAAGTCTTGAAATGACTAAATGCTTAAAATATAAGGTTGTCTAAAATTTATTTAATTATTGTAATATAACCAACCTGCGGTTTTCCGTTTTTAGAACCAATATCTAAACTATAATAGTATTTTCCCTCAACTAAAAGTTTACCGTTTTCATCAGTGCCTTTCCAGCTATTATCGTACCCTTTTTTAGAATAAATAATTTTACCAAAACGATTGTAAATTTCAATGGTGTTGTTAGGGTAATCTTCAATACAATTGATGTTTAACTTATTTAATACAGAGTTTACCTTAAGGGTTGATGGTACTTCAAGACAATCATTTACGGTCATACTCAGCGTTTCTCCATCTTCTGTTTTTATTTCATATTTAGTTTTAGATAGTTTAACAATATAGCGGTCATTTGCATCTTTTTGAGTTATCATATCATGACTCTTACCAGTGTTAGTTCTAGCTAAAGTTTTAGCTTCTTCTGCAGATATTTTTTTGTCATGATAATAAAATGTCGCTCCTTTTTCTTCCATTTCAATAATGAATTCTAGAAATGAAGGGTTAGATTTACTTTGGTCTAATTGACTAACATTTGGCCCTCCTTTCTCTTTAGTTTTAGTTTTCTGATTTGACTTTAAAGTCGGTGGAGGTGGAGGTGAAATTTTACCTTTTTCATCAGTAATAAATCCATCTTTATTATAATATGTTTTTTTGCCTTTATACTCTGTAAAATAATGAGATTCTCCATTATCTAGCATTTCAAAACCAGATGTCATGCCTTTTGGTGTGTCTTGTATGATTTCATTTAATGTTTTCTTTTTACCATTTTTATTTGGTGATGCTTCTGTTGGAGGTGGTGGAGGTGGTATTTTAGGAAATGCTTCCGCTGTCTTTTTCTGTTCAGCAGTCATTATACTATATATGTGTTGGTACTTATCTAAATCTTTTTTCATTATGATTTTAGATTCAGTTGTTTTTAATTCTTTTGCCCAAGTATTGTATGCTGCGACTTGTTTTGCTGTTGCTTTTTGTTGAATAGCGTGTTCAGGTGGTGGTGGAAAAGTCGCAATTTCGTCTAAGGTTAATTCGTTTCGTTTTTTATAATAGGTGTTTCCATTAAGCGTTATTTGAACATAAGGTTTAATAGGCGAGATAGGTCGTTTTACTTTAGATTTATTTTCTTTAGACATTCTAAAATAGATACCTCCTAAGTCAGAAAATAAGGCATCTATTTCTTCTTGCTCTTTATTAGATTTATAAACATAATGTTTACCTATCCTTTTGAGAGCTTCAAAAGTTTCGTATTTTATTACATATTCTTTTACAATATCTAAATCTACTTCGTTACCGTTCTTGTCGTAATATTTCTTTAAGTCTCCTTTTTTATATGGATAATAAAATTTGTTGTTATTAATTGTAATATACCAATGCTCTAAAAGAATTATGCTTTTATTTTTATTGGTTTTTAAAATCTTTGTTCGATTTTCTTGTATTACCGTGTCATACATCTCTTTTTGAGATGCTTCGTTTTTGGTTTCTAAAATTTCAGAAGTTAATACAATTGGTTTCTCAACATATTCTTTCTCAGCAAAACTGTAAAAAAGAAGAGCAATAATTGGTAAGACTAGGAACGTGCTTAGCCAAATACGGGTTTTAGATGTTTGTGTTTTCATAACTGTAAATCGTTTTTTGATGGATGAATAATTGATGGTACTGCTTAGCCGATAAGCTTCAGTTTCCTGATAATTATCGGAAGATGAAAATTGTAATAATATGTTTTGATAGGTTTTAGCATCTGCGCCGTGATTTAAAACGGCTTGGTCTGCTAAAAATTCGTGATTCAGTTTTACATGATGTTTCAAAATGTAAATGAGTGGATGAAACCAAAACACAATCTGAAGTAGCTCTAAAATGATAATATCTAAACTGTGTAGTTGCTTGGCATGGGTTTCTTCATGTAGTATAACTTCTTCGGGAATGTTTTGAGATTCATAACGGATTTTATTAAAAAACAGATACTTAAAGAACGAATGTGGAATAAGATTTTCTTTTAAAAGCACATACGTGAAATGCTGTTTAGCGATGGTTTCGTTCTTAGAAATTCTGCGGTTCATTTTTAGCAGATTGATTAAAAATCTTGCTAACAATAATAAAACACCTAAACCATAGACTAGCCAAAGGACGTTTTCTAAATTCCAAAATGAAGGCGTTTCCACCGGTATTTCTGTGAAGGATTCCATAGGAATAAAAACGGGAGCGGTTTCAAAAGTAGTGGCAATAGGTTCTATATATTCGGTTATTTTTAGGGTTGGAATAACTAAAGCCAATACCAATGCTCCTAATAAATAGAAACGTTTAAAACGATGCATATTCTGACGTTCTAAAAACAGAATATAAAAGAGCCAAAATATAGCCAAGCATGCCGAAAATTTAATGAGATAGGTTGCCATGACTACTTGTTTTTAATTTCGTTATCTATAATTTTTTTTAAGGCCTCTAATTCTTCCTTGGTTAAATCAGTTTTACGCGTAAAGAAGGAAGCAAACTGAGAGGCACTATCATTAAAGAATGTTTTTATTAATCCATTGACGTGCTTAGAAAAATAATCTTCTTTTTTAACCAGTGCATAGTATTCTCTTGAATTGCCAAAAGTGTTATAAGCAACAAAGCCTTTACCAATCATACGTTTCAGTAAGGTAGCCACAGTCGTAGTTGCTGGTTTGGGTTCTGAATAGCTGTCTAATAAATCTTTCATAAAAGCGTTTTCGAGCTTCCAGAGGTGTTGCATTAGTTGTTCTTCGGTTTTTGAAAGTTGCATGCTCTACGTGTTTAGAATTAACTCTATAAATGTAGAGTTAAAAAATGAATTATAAAATATTAAACTCTAAAAAGTTGTAAATAGGTATATTTGTTTATGGTAATAAAAGAGAAAATCTCAGCATATGATAAGGGAAGAAGCTGAACCTGCTTGGAACAAAATTGTTTCCCTTGGTTTTTCTGAATATTCAAAATTGACCAGAGAACAAAGAGTTTGGTTTAATATTGAGCCATTATTGGCTTTTGGACTATGGGAACATTATGTTAATTATGGAGCTGATAAAAATATAGACGTGATTGAAGATTTAGAATACCTGAATTTTCAATCAATAGCAAATCGATTAAACGAGTTTAACAAGATTTATTTCCCTGAGGGAGTTCCCAAAGGACCTGATGCAAGACAAGAACACTTTGATAATTTTTCAAAAGAACAATTAAGTGATGATATTGACAGAATGGACGAAAAGTTTTGGGAGTTACATGAGGATTTGAATAATGCACTAACGGCGCATATTAATAAAACAGGAATAGGAAAATAATTTAATCCACATTCTGAAAGTGACTATTTGTAATTGGTTTATTTTGAAGAATTCTTTGTTATATCATCCTGCAAGGTTTTTAAAACCTTGTAGGTATATAATGTATAATTGATAAGGCTAAAAGAAATGGTCAACAAAAAACAATTTAATAGAATGAAACACAAGCTTATTTTTTCGTTGTTACTGCTAATGTTATGCTTTAATGTGTCATTCTCACAATCTATCCAAGACATCATAAACCAAGTCAGTAACGCTAATTTGCAATTGCGTGTTAATGAACTTTCTGGTGAGCAAGCGACGGTCATTAACGGTGTTTCTCGAACTATAGCCAATCGCTTACATAGTAATAACGATTTGGCAGCGGATTATATTGAAGAACGGCTTTCAGCATTTCCTAATCTTACGGTAGCCGTTCAAAATTTTAATAGTACAGGCAAAAATGTTATTGCCACACAACTTGGCCAGACCAATCCGGATAACATTTATATGATTTGTGCGCATTACGATTCAGTGGCTGACTATTGTGCAGATGATAATGCTACAGGAGTTGCAGCGGTTATAGAAATCGCTAGAATTATGTCCCAACAATGCACTGATAATACCATTATTTATGCGCTTTGGGATGAAGAGGAAATTGGACTTTTAGGCGCAAATTTTTATGCACAACAAGTTGCGGATGATACCAATGGTAATACCAGAGATAATATTCTCGGTGTGTTAAATATGGATATGATTGGTTATGATGGCGACGCACCAGGAACTCCTGGAGATAACGATTTTGATATTGATGTAAGACCCATTGCGAATTCAATAGCCATTAAAGATGATTTATTAACTATTTTGAATACGTATTCCTTCGATTTGAATGTGATTGTAGTCAATCCTGGTACTCCTGCCAGTGACCATTCGCGCTTTTGGAATCAAGGCTATTCTGCTGTTTTAGTTGGTGAATCTTGGGCGACAAATGATGAAACACCAAATTACCACACGGCTAATGATCGCGTGGTAGACATCGATTTTCAATACATGACAGAGCTAACTAAACTCGTGGCAGCTTATGTAGCAACCAAATCGGGCTTGGTGGCTTTAGATAATATGGTGACGCAAACAGACACCAGTCTAATGGCTAACGAAACAGCTGCCAACTATCAATGGTATAATTGTGATACTGAAATAGAAATTTCAGGCGCAACCAATCAAACGTTTGTGCCAACCACTACTGGAAATTATGCTGTAGAACTGACTAATGGTTTGTGCACGGAACGCAGTTCTTGTATTAATTTTTCGGTACTAAGTGCCTCTGAATTTTCTGAGGACGAATTACATCTGTATCCAAATCCGATGGCCTCAGTTTTAAAAATAGATAATCGTACAAACGAAAATCTAAGTATTACTATTCATACAATTTCTGGCAAAACCATCAATAAGTTTCAATCTGAAAAAAGCTATGTTGAAGTAGATTTTAAAAAATACGCTTCAGGCATTTATTTTATTACCATTGCTTCAGAATCGAAAGCGTCAACTTTTAAAATGGTGAAAGCATAAATTAGCTTTTTAATTCTGTAAAATGCTTATAAAACCAAGGAATGGTTTCAATACCTTTTAGGTAATTCCAAACTCCAAAATGTTCGTTTGGAGAGTGAATAGCATCACTGTCTAAACCAAAGCCCATTAAAATGGTTTTACTGTTGAGTTCTTGTTCAAAAAGCGACACAATAGGAATACTACCTCCACTACGTTGCGGAATAGGTGTTTTACCAAAGGTCTGCTCATAAGCTTTTGAAGCGGCTTTATAACCAATACTATCGATAGGAGTGACGTAACCTTGGCCTCCGTGATGTGGTGTTACTTTTACAGTAACCCCTTTAGGAGCGATACTTTCAAAATGCGTTTTAAATAATTTAGTAATGTCTTCCCAATCTTGGTTGGGCACCAAACGCATCGATATTTTTGCATAAGCCTTACTTGCAATAACGGTTTTTGCACCTTCACCTGTGTAACCTCCCCAAATACCGTTGACGTCTAATGTTGGACGAATGGAATTACGTTCGTTGGTAGAATAACCAGTTTCTCCATAAACCGCATCGATGTCTAATGATTTTTTATAAGCGTCTAATGAAAAAGGTGCTTTTGCCATTTCGGCACGTTCTGCATCTGATAAATTTTCAACCCTATCGTAAAATCCTGGAATGGTAATATGATTGTTTTCATCGTGAAGCGAAGCAATCATCTTAGTTAATACATTAATTGGATTTGCTACGGCTCCTCCATATAAACCAGAGTGTAAATCGCGATTTGGTCCAGTCACTTCAACTTCAACATAACTTAAACCCCTTAAGCCTGTGGTGATGGATGGTACGTCTTTAGCAATCATTCCTGTATCTGAAATCAGAATGACGTCATTTTTCAATTTATCTCTATGAGCAGCTACAAATTTGGCAAGGTTAACACTACCGACTTCCTCTTCACCTTCAATCATAAATTTTACGTTGCAAGGCAATTCGTTTTGGGAGGTCATGTATTCCATAGCCTTAACATGCATGTACATTTGACCTTTATCGTCACAAGCACCTCTGGCGAAAATAGCACCTTCAGGATGTAGTTCTGTTTTTTGAATCACAGGTTCAAAAGGAGGCGAGTTCCATAAATCTAAAGGGTCTGGTGGTTGCACATCGTAATGGCCATAAACCAGTATGGTAGGTAAGTTTTTATCGATTATTTTTTCACCATAAACTATAGGATAGCCTTCGGTTTCACATATTTCTACATGGTCGCAACCCGCCTTTTCAAGACTCAATTTAATGACATCAGCAGTTTTTAAGACGTCTCCTTTATAAGCAGAGTCGGCACTGATGGATGGTATTTTTAGTAAGTCGATAAGTTCGTTTATGAAGCGATCTTTGTTCTTTTCGATATAAGATGTAATAGTTTGCATACAGAGATTTGTGTTTGAAACAAATGTAAGAATTCAGAAATGAATTTTTCTTAAATATTTCTTATTTGAATATCAAACTATTGTTTATATTTGCATCCCAATATTTATTGGGTAATTGCAGGCGTGGTGGAATTGGTAGACACGCTAGACTTAGGATCTAGTGCCGCGAGGTGTGAGAGTTCGAGTCTCTCCGCCTGTACAATTTTAAATAAGACTCTAATCGTTAAGGTTAGAGTCTTTTTCGTTTAATAAATGCTTATGACAAGAAGTTTATGCTAAGCATTACTGAAATGAAAATATATTTTCATTTAAAGTACCTTGTGTAACAAGCCGAGGTAAGTCTTTCAGCTTGTACTTATTAAAAAAGCTTCTTAGAAATAAGAAGCTTTTTTCTGTCTATGAAGTTATTGATATGCCATGAATACTAAGTTTATTACAAATTATGTTAAAACAAATAGATCCGATTTTATACTTTGTGCAAAAGCATAACTTTAAGGGTATTGCTTTTGATTTCTACCAAAACAAGGCATATAGTACAGCTAAGAGAATACAAATAACCATTGAGCCTATGTTAAATAGAGGACTGGTTTTAAACAATCCGTCCGTTATAATGATGGCTTTAGCATCGTTTGCACCTTTATTTTGAAGTTGGCTTAATACTATAATGATAGCCATAGTAAGAAGTGCTGTGATTCCCATTTGATGCATCCAAGGTTCAAGTATTTCTAGAGGTGTAAATTTTAAAATCAGTGCGATTGGGATGGATAAAATAGCTCCCCAAATAGCAGCATTGTTGGTGGTTTTTTTCCAGAATAATCCTAACATAAATACGGCTAAAATACCAGGACTTACAATACCTGTATATTCTTGTATAAACTGAAAAGCTTGGTCTATACCACCCAAAAGTGGCGCTACAATTACAGCGATAAGTAGAGCGACACCAGCAGAAATACGGCCTACATTAACGGTAGTTTTATCATTAGCATTTTTATTAATATACTGTTTGTAGATATCCATGGTGAATATGGTAGATGTAGAGTTGAGCATAGAGGCTAAAGACGACACCACAGCTGCCGCAAGTGCTGCAAATGCAATACCCTTTAAACCAACAGGTAAAAACTGTAATAACCAAGGATACGCTTTGTCTGCTTGCTCTGAGGTTGGTAGGTTTAACATACCTGCTTCACCAAGATTAGCCATAATCGATGGGTCGTTTACCATCACATAGGCAGCAATTCCGGGTACAACAACAATAAGCGGTATAATTAATTTTAAGAAAGCAGCCAAAAGAATACCTTTTTGCGATTCTTTGAGAGATTTGGCGGCTAAAGTTCTTTGGATAATATATTGATTAAATCCCCAATAATAAAGATTAGCAACCCATAAGCCACCAACTAAAACCCAAATTCCTGGTAAATTAACATAGTTTTCATTTGTTTCTTCAAGTATCATGTGAAACTTATCTGGTGCAGCTTCCCATACTTTAGAAAATCCTGCCATAACACCTTCGCCTCCAGAAACAGTATTTAGAGCAAGATATGTTGTTACTAAACCACCCAAAACTAAAAATACAACTTGAATAACATCCGTCCAAGCTACAGCTGATAAACCACCATAGATAGAATATGCCGCTGCAAATAGGGCTAGGCCAATAATGGCATATACCATGTCTACTCCCATTATGGTTTCTATGGCTAAACCACCCAGATAGAGCACTGAGGCTAGATTTACAAAAATGTATAAGCCTAGCCAAAAAACAGCTAAAATTGTCTTAAGGTTTGTAGAAAATCTTTTTTCAACAAACTCAGGAATGGTATATAAACCTTTTTCGATAAAAATGGGTAAAAAGTACTTACCAACTATTATTAAAGTTAACGCTGCCATCCATTCATACGAGGCAATGGCAATACCAAGTGCAAATCCAGACCCAGACATACCTATAAATTGTTCTGCAGAAATATTTGCAGCAATTAAAGACGTACCAATCGCCCACCAAGGTAAAGATTTACTGGCTAAAAAATAATCTTCGGCATTTTTCTGGTGCCCTTTTTTATCTCTAGAAACCCATAAGCCTACACCTAATATAAGGGCTGCATAAGCTATAAAAACAATATAGTCCCATGTTTGAAAACCTGCTGTCATAATAATCTGGTGGTTTAAAATTGATTAATTGTTAGCCAAATATAAATATTAATTCTATTAAAATAGTTCATTTCATATGGTTTGTAACTGTTATGAACCTACGGGTTTTGTGTACTTTTGTTTTGATGATAATTGTTAAAAAATCAATATCATAAATCTTTTTATATATGTATAAAATTAAACATAGCATAGAGAAAAATATACTAGAAGTAAAAAATAGTGATGCCAGTGTATTTGGTAAAATTTACTTAAATGATGGCGGAAGTTTGCAAGAATTAGTCTTAAATGGAGAACCAATTATTGCAGATTTACAACCATTAGTGTATAAGAATACTTATGCATCCTCTATTTTATTTCCTTTTGCTAATAGAATAAAGGATGGCAAGTATAGGTTTAATAATCAAGATTTTCAATTCGAAATAAATCATGAAGATGAACGTAATGCTATACATGGACTAGTTTATAACAAGTCCTTCAACATTATAAAACAGGTCATAAAAAAACAACAAGCTAAAATTGTTTTGTCCTACCAGTCACAGGGTGATGAGGCTGGATTTCCCTTTCCCTTATCCTACAATTAACCTATCTATTTAGGCAAAGTAGTATCGCTGTAAAGGTCAAAGTGATAAATACCGGAGCTACGTCGTTCCCTTTTACTTTAGGCTGGCATCCTTATTTTTGCAGTACAGACCTTAACGAAAGGCGTGTTATTTTTGATGCCAAAAAGAAATTAAATATCGGTCATCGGAATATTACGCGAGGTATAGATAATGTTAAGCACAAAGGATTTATAAGTTTTGGGCAGCAAGATTATGATGATTGTTGGAAGCTAGAGGATAAAAAAATAATATTTACTACACCAAATTATAAATTAGAACTTATCTCATCTCAGCCAGATGGATTTTTACAAGTTTACACACCTCCAAAAGCCAATATGGTTGCTATTGAACCTACAACAGGAGTTTCAAATAGTTTTAATAATAACATTGGGTTGAAAACTTTACAACCTAAGGAGGTCTTTAAAATAAAATGGAGTTTAAAGATTCATGCTCATTAAAAAAATGCATTATGAATAAAAAACTAATCAAAAGCGTAAAAAAAAGTTTTAAAGCGCAATTTGAAACTCAGCCACTTTTAGTGTTTTCACCAGGAAGAATTAATCTTATTGGTGAACATACAGATTATAATGATGGTTTTGTATTTCCTGGAGCAGTTAATAAAGGTATTACCTTAGCTATGAGTAAAAGTACGTCTAACACTAGTAAAATTTATGCGTTAAATAAAGAAGAACTTTATGACTTTGACGTAGAAACTATCAAACGACTTAAAGATGGAGGTTGGCGTAATTATTGTCTTGGTGTGATTTCTGAAATTCAAAAAAAAGGACTAAAGGTTGGTAGTTTTAACGCTGTTTTTGCTGGAGATATTCCTGGAGGCGCAGGTATGTCATCTTCTGCGGCATTAGAAAATAGTTTTGTATTTGGTTTAAACACATTATTTAATTTAGGATTAACTAAAGCAGAGATGATTGTAATTTCGCAAAAAGCCGAGCATAATTATGCAGGTGTAAAATGTGGTATTATGGACCAATTTGCGAGTATGTTTGGTGTCAAAAAAAGTGCCCTTCTTTTAGATTGTAGGTCTATGGAATCGCAAGCTTATAAAATTGATTTTAAAGATTATAAATTGATGTTAATCAATACCACAATGTAAAACACGATTTATCTGAAAGTGCGTACAACGACAGACGTGCTGTTTGCGAGAATATTTCAGAATTACTGAATGTAAAAGCGCAGCGAGACGCTACTAAAGAACAATTAGATACTATTAAAGACAAGATTACAGAAGGTGATTATTACAAGGCATTATATGTCATTCAAGAAAACGAACGTGTTAAGACCTTTTCCAGAGCCATACAAGAAGATGATATCAAAACATTAGGAAAACTATTTTACCAATCTCATGAAGGTTTAAGCAAAAAATATAAAGTAAGTTGTAAAGAATTAGACTTTTTAGTTGAAAGCGCAAAAGCAAATCCTAATGTTATTGGATCACGGATGATGGGAGGCGGATTTGGTGGTTGTACCATTAATATAATTTTAAAAAGCGATTATAAAAGATTTAAAAAAGATATTTCAAAAAAGTTTCAAAAAGAATTTGGAAACGCTTGCTCTGTCTACAAAGTAAAACTTTCAAAAGGAACTCATATTTTAAAATAAATAGAAAAACATGTATTCAAACTTACAAGACTATTCACACAAACGTTTTAACATATTGACGGGAGAATGGGTTTTAGTATCACCACATCGTGCAAAACGACCGTGGCAAGGACAAAATGAAGTGATTTCTAACGAGACACTCCCTTCACACGATCCCAATTGCTACTTATGTTCAGGAAATGCTAGAATTAATGGTGAGCAGAACCCGGATTACAAAAATGTATTTGTGTTTACAAATGATTTTGGAGCACTCCAGCTAGATTCTAAATCATTTTCATTTATTGAAGGCTTATTGAAAGTTGAAAGCTAACAAGGGATTTGTAAAGTGATTTGCTTTAGTCCAGACCATTCAAAAAGTTTGGCAGATATGAATGTTGAAGATATTGGTAAAGTTGTTAAGGCTTGGCAGAAAGAATATATAGAATTAGGAGGAAATGCTCTTATTAATTATGTGCAAATATTTGAAAATAAAGGTGCTGTGATGGGTTGCAGTAATCCGCATCCTCACGGTCAAATATGGAGTCAGTCCACACTACCAAACGAAGTTGATAAAAAAGACCAGCAGCAAAGCGCATATTTCAATAAAAATAATAGCAGTCTACTAGGCAATTATATTGCACAAGAATTAAAAGCTAACGAACGTATCATTTATCAAAATGATGACTTTGTAGTGCTTACACCGTTTTGGGCAGTTTGGCCTTTTGAAGCCATGATTGTTCCTAAAAAGCACCACACCAGTATTACCAAAATTTTAGAACAAGAACGTTTAGGATTTGCAGATGCAATTTCAAAAATCACTAAGGCTTATGATAAGTTATTTGAATGTTCTTTTCCGTATTCAAGTGGTATTCATCAATCACCTACTAATGGCAAATCTAATGAACATTGGCATTGGCACATGAGTATTTTATCCACCATTATTAAGAAGCGCAACAGTTAAGAAGTTTATGGTGGGATACGAAATGTTTGGTTCACCACAAAGAGATATTACTGCAGAGCAAGCTGCTGATAGATTGAGAGCATTGATTTAACATAAGCTCTTTGTTGTAAAGAATTCCATATAAAACTATTACTATGAAAAAAATTCTTAGTCCTGCTTGGCTTTATCAGTCTATTGGCATGTAAAAATGAGGTAAAACAACCTAATATCGTTATTATATATCTCGATGATTTAGGCTATGGTGATGTAACAAGTTTTAATCCTGATGGAAAGATACCGACTTCAAATATAGATCTAACCTCAAAATCTTTTAAATCGATAGCTTTTTTCAATTGTTTCCTTCAATACTGAAGCATGGAATTACGATATAGATTATGGCAAGCGGTGCAGCTAATTTTAATAATATATCAAAAAGAGTGATGCGTTAATTTTTTTCAAATAAGCTATTAAAGCAATTCAATACACCAACTTATTACCATTCTGCAAAATTTCCATCTTCATTTCGCCAAATAGGATTAGTCCAATTATGAATAATCTTACGACCCTCCCTTAGTTTTTTTTCATTTATTTCAACACCTAAACCAGATTTAGACATTAAGTCTAAATAACCATCTTTTACAGAAAACACTTCTGGATTTTTAACATAATCTAAAAGATCATAACCCTTGTTATAGTGTATGCCTAAACTGCTTTCTTGAATAATAGCGTTCGTCGATGAAAAATCCAGATGTAGAGCAGACGCAAGGGATATTGGCCCTAACGGACAATGTGGTGCAATGGCTATATCATAAGCTTCTGCCATTGTCGCAATTCGTTTTACTTCGGAGATGCCGCCAGCATGACTTAAATCTGGCTGGATAATATCTACAACGCCTTGATGCAAAATATCTTTGAAATCCCATCTAGAAAGCATTCGTTCTCCAGTCGCTATAGGAATGCTGGTGTAGGAATAAATATGTTTAAGAGCGTCATTGTTTTCACTTAAAACGGGTTCTTCAATAAACATAGGGTCATAAGGTGCCAGTTTATCAATCAGTCTTTTCACCATCGGTTTATGAACTCTTCCATGAAAATCTAAACCAATATCTATGGTATAACCGAACTCTTCACGTAATAATTTAATATTATTAGCAACATTTTGAATATCTTTGATCGACGACACCCATTCCATACTGCCAGTGGCATTCATTTTAACAGCACGATAGCCTTGATTTACTCTTTCTTGCGCATGCTGTATAACAACATCTGGGTTGTCACCACCAATCCAACAATACATTTTTATTTTTTGTCTAACTGCTCCGCCTAAAAGTTCGTATACAGGAACTCCTAGGTGTTTGCCCTTGATATCCCATAAGGCTTGGTCTATTCCAGAAATTGCACTCATTAAAATAGTCCCTCCTCTGTAAAAACCACCTCTATAAAGTACCTGCCAAATATCTTCAATGTTGTTTGCAGTTCGGCCAATTAGGTATTGTTCAAGTTCTTTAACACATGCTGCAACTGAGTTAGCTTTTCCTTCAACTACGGGCTCTCCCCATCCAATTATTCCGCATTTGGTTGTTATCTTAACAAATAGCCATCTTGGTGGAACTTTAAATAATTCTACTTTTATAATCCTTAGGTCGTCCATGTCTCGGTTTAAATATGTTTTTAAAAAATTAGTAAATCGTAGTTTTATTGAAGTGATTGTGTATGAATTTTTTGTGTTTCAATGATATGTGCTCGCATAGCTTCCGCAGCTTTATGAGCATCTTGCGCAATAATGGCTTCTAGAATATTGTTGTGGTGGTCAATCATTATTGTTTTGTCTCGCAGCAGCTCGCCAGTTAATGATTTTGTATATACAGCATTCTTAAATTTAGGTGTTAGGTTAAATATTGGTTTTAATAGTAAATCCAATACCTTATTATCAACAATAGATAGAAGGGTTTTGTGAAAATCGTTGTCGATATCTGCCTCTTTTTTTTTATCTGCCAAAGCACATTTTTTCATTTCATCCATATTGTTTTTTAAAAGTGCTATATGGCTGTCAGTTCTATAAATAGCAGCTTCTGCAGCTAATACAGGTTCTATAATGAGCCTAGTTTTAATAGTTTGTGAAATGATGCTTTTATCTGATGAAAGCTCAAAAAATAAATTTAGAATTTCTGACGTATTTTTAATGCTCATTTCTGACACAAAAACTCCTTTACCTCTTTTTACTTCAACGATACCTCGAGCACTCATTTTTTTTACAGCTTCACGAATAGACGTTCTACTTACATTAAACATATCGCAAAGTTCGTGTTCCGTTGGTATTTGGTGTCCAGGTAGATATTTTCCAGCTCTAATCGCTTCTGTTAATTTATTCTCAACTTGTTCGCTGAGTGATTTGTTCGATACTATAGAGTTAAACATGTTTTAATTTTATAAGATGTCATACATCATACAAATATAATAATTGTGATATTACCAACCAAAATTAAATGAGAAGAATAGCCGATGAACGCTTTGAGTTTTAATTTTAAAACACCTAACTTTAACGCTTATAACAGAATCCAAAAAATGGTATTTTGGTTTATTGAATACATACATAGTTTGTTAATTTAATATGACGTACATGCCCGAATATTTTATTAGTTGCGATTGGGGAACAAGTAATTTTAGGTTACGATTAGTTAAAACAGATTCTTTAGCTGTAATTTTTGAGTCTGTTTCTGCAAAGGGAATTAAGATACTTCATAATGATTACTTACAGCAAACGAAGTTCAATCAGTATCAATTTTTTTGTAATTATTTAATAAGTCAGATTAAACTACTTCCAAAACCTTACCAAAATTATCGCGTCGTTGCCTCAGGTATGGTAACAGCCAACATCGGTTTGCATGAGTTAGATTATGCGCTAATGCCTTTTAGAAATAATGGTTCAACATTATTGACTAAAAAAATAATTGTAAATAATGTATTAGAAGTGCTTTTGGTTTCTGGTGTTAGAAATGATTTTGGAATGATGCGAGGAGAGGAAACACAAGTCATTGGTCTATCTGATGAAATCCAAAAGATAACTTCGGAAGGCATACTCTTATTGCCTGGAACTCACAGTAAACATTTAACATATAAAAACGGAACCTTTACTGAGCTAAAAAGTTATATGACGGGTGAACTTTTTGAAATTTTATCTCAAAAGAGTATTTTGGCGAATTCTATATTTAAAGACGCAAAAGACACGCTAATTGAAGATGCGTTTTTTAAAGGTTTAAAGAAAGGTGTAAAAGGAGAGCTTACGTCAAGTCTTTTTAGTATTAGAGCAAGTGATTTATTAGGATTATCTAAAAAAGAAGAGAACTATTATTTTTTAAGCGGGTTAATTATAGGAGACGAGCTTTCTTATTTAAAAAATGAAGACAAAATGGTTTTTCTAGCTTCTCCAGAACCACTGAGTCTGTTATATAAAATGGCTTTAGAACACATTTTAAAATCAAATAATTATAACGTGTTTAATAGAGAGACAAGTGAAAAAGCCATATTATTAGGGCAACAAAAAATTCTAAAATTATATGGTTAATACGAAATTATTTTCTTGGAAATTATACCATCAGGCACCAATTGTAGGTATTGTAAGAAATTTGCCAATCGATACTGTTTTAAAAATAGCTCAAGCTTATTCTGAAGCTGGATTAAACACTATCGAAATTACAATGAATACTAAGTCGGCATCTGAAATTATTGCAACTTTGAGACATAAATTTCCTAATTTGAATGTTGGAGCAGGCACAGTATGTACAGATGACGATTTAGATAAAGCTATTGATGCAGGTGCTCAGTTTATTGTAACACCCATAATAAATGAAGCTATTATTAAGAAAACGGTCGCTTTAAATATTCCTGTTTTTCCAGGAGCTTTTACACCAACAGAGATTTATAAAGCATGGTCACTTGGTGCTTCAGCGGTCAAAGTATTTCCAGCAACACAATTAGGTGTTAGCTATATTAAAGATGTATTGGCGCCGTTAAATAAAATAAAGTTGCTACCAACAGGCGGTATAACCGAAGGTAATATTAAATCATTTTTTGAGGCTGGCGCAGTAGGTGTTGGTATGGGTAGTTCCTTAATTAGCAAAACTCATATTAGCAATGATGATTACGAAGGTCTTAAAAAGCATTTTATAAAAATAAGGTCACAAATAGAGGAATTTGTGCAGATTTAGCCATTTAAATTACCAGTTTTTTAAATATTACTCATGGTGTCGTTAGACTAAACAGTATCCTTTATCGTTTAGCCGAACTAAATTCGTTAACTTTATTAAATATTCGTTACCATATTTTAGAGCAAGGTATACATTAGCAACAGATAGACAATTGTATAGTGCCATATGCATATATAGGTTATTATTTGTTCTTTAGTTCGTTTTTGCGCATTGGCATCGCATCTATGGTATTAAACAAATGGTCTCTACTTAATAATTTGTTTTGTGATAATTTTATCCTTCCGTCTAAACCAATTAGTACTATTTTGAAATCTGAACTATTTGCGTTATAGGCTTTGTATAGAGAGGTGTTTTGTGTCCAGCTTTCTTCGTCACGTTTGTATTTATTGGGAAGTATTTTATAAATGATTACTTTTCGTTTACTAAATTCATCTAAGCCTTTAGTGAATTCTTCGCATTGCGAGGCATAAATGTTAGATTTGGAATCACTAGATATGATGAGAACGATTCGGTTTTTCCACTGGTGTTTTTCGAAGTTTTGTGCATTTACAAGAGGCGTCATCATTATGCCAATGAAGAAAATAATAATTTGATATTTTAGTTTCAAGATTTTCATTTTATAGAGTTAGACCACTTTATTTTTAATCACTATACAACGTTTATTAATTAACAGAACTAAAACTAAATTCTCCTTTTTGTAACCCTTTTCCAGACACAGATAATTTAATTTCACCAGCTTTTTCTTGAGATTGAACAAGGACAACCAGTTTTCCGCTAAACAGTTTCATAGTAGGTAAATGGAATAACTCTAGCGATGTGGCATCACCATTACAGGCAGCTCTGAAAGTGCCTTCTCCTTTAACTTTAAATTTAAGTTGATTTGTGGCTGTAGGACACGGAATTCCGTTTTTATCAACAACAGAAACTGTAACAAAAGCTAAATCTTCACCATTTGCTTTAATCGTTTTTACATCAGAATCGAGAATAATTTGATGAGGTTTTCCAGTAGTCCTCATTATTTTTTCTACGACAGGATTTCCATTATCATCTAGTGCAACAACTTTTAAAGTTCCAGGTTGGTATTTTACATTCATCCACATTAAGCGATAGCGGTTTTGCGGTGTGTCTTTATTTTTCTTCTGAATACCTAAGCTTTTCCCATTCAAAAATAATTCAGCACTATCATAATTGGTATAGACAAAAACTGGTGTGGTTTTTCCTTCGCGTCCTTCCCAATTCCAATGTGGTAAAATATGTAGTGTTTCATCTTTGGTATTCCATCGGCTTCTGTATAAGTAATAACGGTTTTTTGGTAAACCTGCTAAATCATTAATTCCAAAATAAGAACTTCGTGATGGCCAAGCTTCATCATAAGGAGTGGGTTCACCTAAATAATCAAAACCAGTCCAAACAAACTCACCAATTACCCAAGGTTTGTCATCTTGTAAAATAAAATCATCATCTGGCAAATTAGACCAACTGCAATATTCTAAATCTGTACTTTCCTGAAATAGGTTGACTAAAAATTAATCACTTAATGATAGTCACTTATGAAACAACAAAATGAACACTGGCGAAAAAAAAGCTACCAAAAAGCAACCTTAGAAACCAAACTTTTAGTCGTCGACCAAATTCAAAATGGGCAGATCTCTACAAACTGTGCTTCCAAAAAGTACAATGTGCCAAGATCAACCATCTCCTATTGGATTAGAAAATACAGTACCTTAACGCTACAAAATACA
>NZ_JBGCDQ010000050.1:0-20540 GCF_045105575.1 Winogradskyella sp. | reverse complement strand
TTACAATTTCTTGTTCCAATCCATCTAGACGCTTGTCTTTAGATTGTCCAAACAGTGAAATGAATATTGTAAGAAATACTATAGTTAAAAGTTTTTTTTTCATTAGGCTTGTTTCGATATTTTATTCAAATTACTGGCAACTAGTTACATAACAAAGTTTATTGCTCATATCCTGCAAATAATTCAGGTTATAGTAGGATGCTGGTTACTGTTATCCCGTAAAGATAATTTTTTTAGTAGAAACTATGCTGACAATTTCTAATACGCTTTGGTTGAGTTATTGGCGTAATAAAATAGGTTTTAATTGGTATACTGATTTTTTATAGTTTGGGAACTATGAGTCAGTTTTTTGGCGTCTTGGCACTTTTGGAGAGCATTTACTTCTTCTGTCTCCTGATTTTCGTAATTATATTTCTTTCAAACTCTTATAAAACGTTAAACGTATTTTTTCACTATTGATAAAACCAGTACCGTAATCTAAATCGTCATAAAGTTTTGTGAGGCTTGAGTCATTTTTAACCTCGTCTTCGGTTTTACCAGCATCAATAGCATTCTGAATATTAGTTGCTAAAGTTTCAAGCATGGTTAAAAAAGTTTTATAATCTGTTTTATTAGCTAATTTCCCATGACCTGGAATAATTTTAGTGTCATCATCAATAAGTATGAGTCCTTTTTTAGCAGCTTCAATATACCCTTTTACACTTCCACCAGAATTTAAATCAATATACGGATAACGACCATTAAAGTAAGTATCTCCTGTATGTAGCACATTGCTTTCTGTAAAATAGAGCAACGCATCACCATCAGTGTGTGCATTTGCTACATGAAACACAGCAATACTTTCACCATTTATAGTAAGGTTTAATTTATCATTAAATGTTATTACAGGTAAAGCGGCTTTTGAGGACTCTTTTTCAACCAAGCGTTTCTTTACATTATCGTGAGCAATAATGATGGCTCCAGCTTTTTCCATATTTTCATTTCCACCAGTGTGATCTCCGTGGAAATGTGTGTTCACTAAAAATTTAAGAGGTTGGTCACTAATCGTTTTTATGGCTGCTAAAATTTTTTCAGATAAGGGAGCAAATTGATCGTCAATTACAAATACACCACCGTCGCCAACAGAAATTCCAATGTTACCACCTGCGCCTTCTAGCATATAAGTATGTTCGGTAAGTTTTGTAGTTGTTATTTCTACGGCATCAAAACGGCCTTGTGCGTGAAATGTTGTTGAAGCTAAGACCAACAGAATTGAGAGTTGTTTTATAGTTTTCATAATTAAGAGGATGGTTTGTTTCTTTATAATTGAAGTATGGAATATAAGTCGAATTTTATTCTAAAAGCTTTCTCTAACCAACAATTTTAAAAATGCGGTTTCTGAAAACCAGAGTTATGAGAATGGTTTAGTCTAAATTAGCGTCTAAATAGAAAGGTTAAGAGAATAATAAAACTAAGCTTTTACATTGGTTAGAATGATTTTTCAAACTATCTTTGCAATCGCTTAGAAAAAGAAAAAAACCGTAATGTTTTGAGTAGCACAAAATCTTCGATAGCAACTGCTTCTGTGGTTACAGATTTTAAGGAAATCACCAAGATGGGTTTGTCCCTTAGCGTGGTCTTTTCTTCAATTGCTGGTTATTTTCTTGGTGCAGAAACCCTGAGTCTTACAACGCTTGTATTGTTGGCATTTGGTGGTTATTTTATGGTTGGTGCGTCTAATGCATATAATCAAATTATTGAGCGCGATTTAGATGCGCTAATGGATAGAACCAAGAATAGGCCAATTCCTGCTGGCCGCATGTCGGTAAATACGGCATTCATTATTGCGACTTCGTTCACAGTTTTAGGATTAATAACATTATATATCATCAACCCTAAAACGGCCATGTATGGTGCCATATCCATATTTTTATATACGAGTGTGTACACACCATTAAAAACAAAGACATCTTTAGCTGTTTTTGTTGGTGCTATACCAGGCGCAATTCCATTTATGTTAGGTTGGGTTGCTGCACGAGGTAGTTTTGGTATTGAACCAGGCACTTTATTTGCTATTCAGTTTTTTTGGCAGTTTCCACATTTTTGGGCTATAGGTTGGTTTTTGCACGAAGATTATAAAAAAGGAGGCTTTTTTATGCTGCCAACAGGTAAGCCAGATAAAGGGACTGCTGTTCAGATTATAATGTATAGTGTTTGGACGATTCTTGCCTCTATAATTCCTGTATTTGGTTTTACAGGAGATTTACAATTGTCTATTGCTGGTGGTGTTTTAGTTTTTATACTTGGTATTGTTATGCTAGTCTATGCGGTAAGATTATTTAAAGAACGCACAATCAAAGCGGCTAAACAACTGATGTTATCAAGTGTGTTTTATATTACAATGTTGCAGATTATATATGTTGCTGATAAATTTTTAAGATAGATGGATTTAACACAAGGAACTCGGAAGGAAAAAACAGCAAGGTCTAAAAAGATGATGTTGTGGTTTGGTATTGCGTCGTTATTAATGTCTTTTGCAGGCTTAATTAGCGCCTTTATTGTAAGCAGCAAGCAACGTCTTAACGAAGATTGGCTTATTGATTATAACTTGCCAAATGCATTTTTAGTTAGTGTCATTTTAATTCTAGTGAGCAGTTTAACTTTTGTTTTGGCAAAACGAGCACTCAGACAAAATAATATGCAGATGGTAACGCTATGGTTACTCGCAACCTTAGGATTAGGTATTGCATTCGTTTACAGTCAGTTTGCTGGATTTAACGAGATCATTGCAACGGGTTATAATTTTACAGGGCCAACCAGTAATATCACAATGTCTTACATTTATGTTATTGCTGTGTTGCACATAGGACACGTCGTTGCTGGCTTAATTTGCCTCATTGTTGTAATTTATAATCATTTTAAACAAAAGTATAACTCCAACAATATGTTAGGTTTTGAACTCGCTGCAAATTTCTGGCATTTCGTAGATGTGCTTTGGCTTGTGCTCTTTTTGTTTTTATATTTTTTTAGATATATAATTTGATTATTTTTGTCCAATCTTAAAATTTAAATAAATTCTATGGATTCTACAGTAGCTAGTACTGGTACAGAAGGTAAAACTTGGGGAGGAGGCAATAGGCCGCTCAGAGCAAGTTATGGTAAATTGATGATGTGGTTTTTTATCGTATCGGATGCATTAACATTTTCAGGTTTCTTAGCCGCTTATGGTTTTTCCAGGTTTAAGTTTATTAATGAATGGCCAATAGCGGATGAAGTTTTTACGCACGTACCTTTTTTACATGGTCAGGAATTGCCAATGATTTACGTGGCATTTATGACGTTCATTCTAATTATGTCTTCTGTAACGATGGTGTTAGCTGTAGATGCAGGTCACCATATGAATAAAGCTAAAGTAACATTTTACATGTTTTTAACCATTATTGGTGGTGCAATCTTCGTAGGCTCACAAGCATGGGAATGGGCAACGTTTATTCAAGGAGATTATGGAGCTGTGCAAACTAAGGGTGGAAACATTTTGCAATTTGGTGAATATGTTACCATGGATGGAGTAGAGAAATTTAAACGTGTATCCATCGAAGATCTTGCAATAACTGAAGCAACAGATCGTGCTGTGCATGAGCGTAAAAACGGTTTATGGTTCGTTGAAGAGAGTACATTGCCACCATATACTGTAAATGAGATTTACCAAGGGTTGGCGGCTAATGAAAACGTATTGGTGAGAAATCAGATTTTAGATGAAAACGGTCATAAAACAATCTTATCGCGTGAAGAATCCTTAAAGCAAATTAAAGAGAATGGTAAGCTGGTGGTTAAAGGTGCAAACCTTACCGTAAATGAATACGGAACCACGCTATTTGCAGATTTCTTTTTCTTTATAACAGGTTTTCACGGATTCCACGTACTTTCAGGTGTTATTATTAATATAATCATATTCTTTAATGTCATTCTAGGAACTTACGAGCGCAGAGGAAGTTACGAAATGGTCGAAAAAGTTGGTTTATACTGGCACTTTGTCGATTTAGTTTGGGTATTTGTATTCACATTCTTCTATTTAGTATAACAACATTTTAAGATTTAATTATGGCACACGAGCATAAACTAGAAATATTTAGAGGACTTTTAAAATTTAAGTCTAATACACAAAAGATTTGGGGAGTACTTATATTCTTAACTATCGTTACACTTGTGGAAGTAGTTTTGGGTATATACAAGCCAGCTATTTTTATGGATACATGGATGACACCATTTGAAGGTGGCTTTTTTGCAACATTGGGGAATATTCTATTTTCACCAATAATCTACATGAAACCATTAAACTTAATTTTTATTGTATTAACAATTGTTAAGGCGTATTATATTACTTGGGATTTTATGCACATGCGAGATGAAACAGGAAGTTTACGAAAAATGGTGGTATGGACAGGTGTTTTTCTTATCTGTTATCTAATTTTTATTTTATTACAAGAAGGTGGTTATGTATTTGACGTATATAATGGTGCTGATTCTTTAATAAAAAGAGATTTTTAAATCTAAAAACAGACATTTTATAACGTTATTTAAGTGTTAAATGATATCCAAAAAGGTGGTTTTTATAAGCCACCTTTTTTATTTTTGCATAACTCAAATGTATTAAAGGTGATACCGTAATTTATAAAATTAACTACCTGTTAAATACAGCTATTAGAGGTCTTAATAAGATGAAAGCAAATAAAACCCAACGTAACTTAATTTTAGGAGTACTTTTTTTTCTACCAGTACTTTTTTTACTCATGCTGTATCCTGCAAAGCATAACTATGAGCCTTTAAATGTTGTGCATAAAAACGTATCGGATATAGAGCGTTTTATTTCAGACAGATCAGATAGTATTCTTCTCAAAGATCATATTACGGTATTAGGTTTTTTAGGTAAAAATCCGCTGAATAAAAATATTGCCGCATCTAATCTTAAAGAGCTTGTTTATGATAAGTTTAAAGGATTTAAAAAATTTCAGGTGGTCATCATTGTGGCAGAAGGAGCCCAGGAAGAAGTCAAAACATTAAAAAAAGAGATTAATACCTACGAAGATTTAAGATTTTGGCATTATGCTTTTGGTACAGAAGGTGAAATAAAAATGCTATTTAATTCTTTAAAATCGAAAGAAGCATTGTCTCAAGATCTATCGACAAACACGGTGTTTATTATTGATAAGGACTTAAATCAGCGTGGAAGAATAGATGGCAGAAACAAAAATCAGGTGGAAGAAAATAAGCCACCATTTTCTGTATATGCTTACAATACTATTGAGGTATCTGAAATTAAGAATATGATGAGTGATGATATCAGAATTTTATTTACCGAATATCGTCAGAAGAGAAAAGGGAAGTTTGAGAACTCTGACACAAGACGAAACAAAGATTTAAAACAAAATAATGAGTAAAAAAACAAGCTATTCGTATATCGGTATTACGTTTATAATTTTAGTTTTCGGGATTATTTTTGTTCCTAAAATTATAGATCGTGTCAGCCAAGATGACATTACAAGAGACGAAAGTCGCAGTAAAAATGTTGCGACTTCTGATAATATAAGCGCTAACTTAGGTAAAAGTGATGTGGTTTACTTAGAGATTAACGATGAACTAAGAAAAGTACCTGAATTCAGTTTTACAAATCAAAATGGCGAGATCATTACTAACGAAGATTATTTAGGAAAGGTTTATGTGGTCGAATTTTTTTTCACAACCTGTCCTACAATATGCTTACCAATGAATCAGAATTTGGTAGAGGTTCAAAATGAATTTAAGGATTTTGAAGACTTTGGAGTGGCTTCTTTTTCCATAATGCCAAAAGTAGATACTCCAGAAGTATTAAAGGCGTATGCAGATAAGCACGGTGTTGTAAATCCAAATTGGAATTTAATGACAGGCGATTTTGATGACATTTTTAAACTAGCCAATGTTGGGTTCAATATTTTTGTAGGCGATGTAGAAGATGCCTTTGGTTTTGAGCATTCTGGTGATTTTGCTCTAGTAGATAAAAAGGGCTTTTTACGTTCAAGGAAAGATGATTTTGGTAATCCTAAAATTTTCTACAGAGGCTTTATTCCAGAGGCTGATGGTGTAGATGAGGATGGCTACGTGCAAGAAATTACCATTTTAAAGGAAGATATTGCTAAATTATTAAAAGAATAGAAACGTGATGTTCAGTTGTAACATAACTTAAAATTTGGTGCGTTGTGTTTCAGGATTTAAAATAAGATGCAAAATGGAAGCAGTTGATTTAGAAAAAGAAAAGAAATATAATAAGTGGATTGTAGCGTTATCGATTATAATTCCTTTAGCGGTTGCAGCTTTGTTTGGTGTTAATTTGCGCACACTCGGTTTCGATGTAGAACCGTTAACCTTTTTACCACCAATTTATGCGGCCACAAATGGATTAACAGCTATTATCTTAATATTAGCGGTTATAGCGATTAAGAAGAAAAACAGAAAGCTGCATGAAACATTGATGAAAACGGCAATTACACTTTCGGTACTTTTTTTAGTGATGTATGTAGCGTATCATATGACGAGTGATTCTACTAAATTTGGTGGTGAAGGAGCTATAAAATATGTCTATTATTTTATTCTAGTGACGCATATTGTATTGTCGATTGTGATTGTTCCATTTGTGTTAATTACCTATGTACGTGGTATTACAAATAGTATTGAACGTCATAAAAAAATCGCTAAAATTACATTTCCAATGTGGTTGTATGTTGCGGTTACAGGAGTGGTGGTGTATCTCATGATTTCACCTTATTATATCTAATTATGAAGCTAAAAATTATATGTGCTATTCTTTTTGTGTTCGTTGCTACAGCAGCCAATGCACAGTGCGCTATGTGCAGGGCAGTTTTAGAAAGTGGTGAAGATCAATCAGCAGCAGAAGGTATAAACGATGGGATTGTTTTTTTGATGGCAGTGCCTTATATTATTGTTGGTACCATTGGTTTTATTTTTTATAGAAAATATAATAAACCCAAAACAGAAAATTAAACTCCAAAATCTGTAACATATTCTGTTTTATAGAGTCTTAATAGAGTAACTATTAACAATTCGTTGGCACAAAAGACCTTCAAATTTTAGTAAAATTGCACAACTAACAACCTCTATTATGATTCAAATTAAAGATTTACACAAATCTTATCATATGGGAAGCAACTCGCTTCACGTACTTAAAGGCATTAATTTTGATGTTAAAGAGGGTGAACTAGTGTCTATTATGGGTTCTTCGGGTTCGGGAAAATCAACATTGCTAAATATTCTAGGGATGTTAGACGAAGCTGACGAAGGACATTATATTCTAGATGGTGTTCCAATTAAAAACCTTAATGAAAAAATAGCTGCTAAATACAGAAATGAATTTTTAGGTTTCATTTTCCAATCATTTAACCTTATTAATTATAAAAGCGCTTTAGATAATGTCTCTATGCCACTTTACTACAAGGGTATCAAGCGAAAAGAACGAACGGATAAAGCTATGCATTATCTCGAAAAAGTAGGCTTAGCGGAATGGTCCCATCACTTACCAAGTGAATTGTCCGGTGGACAAAAGCAACGTGTAGCGATTGCTAGAGCTTTGGCTAGCGATCCAAAAGTATTGTTAGCAGATGAGCCAACAGGAGCACTAGATACAAAAACATCTTATGAGGTCATGGAGTTAATACAGGGTATTAATGATGATGGGAAAACAATTCTTGTAGTAACCCACGAGGACGATATTGCACACATGACCAAACGTATTGTTAATCTTAAGGATGGTATTATTATAGATGATAGTACTGTAGAACAAGTTAGAGCATCAGCACATGTTTGATATAGAACGATGGCAAGAGATCTTTGAAACATTGCGTAAAAATAAATTACGTACGTTTTTAACAGGACTTTCTGTAGCTTCTGGAATATTCATATTAGTAATTCTTTTAGGTTTTAGTAAAGGCATCGAGAACGGTGTAAAGTCGCAATTTGAACAAGATGCAACTAATCGAGTATCTGTTTGGACGGGAGTTACAACCAAAGGCTATAAAGGACTAAATCCTGGACGCTATATCCAACTAAAAAACTCTAGTTTTGATGCCGTTGAAACCAAGTACGACGAATATTTAGAATACCGTACCAAAGATTACATGATTTGGGGAGGAACAGTGTCTTATAATAACGAAACAGGTAATTATCGCGTAAGAGGGACATTACCAGATAACCAATTTATTGAAAACGCAGATATTGGCTCTGGTCGTTTTATTAACCAATCCGATGTGGATGAAAGTAAGAAAGTGGCAGTTATTGGTAATAAAATGAAAACAGATCTTTTTAAAGGTGAAGACCCTATTAATAAAAATATTCAAGTATTTGGAATGAATTTTAAGGTGGTTGGTGTTTTTTACGATCCAGGTGGAGATCGTGAAGAAAGCCAAGTTTATATTCCTATAACTGCAGCTCAAAAAGTCTTTAATGCTGGTGATGATATTAGAAACATGACATTTACAGTTAAAATGGCAGATAATTTTGACCAAGCAGTTGAACAATCTAACGCAATTGCTTCAGGTATTGAGCAGCAACTTAAAGAAATTCATGTAGTTGCACCAGACGATACGAGTGCTGTTAGAGTTTATAATACTTTAGAAGAAGCACAGAAAATATATTCACTAATAGCAACAATTCGCGCTGTATTTTGGTTTGTTGGTATCGGAACAATTATTGCAGGTATTGTAGGCGTTGGAAATATTATGCTGATTATTGTAAAAGAGCGAACTAAAGAAATTGGCATACGTAAGGCACTAGGCGCATTACCAATGTCTATTGTCGGTATGATTTTACAAGAATCAGTTTTCGTAACTATGTTCGCTGGTTTGTTTGGGTTAATCTTTGGACTTGGTTTACTAGAATTGGTAGGGCCGCAAATAGAAAGTGACTTTATAAAATATCCGCAAGTAGATTTTAATATAGCTTTAACAACGGTATTTTTATTGGTTTTCGCTGGCGCCTTAGCTGGGTTTATACCAGCTTACAGAGCCGCAATGATTAAACCTATTGATGCCTTAAGAGACGAATAATATGTTTAGCAGAGACCGTTGGGAAGAAATATTAGAAGCGTTAAACGCTAATAAATTTAGAACGTTTTTAACGGCATTCGGAGTATTCTGGGGAATTACTATTTTAGTATTACTCTTGGCTTTAACAAATGGTCTTAAAAATGGAGTAACTGCGGATTTTGGCGACTTTGCTACAAATTCTATGTTTATGTGGACGCAAGGTACTTCTAAACCTTACAAAGGTTTACCAAAAGGGCGCTACTTTAATTACAAAGTAGGAGACGTTGCAGCTATAAAATCTGAAATACCAAATTTACAATATGTATCTCCAAGAAATCAATTAGGAGGTTATAATGGTGCCAATAATGTTGTGAGAGGTACAAAAACAGGTGCGTTTGAGATTTATGGTGATTATCCGGAATTTATAAAGCAGCGGCCAATGGATATTCTTCAAGGACGTTTTATAAGTTACTCAGATATTGAAGACAAACGTAAAGTTTGTGTCATAGGAACTGGTGTTGTAAAAGGGCTTTACGATATTGATGAAGATATTTTAGGGACTTATATAAAAGTTAACGGTGTTAACTTTTTAGTAGTGGGTACTTTTAAAATGAGTAATAGTCAAGGTGATGGTGAACAAGACGCAAGTACTATATATATGCCTTTTACTACCTTTGGCCAAGCCTTTAATAGAGGCGAAAGTGTGGGTTGGATGGCAATAACGGCTGTTGACGGTATCTCAATTACATCCTTAAAGCAGCAAATTTTCGATTTAATGAAGTCGAGACATAAAATACATCCTGAAGATGATCGTGCTATTGGGCATTTCGATTTGTCCGAACAGTTTGAACGTATCAACGGTTTGTTTTCAATATTAACCTTGGTCGGATATTTCGTTGGTGCCTTGGTCTTAATGTCTGGTATTATTGGTATTAGTAATATTATGCTCATAGTAGTTAAAGAACGTACTAAAGAAATTGGTGTAAGACGTGCTTTAGGTGCTAGTCCTTGGACTATTAAATCTCAAATTTTACAAGAAAGCTTAATATTGACTATCCTTTCTGGTATGGTTGGTATTTCGTTTGCGGCTTTGGTTATTTGGATAATGAATGCCATTTTAGATAGTGTAGGTTCCGTTGAAAACTTTGCAAACCCTAGTGTAAGCATGCAAGTTGTATTTACAGCTTTAATTATATTAATTGTTTCAGGCTTGTTAGCAGGTTTAATTCCTGCAAATAGTGCCACCAAAATGAAACCTGTTGACGCTTTAAGAATAGAATAAATATATCAATCATAATCATGAAAAGAACGAAAACCGTAATTGCATTACTATTAATTGTTGTTGTCTTTAGCGCAGCATTATATTATTTATGGCAGAAAAATCAAGAAAATCCTATAACTTTTGCCACCGAGAGTGCTACTGAGCAAACCATAGTTGTGAAGACTGTAGCAACAGGCAGTATTGTTCCGAAGGAAGAAATATTAATTAAGCCAAATATTTCTGGTGTTATTGAAAAAGTTTACATAGAAGCAGGTGAGTATGTAAATCAAGGAGATTTAATTGCACAAATTAAAGTGATACCAAACGTATCTAATTTAACGAGTGCAAAAAATAACATTGCTTCAAATAGAACCACATTACAGACGGCAGAAATCAATTATAAAACACAAAAAGCGATTTACGATCGTCAAAAAGGATTGTTTGATAAAGGGGTTATTGCGGCAAATGAGTTCGATCAGGTGAATAACACTTTCTTACAGGCGAAGCAACAAGTAGAACAAGCTAGGATTAGTGTAACCCAATCACGTCAAAATTATGATATCATTAAAACAGGAACAACTTCAGGGTTAGGGAATATTGCGCAAACACAAGTAAGAGCTACAGTTTCTGGTATGGTGTTAGATGTGCCTGTAAAAGCAGGAAACCAAGTTATTGAAGCCAATAATTTTAATGAAGGCACGTCAATTGCATCTTTAGCAGATGTTAAACAAATGATTTTTGAAGGGAAAGTAGATGAAAGTGAAGTCGGTAAAATAAAAGAAGGTTTACCACTAGAAATTACAGTAGGAGCGATTGAAAATGAAAAATTCGATGCTATTTTAGATTATATTGCACCTAAAGGTGTCGCGGAAAATGGAGCGATTCAGTTTGCAATAAAGGGATCTCTTAAAAAAATAGATTCTACTTTTATCAGAGCTGGTTTAAGTGCTAATGCGTCTATAATTTTAGAAAAAGTAGAAGATGTTTTAGCCATTAAAGAGGCACTAGTTCAGTATGATAAAGAAACTAAAAAGCCATATGTAGAGATTGAGGTCGGTGATCAGAAATTTGAAAGAAAAGATATAGAATTAGGTATAAGCGATGGCATCTTTGTAGAGGTTAAAAGCGGCATTACAAAAAACGATAAAATAAAAGTTTGGAATCAAGTTCAAGGAGTTCCAAAATACGCACAATAATTAAACGCACATTTAGTGTAACACTTTAAGTTTTATATAGACAAATAAGCATCATGAAAAAATCAATCATCATAATCATACTTCTTTTAGGGGTTTTAGCACAGGGGCAAAATAAAAAATGGACGCTAAAAGAATGTGTTCAATATGCCTTGGAAAATAACATTTCAGTAAAGCAAAGTGAACTAGATATCGAATTAGCAGAGATAGATAAACTTAATGCTTTAGGTAATTTTGTGCCAAGTGTTAATTTAGGTAGTGGTGTTTCTGAAAATACAGGTTTAAGTTTTAACCCTGTTACTAACAATGCACAAACCACCACGTTTCTTTCTGCTTCAGGGAACATTAATATTGGTTACACCATTTTCGATGGCTTGAGAAACATTAGAGAATTGCAACGTGCTGATATAAGTAAACTGGCAAGCCAATACCGTTTGGATAGAATGAAAGATGATATTTCATTATTTGTAGCCAATGGTTATCTTGCAGTAATACTCAATAAAGCTAATTTAGAAGTTTTTAAATCTCAGAATGAAGTTACTAAAGAACAAATAGAAAGAACTCAAGAGTTGGTCGATGCTGGAGTTTTACCGAGAGGTGATTTATTAGAAATTAAAGCTACAGATGCAAGTGAGCAGCAGTCGATTATTAATGCTGAGAATAGTATTCAAATTTCATTAATCAGTTTGGCACAACTATTATTGATAAAGGATTATGAGAATTTCGATATAGAGGATGAAGGGTACGACATTGTAGATTCAGTTATTGCAGATAAAAAAGTTTCAGAATTAATTACGGCTGCAAAAGAAAGTAGATCAGAAATTAAAATAGCCGAACAAGACGTAGAACTAGCTAATATTGATTTAAAAATCGCTAAAGGAGCAAATCTACCTACATTATCTGCGTTTTTTGGTTATAATACAAGATTCGCTAATACAACATCTTTTGAGTCACGATTAGATCCGAATAACCCGACGACTACTCGTCAAATAGGCGTTGTTGAAGGTACAGGGCAAGCTGTAGTTAGCCAGTTTCAAAACACTATTTTGTCAGAAGTGGCAGCTGATCCTTTTATTAATCAGTTATACCAAAATGATGGTATTGGTTATGGATTACAATTAAATATTCCTATTTTGAATGGGTTCAATACTAGGGGAAATATTCAAAGGAATAAAGTTAATCTGGAGCGATCTAAATTTCAGCTAGAACAAGTAGAACTCGACTTAGAGTCTACGGTATATCAAGCCTATGTTGATGCGCAAGGTTCATTTAAAAGTTATGAAGCGGCAAAAGTCGCTGTTGAATCTCAAGAGTTAGCCTATGATTACGCCAAAGAGCGTTATGATGTTGGTTTAACCAATGCGTTCGACTTTAGCCAATCTAAGCTTAGATTTGACAACGCTAATATTGAATTGAATCGTGCTAAATATGATTATATTTTTAAATTAAAGGTCTTAGAATTATATTTCGGAGTTCCAGCAACAGAATTAAAGTTTTAATTATGAGCAAAACAGTAAAAATCATTATCGGAGTTGTAATTATGGCTTTAATTGTCATAGTTGCAGGTAAATCAATGGGATGGTTTGGGAAAAAAGGGGAGTTTAAACAAGTTACAATTCAGGAAGTAACTTTAAAAGACATTGTTGAAACAGTCTCTGCTACTGGGAAAATTCAACCAGAAGTAGAGTTGAAAATATCTTCGGAAGTGTCTGGCGAAATATTAGAATTGCCTTTTGTAGAAGGACAAGAGGTAAAAAAAGGGGATTTACTTGTCAGAGTAAACCCAGATTTAATTCAATCTGCTTTAAGTAGATCCCAAGCCTCATATCAAAATGTAAGAGCAGGTATGGCTCAGGCTGAGGCAACCCTAAAACAAGCTACAGCAGATTACGAAAGAAATAAGTCTCTATTTGAAAAAGGTGTTATTTCTAAAGCTGATTGGGACCGCTCCTTAGCAACTTATGAAACTGCAGTTGCAGGAAAGAATTCAGCATATTATAGCGTACAGAGTGCTGCAGCTACGGTAAACGAGGCTAAGGACAACTTAAACAGAACAACCATTTATGCACCAATGAGTGGAACAGTTTCTCTTTTAAGTGTAGAATTGGGTGAACGTGTGGTTGGAACAGGAATGATGGCTGGTTCAGAAATATTACGTCTTGCCAATCTTAAAAAAATGGAAGTTGAAGTCGATGTTAATGAAAATGATATTGTAAAAGTGAGTATTGGTGATTCTACTATTGTTGAAGTGGATGCGTATTTAAATAAAGAATTTAAAGGAATAGTGACTCAAATCGCAAACTCCGCAGCGGGAAACTTAGCCGCAGATCAGGTCACAAATTTTAAGGTTAAAGTGAGAATTATTGAAGAATCATACAAAGATCTAACAGAAGGTAAACCCGACACCTACTCTCCTTTTAGACCTGGAATGACAGCAACAGTGGATATTATTACTAAAACGAGAAAGGGTGCTATTTCTGTGCCAATAAGCGCTATTGTTATTAAGACAGATACAAGTTCTACAAAGAAACGTTTTGGTAAAAATGTGAATTTAGACAGTGAAGTTTCAGTGAAAGAAGAGGAGAAATTTGAATGTGTTTTTGTTAACGAAAATGGTAAGGCTAAGTTACGAGTTGTAAAAACAGGGATTCAAGATGATACTAATATAGAAATTACTTCAGGATTAAGTAAAGATGACAAAATTATTACAGGTCCTTATAATATGGTTTCTAAAAAACTTAATGCTGGTGATTTAATTGAGGATAAAAATAAAAAGCCAGACGATACGTCAGAAGAAAAAAGCGAAGAGTAGCTAAGGTAGCTTATTTATTCATTACTTTTTCTGATTAATAATACCACAAATGGCATTAGTATTAAATATAGAAACAGCAACTACAAATTGTTCGGTCTCTCTGTCTAAAGATGGAGAGACTTTAGTTTTAAAAGAGGATAATAGTGTAAGTTATTCTCATGCCGAAACATTACATCTTTTTATAGACGAAGTTTTTAAAAGCGCGAATTTGAAACCTTCCAAAATTGATGCCGTTGCAGTGAGTAAAGGACCAGGTTCTTATACGGGTTTAAGGATTGGTGTATCGTCTGCTAAAGGTTTCTGTTTTGCCTTAAATAAGCCGCTGATTTCTATTTCAACGTTAGAGAGTTTAGCGCATCAAATAAAACATAAAGATGGGTTTATTATACCGATGTTAGACGCAAGGCGCATGGAAGTTTATTCTGCTATTTATACGTCAGATTTAAAATTACATCGAGAAATTAAAGCAGAAATTTTAACAGAAGACAGCTATCAAGCCCTTTTAGCCACTGATAAAGTTTATTTTATAGGCAGTGGTGTTGAAAAAACAAAAGCTTTAATACAACATCCTAATGCAATTTTTATTGAAGGAAAATTACCTTCGGCTAATGAAATGTCATCTTTAGTAGAATTAAAGTATAAAAAAAGCGACACCGAAGATGTCGCTTATTTTGAGCCTTATTATTTAAAGGATTTTGTTGCTTTAAAAAAGAAAGCTTAAGCGTCTTTTTGTATTTCAACGGCATGTGGATAAGGTATTTCTATACCAGCGGCATCTAAAGCAATTTTCACGTTTTCATGTGTAGCAAAATAGACATCCCAATAATCGGCCACAGTACACCAAGGTCTAACTGCAAAGTTCACTGAACTATCAGCTAATTCAGACACATTTACTGTAGGTGCAGGATCTTGTAAAACTTTTGGGTTAGAGGTTAAAACTTGCATTAAAACATCTTTAGTTTGTTTGATATCAGAATCATAGCCAACACCAAATGTAAGATCTACTCTAAGTTTTCCTTCTGTAGAGTAATTCACAATATTGCCATTAGATAATGCACCATTAGGAATAATAACTTCTTTATTAGTTGGAGTTAAAAGTTTTGTTGTAAAAATTTCTATTTCTTTTACAACACCGAGTTCTCCTTGCGCTTCAATAAGATCGCCAATTTTAATAGGCTTAAAGATCATTAATAAAACACCACCAGCAAAATTACCTAGAGACCCTTGCAAAGCCAAGCCAATAGCTAAACCAGCAGCTGCAAGTATGGCTGCAAATGATGTAGTTTCAATACCTACAGTACCTAAAACAACAACTATTAAAACAATCTTTAGAATCCAATTTATCAGATTTAATAAAAACTTTTTTAAGCTTTCATCATAGTCAGCTTTGTTCATGGCTTTTTTAACTCCCTTTAGGAGCATTTTCACAATCCAACTTCCAATGATCCATATTGCAATAGCTGCAATTAATTTTGGGCCAAATTCTACGATTAAATTGTAACCTTCGTCAATCCATTTTTGTGTATCCATATTTTTATTTCGATTTTGAAACTAAAAACAACCCGACTTTCTTCGCCGAGTTACCTGCTAGTTTCGATGTTTATTATTTAATTTCGAAGGTTAATTTTAATGCGACTCTAAATTCAGTAACATTATTATCATTAACTATTGCACTCTGGTCTTGTACATATACAGACTTTATGTTTTTCACAGTTTTAGCTGCTTCTTTTACTGCCTTTTTTGTTGCGTCCTCCCAACTTTTATCTGAGTTAGATAATACTTCAATCACTTTTAATACTGCTATTTTTTTTGTTTTTAAGAGTTATACTTTTAAGAAACTATTTTATTTAAAAAGTCACCTTTAAAATTAATAAAATTTTCATTATTTATAGCATTAACTGTTATTGATTCATCTCTCGGCATCTCTTTTAGTATGTTTTCAATGCCGTTTTTTGAGTACATATAGATAATGGACTCAACTGTAAACTTTTTGTAGTAGCACCCCTATTTTTTTTGATATTCGCATTATTATTGAGTAGGGTTTTACCTGTTTTATATAAGATCTAAAAACCCATGTGGTATAATCTATTCCAATTCAGAAATATCCCAGATGCGTTAAGCAAAAAAAATAGTTTAATATCAAAGATTTTAAAGGAGAAAACTAAAGAAGCTATGAGGTCTGTTAGCGATTTTATTTTGAACTAAAATCATATTACAATTTTGTTAGATTCAAGACTGTAAATGATTATTAAATTTCATTTAAATATTCAAAAATCTTTTTAAGATTATCTTCTGTTTTTGTATTTAGTTTTTTTTCTTTTATAAAACTTTTTAGTAAAGAAGATTTTTCTTTAAAAATTTCTAAAAATTCCTTTTTCTTTTGAGGTAAATAGATAGTCTTATCTTCAAATTGGACATAATATGAATCGCCGATTCTGTTAAATTTAGCAGGCTTATCCTTATGGTAGGAGGAAATTGCTTCTTGACCTTCGTAATAATTTATACGTTCCTGTTTTAATAAAGAGTATGTCTCAAATTCTGCAATTACAACCAAAAAACCACGTTTTTCTTCGTCATTTTCGGTAATATAATCTATTGTTTTATAGATTTTATTATCAGATATGAATTCAACCTTATAATCTGTTGAAATATCAAGGGCGATAATTTTGTCTTTAACTTTCACTTCCATTTCATCATTATAAGCATTGTACCTCCCAATGTATTGAACTTTATCAAATCCTTCAATCTTTATGTTTTTAAAATTTTCATCAATGTAAGGAGAGCCCAATGCCTCTAGTTTGGCACTAACATTTTTTGTAACAAAAACATTTTCAGAGTAAAAATTTGGATTATTGATCTGGGAATAGCTGTTTGAAGTTGCAATTAATACCAATAAAATGATACTACTGTTAATTAAATTTTTCATTCTATCAATTTATTTATAATTGTTCTAGTTACTTTTTAAAAATTAAAGTTAAGAATTAAATAGAGTATAGAAAAGTAATTCTAACCATTTATGGCATTAACCGTTATTGACTCATCTTTCAGCATCTCTTTTAGCATGCTTTCAATCCCATTTTTTAGAGTAAATGTAGATGATGGGCATCCGCTGCAAGCCCCTTGCAATAACACCTCTACTTTTTTTGTGTTTGGATCATAGGACTTAAATTCAATATTACCACCATCACTTTCAACAGCAGGTTTTATATACTCTTCAAGAATATTTATAATGTTTTTCGAGATATCATCTAAGGCTTCAAATTTTTGTTCAATGGCTTCTTCTGTTTTTTTGAGCTGTTTAGGAGCTTCATCGTTTAATATGGTTTTTCCTTCTTCCACGTAGGCTTTTAAAAATTCTCTTAACTGAAGCGTAATCTCTTCCCATTCAATAATATCAAATTTAGTTATTGAAATAAAGTTTTTTTCCATGAATACATTTTTTACAAATGGAAACTGAAATAAAGCGGTAGCTAAAGGAGAGGGTTTAGCTTCTTCTATAGAGGTAAATTCGTAGATATTAGGAACTAATACTTTGTTGCATACAAATTTTTGCACCGCAGGGTTTGGGGTTGTTTCTGCATAGATAGTTACTGCCGCTTTCGGCTTAGAAACATCTTCAGTGACAACAATGCCATCTTTAGATAAATAGTCTTCTATTTGAAGTGCAACTTCATTTTGAACGTCCTTCCACTCTACAATGTTATAACGCTCAATCGCTATAAAATTTGATGCGATATATATTTTTTTTACAAAAGGTAAATGAAACAATTCTTGGGCTAAAGGCGAATTTTTAGCATCGTCTATATTGTTGAATTCAAAGCTATTATGATTGGTAAGAAAGCGATCTGCTTCAAATTTTAAAATTGCATCGTTAGAAGTAGACACAATGGCTATTTTTGTCTGTATCATCTTTTTTATTTGCAAAAGTATGAAATATCAACTTAAACGTTCATCCTTTAGATTATGTTTTATGACTAATAACTGAAATCAATTGAGATAATTTTATTAAATTCCGTGCTTTACGAAAATTACTGCATTTCTCTTTAATATGATAACGTTCTATTTGAAGGTTGAGTAATTGAATCAATTAGTTATGAAAAAGATTCTTTATAGTCTTACAATTATTATTTCTTCTTTTGGTTTTTCTCAAGATATATTGATGGAAAACGGAACATTTACGCGCTGTGCTCCTGATAGATTTTTTGATTCAGGAGGTGAATTTGCCAATTATGGAAATGATGAAAACTTAGTTACTACAATTTGCCCAGAAAATGCTGATGAGTTTATTATTTTGAATTTCACCTTGTTTACGACACAGCTTGGAGCACAGCCAGATGTTATGAATATTTATGATGGCGATGATGTCACAGCACCGCTTATTGGTTCTTATCAAGGACCTACAGGTCCAGGTACTGTATCAGCCACGGGTGCTAATACCTCTGGATGTCTTACAGTAGAGTTTATTTCTAACGGAGGTGGTAATATTAACGGTTGGGAAGCAGAGATTCTTTGTGCTACTCCTTGTCAAAATATTGTAGCGTCAATAGATGCGACTACACCTCTACCCAATGCAGCAGGTGTTATCGGTATTTTACCTGGTGAATCAGTCGATTTTTCTGGTAGTGGAACGTTTTCTGTTGATGGTACTGATGCCTTATATAATTGGGATTTTGGAGATGGAAATTCAGCTTCAGGTGCAGATGTTACTAATACATATACTAACTCAGGTACATATACCGTAACATTAACAGCATCAGATATAAACCCTCAAGGCTGTTCGGATACAATTACAATAACTGTTTTTGTTTTAGGACCTAATGTTGTTGTAGATCAAGATACATTTACACCAGAGCAGTTGATCGAGGATGTTTTAATTGATAGTCCATGTGCCTCCGTTTCAAATATAGTATCATCAACAGGAATAAATTTTAGTGCTTCGGAGCCTAATGGTATTGGTTATTTTTTTAGCAACGGAATTGATTTTCCTTTTGAAGATGGATTACTACTTACCACTGGTGATGCTAGCGAGGCAGGTGGACCTAATACATTTTTAGGTGATGGTTCTGGCGCTTGGCCTGGCGACGCTGATTTAGAAGCTGCGGTTGGTATAGATTCAAACAATGCCACGTTCATTCAATTTGATTTTGTACCACTTGCAGACAGTATTAGTTTCGATTTTTTAATGGCTTCAGAAGAATACGATATGGGGAGTTTTGAATGTACGTTTTCTGATGCATTTGCATTTTTATTAACTGATTCAGCTGGTAATACGACCAATTTAGCTGTTTTACCAGGAACAACAACTCCTATTTTAGTGACAAATATTCATCCAGATAATGGTGCGTCATGTGGTGGTATTAACGAACAATATTTTGGTGCGTATACTTCGCCTAACGGTCCACCAATTTCGTTTGATGGAAGAACTAGACCGTTTACAGCTGAATCTGCAGTTATTCCAGGAGAGAGTTATACCATAAAATTGGTGATTGCTGATGATAGGGATAACAATTTTGATTCTGGTGTTTTTATAAAAGCAGGTAGTTTTAATTTGGGTGGTAATTTAGGTGATGACATTACCATAGCTGCTGATACAGCAGAGTGTGATGGTACTGAAATTATATTAGATTCTAGTTTGGAACTAGCAACGCATATTTGGTATCAGGATGGTGTCGTTATTCCTGGTGAAGTCCTTTCTACTTTGACGGTGACTGAACCTGGCGTTTATTCTGCTGATTTTGATTTTGCAGGAGTTTGTACTGGCTCAGCAGATCCTATTTTAATTGAGTTTAGAGCTAGCCCTACTGCAAATGTTCCGCAGAACTTATCAATTTGTAGTGCTACAGGTGTAGAGGAATTCGATTTATTACAAAACGATGATGATGTTTTAGGAGCTCAAGATGCTGGTGATTTTTCTATAAGTTATCATCTCACCGAGCAAGATGCTATTGATAATACCGGAGCGTTGACAAGTCCTTACACTAATATATCTAGCCCTCAAACGATTTGGGTACGAATAGCAGACCTAACACAAACCTGTATTGATACAACGTCTTTTTTATTGTCTGCGGAAAGTGCACCCACTGTCAACCCAGCACCAGATTTAGAGTTATGCGATGACATAAGCAACGATGGTTTCGAGGAGTTTGATTTAAGTGCACAAACACTTTTAATTTTAGGCACACAGCCCGCTTCAGAGTTCACAGTAAGCTACCATTTAAGTTTTG